>CAJUCA010000058.1:16653-18172 GCA_910585265.1 uncultured Oscillospiraceae bacterium | reverse complement strand
AGGGGGGAAGGTGGCATCGCCGCAGGCGATGACGGATGAGGGGGCCTCCAGGGGACGCGCCTGACATCCGCACCCTCATCCGCCCCAGCGTGCGCGCTGGGGCACCTTCCCCCTGGAAGGGGGAAGGCTTGTGCCGCCTTTCCGCCGTGTCATCATAAGGCGGCATCGCCGGAGGCAATGACGGTTGAGGGGTGCGGTTTCATTCGTTAGGTTGGGAAAAGCACGCCGTCTTTCACGCGGAACGCCTTTCCCTCCCTCAGCCGCGCCAGCTTCTCCTCCTCGCAGCAGGTGATGAACACCTGTCCGGAGGTGATCCGGTTGAGCACGAACTCCTGCCGCCGGAGATCCAGCTCGCTGAGCACGTCGTCCAGCAGGAGCACGGGCCACTCCCCCCCGTCCTGGCAGAAGATGTCCCGGGCCGCCAGCTTCAGGGCCAGGGCCGCCGTCCTGGTCTGCCCCTGGGAGGCGTAGGACTTGGCGGCCGCGCCGTCGATGTCCACCGCCAGCTCGTCCTTGTGGGGCCCGGACAGGCAGGAGCGGGACTCGATCTCCGCCCGCCGGTGGGCCTCCTGGTGGGCCAGGAGCTGGGGCAGGATGGCCTTGGGCGGGGCCTCCGGGTCGGTGACAGAGGACACCGTGTCATACCGCAGGGCCAACGTCTCCCGTCCGCCGGAGCAGTCCCGGTGGATCTCCGGGGCGGTCTCCCTCAGCCTGCGGATAAAGTGGGCCCGGTAGTGGACGATCACCGCCCCGCACTGGGCCATCCGCAGGGAGAAGTCGTCCAGGGTGTCCAGCAGGGCGGGGTGCTCCCCGGCGTCCTTCAGAATCCGGGTCTTGTGCTGGTAGAGCCGCTTGTACTCCGCCAGGGCCTGGGCGTACCGGGGCCGGAGCTGGCAGATGCAGCTGTCCAGGAACCGCCGCCGGACCTCCGCCCCCTCCCGGATCAGGTACAGGTCCTCCGGGCAAAATAATACCGTCCGCAGCAGGCCGCACAGCTCCCCCGCCGTTTTCAGCTTTACCCCGTTGCACCGCAGCTGCCGCCGCTGTCCCCGGTGGAGGTCCGCCTCCAGCACCAGCCTTCTGCCCCGGGCGGATATGTCCCCCTTCACAAAGGCGTGGTCCGTCCCGTGGCGGATCAGCTCCCGGTCGTATCTGGCCCGGTGGGAGGAGGCGGAGGACAGGTAGGCCACCGCCTCCAGCAGGTTGGTCTTTCCCTGGGCGTTTTCCCCGGCCACCACATTCACGCCGGGGTGGAACTCCGCCTCCCCGTGGACGTAGCTTCGGAAAAAGTCCAGGCTGATCCGGTCAACCGTCATTCCACCAGCCAGACCGCGCCGTCCAGCTCCGCCCGGTCCCCGGGGTAGAGCTTCTTTCCCCGCATGGTGCAGGGCTCGCCGTTCACCCTGACCTCCCCCTCCTGTATGCGCACCTTGGCCTCCCCGCCGGTCTCCACCGCCCCGGCGAATTTCAGCAGGTCCTGGAGCTTGATAAACGGGGTCTCAATTTTCACGCGCTCCTC
>CAJUCA010000058.1:0-16553 GCA_910585265.1 uncultured Oscillospiraceae bacterium | reverse complement strand
GGCACGCACCGCCTATTCTCCCGCCCTCAATCTCACGGGCAGGACCATATACAGAAAGCTGTCCTCCTCCCCCTCCCGGGGCAGGATCAGGCAGGGGGACGTGGGGGTGTTCAGCTCCAGCCGCACCCGCTGGGCGGGTGCCGCCTTCACCGCGTCCATGAGAAAGCGGTTATTGAAGCCGATCTCCAGCCCCTTGCCGTCCCCGGCGATGGGACAGCGGTCAAAGGCCGCGCCGATGGCGGTTTTGGACGTGATGGAGAGGGAGCCGTCCTCAAACTTACAGCGCAGGGGGCTTTTCAGCTTGTCGTTGATGATGAGGGACGCCCGGTCAATGGACCGCTGGAGGTCGGCGGCCTCCGCCTCCAACACGATGGCGTTATTGCGGGGGATGGTCTGGCGGTAGTTGAGGAACTCCCCCTCCAGCCGCCGGGCCACCAGCAGGGTGCCGCCGATCTCAAAGGTGACGTGCCGCTCCCCCTGGGTGATGGCGGCGGGCTCATCGCTGTCGGCGCAGATCTTCTCCACCTCGTTCAGGGCCGCGCCGGGCACCACGAAGGACAGCCCCTCCGGCACCTCCCCCGCTAGCTTCCCCCGGCGCAGGGCCAGGCGGTAGCCGTCCACCGCCACCATGGTAAGCCGGTCCCCCTCCGTCTCAAACAGGGCCCCGGTGTGGATGGGGCGGCTCTCGTTGTCGCTGACGGCGAAGATGGTCTGCCCGATCATGGACCGCAGCTCCCCCTGGGCGATGGACAGGGCGTTCCCGCCGCTGACGGAGGGCAGCTCCGGGAAGTCCTCGTCACTGCTGCCCTTGATATCAAAGGAGGTAGGCCCGCATTGGATGTGGACGGACAGATCCGCCCCGGCGGACAGGGACACCGCGTCGTCCGGCATCCGCCGGAGGATCTCCCCCAGCAGGCGGGCGGACAGCACAATGGCCCCCGGCTCCGTCACCCCGGCCTCCACCTGGGTGACAATCCCCGTCTCCAGATTGTAGCCGCTGATCCGCAGATGATCCCCCTCCGCCTCCATGAGCACGCCCTCCAGAGCCTGAATGGTGCTTTTGGCGGCCACCACCCGCCCGGCGGTGGTAACGGCGGCCTGTAGGATTGCCTTTTCACAGGAAAATTTCATAGGGAGCTTCCTTTCCCCCTCCCCCGTTAGGAGGGAAGGTTTTAAAATTCGTAGTAGATCTTAGGGGCTGCGGAACCTGTGGAAAACCCGGACACCCCAAGTCTCCCAAGGGATTCCCCCTCCACAGCGGCTGTCACAAACTTTCCACAGCCCCCACAGATCAGGAACAGCCAAATAAAGCGTCCACAGCCTTCCACACCACAGCCCACAAAATTGTGGAACCTGCGGCCAAACAAAAAGACCCGAAAACGGGCAGCGGACCACCTCGCCAAATCAACGGCTCCCAACCGCCCCCGAGCATCAACCGCACCACTTAGGCGTCAGCCGAGGGAAGCGGGCACAAGCCTTCTCCCTTCCAGGGGGAAGGTTCCCCAGCGCGCACGCTGGGGTGGATGAGGGTGCGGACGTCAGGCGCATCCCCTGGAGGCCCCCTCATCCGTCATCGCCTGCGGCGATGCCACCTTCCCCCCACAGGGGGGAAGGCAACGCCAAAGGCCGCGCACCGCGAAATCGGCGGTTCCCATCACGGCCCCCGAACCGCTATCGCAACACAGAGGCGTCAACCGAGGGAACCACCCCGGACAGTACCCATACACAAGCGGCAGCACCAATGGGGGAGAAGCCAGTCCAGATCCCCACGAGCCGGTCACTCCCCCGCCCCGTATTCCAAGGAAGAAAGGGGGGTACATAGGGGGGAACCCCCTATGCGTGTCTTTCGGTTCCTTTCTGCACGAGCAGAAAGGAATGCCCCCGGCAGGGCGCACCCCTGCCCCCCAGCAGCACAGGGGGATTCCAAAAGGGGCCCTCCCCTTTAGTAAGCCGAATTCACCGCATTGGTGATATCCCGGATGATCTCCGACAACTCCGGCTGCGCCTTCATCATCTTCTCCACCCGGTTAATCGAATTGAGCACCGTAGAATGGTGCCGCCCTCCAAACTGCTGCCCGATCTCCGCCAGGGACAGCTGGGTCATCTCCCGGATGATATACATGGCCACGTTCCGGGCGGTGCTGATCTCCTTGTTCTGGCTCTGCCCGGTGATGGACGCGGCGTCCAGCTCGTAGAACCGGGCCACCTCCTGGATGATGGTGTCCGCCGAGGGCAGGAAGTTCTCCTTGGCCCGGAGAATGTCCCGCACCGCCCGGACGGTGGTCTCCACGTCCACCTGCGCGCCCATCAGCTCCTGGAAGGCCATGATCTTGTTGACCACGCCCTCGATCTGCCGCACGTTGGAGGTGATGTTCTCCGCCACATAGGACAGCACCGGGTCGGGCAGGGAGATGCCCCGCTCCACCGCCTTGTTCTTCAGCAGGGCCACCCGGGTCTCGTAGTCCGGGGGCTGAATGTCGGCGGGGAGGCCCTGCTCAAACCGGGTTTTCAGCCGCTGCTCCAGCCGGAGCATCTCGTGGGGGGGACGGTCGGAGGTAAAGACGATCTGCTTCTTCTGCTCGTACAGGGTGTTAAAGGTGTGGAACAGCTCCTCCTCGCTGGAGTCCTTCCCGGCGATGAACTGCACGTCGTCCATCAGGAACAGGTCCACGTTCCGGTACTTGTCCCGGAAGCCCTGCATATCAATGCCCCGGCGCAGGCTGCCGATGAGCTCGTTCACAAAGTCCTCGCTCTGTACGTACAAAATCCGCCACCCCGGCTGGTTGTGCCGCACCTGGTTGGCGATGGCGTGGAGCAGGTGAGTCTTGCCCAGCCCGGACTGCCCGTAGATAAACAGGGGATTATAGGCCCCCCCCGGCTCCTCCGCCACCTTCTTGGCGGCGGTGTAGGCGAAGCGGTTGGTGGAGCCTACCACGAACCGCTCGAAGGTGTACCGCTCCGCGCCGTCCCCCCCGGCGGGGGCGGGGGCGGCCTGCCGGGCCAGGTAGGTGGCCCGCTCCTCCGGGAGCAGCAGGGCGCAGTCCACGTCAAAGGCGAACAGGTCCAGGAGGTTGGCCTCGATCAGGGACAGAAACCGGGTGCGGATAATGTTCCGCTTGAAGTCGGTGGGGACGCACAGCACCAGCCGGGTGTCCTCCAGGGCCACCGCCTCCACGTCCCCGAACCAGGTCTCAATGGCCACGTCGGACATGGCGGCGGCCATCATGCTTTTCAGTTTTTCCCACACATCGGCGGCGGATTTCATAGGGCGGGGCCTCCTTCAGAGCCGTGGCATACTCAGAAGCTGTACCAATCGCCTCAGCACCCAGCTTAACGGCCAGAATTGCCGCTGGCCGCGTTGAAAAATCTTGAAATACACAAAGTATTCCCGCGATTTTTCGCCTTGCCACCGGCAATTCTGACTCGCGAATCTGAATACTTCGGCGATTGGTACAGCTTCTAACTGAACTATTATACCAGAAAAAGGCGGGCGGCACAAGCTGTTTTCCGTAATTCTTTTTTAATAATGTAGAGGTGGGGGTGGCCTCGGCTCACCATCTGGCTGCGCCCAGTCCTCCCCCCTCAGGGGGGAGGGTGTCAGCCGGAGGCTGACGGGTGAGGGGGCCTCCAGGGGACGCGCCTGACATCCGCACCCTCATCCGCCCCAGCGTGCGCGCTGGGGCACCTTCCCCCTGGAAGGGGGAAGGCCGAACGATGGTATGGAAAAGGGCGGCGGCAAAAGGGCGGTTTTGCAGGGGAGGGGCAAGCCCCTCCCCTCAGCGTGTCGAAAAAGTCTTTTCGCCCCGCTGAGTGCGACTTTTTTGAACAAAGAACGTTCAAAAAAGTCGTTGATTGAACGTGAAAGACACCCCTCCTGGGTTTCTTTCACACTATCTTCCTTCCCGTCATCGGAACAGAAGCGGCTTTTTCGACAGTCTCAGGGGAGGGGCAAGCCCCTCCCCTACAGATTTTTTTGGAACGGGGAGAAAAAACGGCCCCGGCATACCATGCCGGGGCCGTGTCCGTCACCGGGACAATCCCGCCTGGAAGTCCGCCGCGGCCCGCTTGTCCGCCGCCACGTCCTCCCAGCGGTCCAGGTACTCTTTGGCGTACTTGGGGTTGTTCAGCCGGACAATTTTCCTCTTATCCGGGTCCACCAGCTTGGTGATCCCCCCCGCCCCCAGGGAGAGCACGCTTTGCAGCTCCTCCATCATCACGATGTTGTAGGCGCAGGCCGTCCCCGGCTTGGCCCAGCCCACGTTTTCAAAGGAGCCGGACATATACTTCTGCCGGTAGAGGTAATAGGGGGCGTACCCCGCCCCCCGCAGCCGCTCCGCCGCCAGGGCCAGCATGGCCTCCACGGACGCCGGGTCGGGCAGGCCGCCGCCCTGCTCCGTCATCCGGGAGCCTTTTTTCAGCGACAGGGTGTGTACGGTGATGTTCTCCGGCCCCATGGCCAGCACCCGCTCCAGGGTGCGCCCGAAGCCCTCTAAACTGTCCGCGGGCAGGCCCGCGATCAGGTCCATGTTCACCAGCCCCCCGAACCGCTCCCCCGCCAGGGCCATGGCCTCCCCGATCTGGGCGGCGGTGTGGGCCCGGCCCATGGCCTGGAGGACGTGATCCTCCATGGTCTGGGGGTTGATGGAAATTCTGTGGATGTTGTGGAACCTCAAAACGTCCAGCTTGTCCGCCGTGATGGTGTCCGGACGGCCCGCCTCCACGGTGAACTCGGCGCAGCCCTCCATGGGGAGAAATTCCTCCACGGCGGACAAAACCCGGTGGAGCTGGGCCGCGCTCAGGGTGGTGGGGGTGCCGCCCCCCATGTAGGCGCAGGAGACGCCCAGCCCCCGCGCCCGCAAAAGCGTGCCCGCCAGCTCAATTTCCCGGCACAGGGCGTCCACGTAAGGCTCCACCAGGGCCAGGGAGCCCTTCACGTCGGCGGAGATGAAGGAGCAGTAGGCGCACCGGGTGGGGCAGAAGGGCACCCCTAAATAGAGGGCCATCCCGCCCCTGGCCAGGCCGCTGTTCACGGACAGCGCGGCCCTGGCGCACTCCACCGCCAGCGCGGCCCGGGGGGCGGAGACGCGGTACTCCTTCTCCAGCTCCCGCTGGGCCTGTCTGGCCGTTTTGCCCGCCAGCATGGCCCGGGTGGGCAGCTTCACGGGCCGCACCCCCGTCAGCGAGCCCCAGGGCAGCTCATAGCCCAGCAGGGCCGTCCCCGCCTGGTAAAACGCCTGCTTCAGCGCGTGGGAGACGGTGTGGTACACCTGCTCCTCCGGCTCGTCCAGCCTGTCCGCCGGGAAGCTGGCCATGCCGTTCCGGAGCCGGCCCCCCCGCTTCACCAGCACGCTGACGCTGGCCTTGGCCCTCCCACGGCTCAGGCCGATGAGGACGCCCTGACCGCCCTCCATGTCCGGGGGCGTCTCCGGGTACTGCGGCTTTTCGCCGGGGAACAGGGTGAGCAGTATCTGCTCCGTGGGAAAGCGGTAGCGATCCGGGTTCCAGGGCCAGTTGTGCTCCGCGAACCAGATGTTCATATCAGCGCCCCATGGCGGCCCGCAGGCAGTAGTTGGTCTGCCGCTCCACCTCCAGGGTGGTCTGCCCCTCGTGGCCGGGGAGGACCTGATAGTCCCCCTCCAGCTCGCCTAAACGGCGCAGGGAGGCCATCATGGCCTGCCCGTCCCCGCCCTCGAAGTCGGTGCGGCCCATGGACCCGGCGAACAGGGTGTCCCCGGTGAACAGGGTGTTCCCCGCCCGCAGCGTCACCGAGCCGGAGGTGTGGCCCGGGGTCTCCAGCACCTCCAGCTCCACCCCCGCCACGGTGATCCGGTCCCCCTCCTTCCAGGGGGTGACGTTTCCGAAGGAGCGCACCGTGGGATAGGACTGCCCGAACATGGTGACGGTGTCCCCGGTGCCCAGGTCTGCGGGGTGGCAGTAGATGGGCAGCTCGGGCCACGCCGCCCGCAGGCCGGGAACGCCCATAATGTGGTCAAAGTGCCTGTGGGTGAGGAGGACGGCCTCCGGCTCCAGGCCCTTGTCCTTCAGCCACTTTGCCAGCTGTTCCCCGTGATCGCCGGGATCGACAACGCCGCATTTGGGGCTGTCCTCCTGGCGGAAAATATAGCAGTTGGTGCCCAGCTCGCCCAGGCGCAGGACGCTGATTTCCATACATATCACCTCATTGATAGGTTTCTTGTTCCAGTGCGCGCAAAATGAATGTGTTGGCGATCTCAAAGGCCCGAATGCGCCGCTTTGCCAGGGTGATCTGGGCCTTGTACCGCTCCGGGTTTTCCTTGGCCTGGAGGGTCTTGACCACCTCCCGCAGCTTGTGCAGGGTGGAGTCAAGCTGCCGCTTGGCCTCGGACAGTTCTTCCGGGGAGAATTCCATGCTGTCCCTCCCATCGTTTCATTGGTTCCATCATACGATATTTTAGGCGGTTTGTAAATAAAAACCTGGGGCCGCTGTTGCGGAACGGATAAAATGATGGTATACTCGAATTGTGTAAAATAAAAAGGAGGGGATCGCCGTGACAATCGGGGAGACGATCATGAGCCTTATAGCCTGCGCCATGATGATCAGCGGCTGTGTCAGCGTGTCCAAGGAAAAACCGCCCGTCTGGCTGTTCCGGGCCCTGCTGTCCTGCACGGTGCTGAGTGCCGCGCTGTTGGCGGCGGCCGTCCTCAGCCGGGTTCCGTGGGTGGCTGTCCCGTTCTATGCCGTCCTGCTTGCCGGCACGGTCCTGTTTGTGCTGTTCCGGTTCAAGTACGCCGGAAAAACCTGAAAAAAGCCCGGTGCGAAAGCACCGGGCTTTTCGTTTACCGCTTGCCGGGATCGTAAGCCACCACCGTCCGGCGGTTGGGCTCGGTGCCGGTGGAGTAGGTGGTCACGCCGGGATAGTCCTGGAGGGCGGTGTGGATCACGTGCCGCTCGTAGGCGTTCATGGCCTCCAGGGTCATGTTCCGGCGGTACTTCACCACCTTGCCCGCCGTCTTGCGGGCCAGGCGGTTCAGCGACTCCTCCCGGCGGGCCCGGTAGCCCTCCGCGTCCACGTGGACGCGCACACGGTGGCCCCTCCCCCGGTTCACCGCGTACCCGGTGAGCTGCTGAATGGCGTCCAGGGTCTCCCCCCGGTGGCCGATGAGGGCACCCATGTTCTCCCCCTCCAGCACCACCTGGTAGGTGTCCCCCTCCCGGGTGACCACGGGGGTGGCCGCCACCCCCATGTGCTCAAACAGCCCGGTCTGGAACTTCACAATGGCGGCGGCCACGTCGTCGTCCACGGGCTGGGCCTTGGGCGCGGGGGCCTCCGGCCGCTCCGCTTTTTCCACGGGAGCGGGCTTCGGCTCCGCCCTGGGGGCGGGCTGGGGCTTCTGGACGGGCTTGGGCTGGGGCTTGGGGGCGGGCTCGGGCTTCTTCTCCGCCACGGGGGGCGGGGGGACAGGCGACCGCTCGTCCGGGGCCTCGTAGGTCAGCTTTACCTTGGCGGGCACGGAGCCGATGCCTAAAAAGCCGGTCCTGCCCCGCTCCAGGATCTCCAGGGACACGTCGTCCCGGTCCAGGCCCAGCTGGGCCAGACCCTTGGCGACGGCCTCCTCCTCAGTCTTGCCGGTGACTTCAAGATACTTCAACACAGGAAACGCACTCCTTTGTCAAATTTTGTGGGTCAGAGCGCAGGGGTTTACTGCTCCTCGTTCTCGTCGGCGTAGGCTTCCTCGTAGCCCTCCTCCTCCGGGGAGGCATCGTCCTTGGCGGCCTGCTCCGCCGCCTCCGCCTGGGCCATCAGCTGGGGGTTGCTCTCCGCCAGGAGCTTCTTATCCTCCTCGGTGAGCTCCTTGGGCTCCTCCTCCACGGGCTGGGCGGGGCCGTTAGGGTCCCGGTAGGGGGTGACGGGATAGCGGTTGGGGTCGTAGGCCCGGCCCCGGGCGTAGGTGCGCAGGCCCTCCCGGCTGGCGGACACGTCCACGCCCTTCTTCTTGGGCTGGGGCTGCTTCTTGCCGGACTTTCCGGCGGCGATGGCGGCGGCCTTCTTCTCGGCGGCCTTGCGGCGGCGTTCCTTCTCGGCCTCCTTGGCCTTGCGCTGCTGCTCGGCCATCTCCAGCTGGGCGGCCTCGTAGTCCTTGCGGAGCATCGCGCCGCAGATCACCTCCTGCACCATGCCCAGCAGGGAGTTGGCGATCCAGTAGATACACAGGCCGGCGGGCATGGCGAAGCCGATCCACAGGGAGATGGCGGGGCTCATGAGCATCAGCATGGGGCTCATCTTCACCTGCTGGTCCTTGTTCATCTGGTTGGTTTTCTGGGTCACCAGCATGGTGACGATGGACAGCCCCGCGGAGATCAGGGGCAGCAGGAACAGCCCCACGGAGTTCCAGGTGACGCCGCCCTCCCAGAATTTGAGCTGGGGGATCTGGGACAGGTCGATGCCGAAGAAGTCGAAGTTAATGACGAACAGGCTGGCGGCGGACGCGCCCGCGGCGGCCTTGGCGGTTTCCAGGTTTTCGGCGGTCATCATCGCGCCCAGGGTCAGCTCGTTATAGCCCACGGGGGTGAAGTCCGCCCAGCCCAGGGCCTTGGCTACCGCCTTCACCGCGTCCTCGGTGAGCCACATCATGTACTTCAGCGGGCGGCGGATGATGGCGTACAGGGGGTACAGGAACACGATGGGGAGGAAGGACCAGCCGCAGCCGCCCATGGGGTTGGCGTTGTTCTCGGCGTAGAACTTCTGGACCTCCTGGTTATACCGCTCCCGGTCATTGCCGCACCGCTTCTGGATCTCCTGGAGCTGGCCGTTCAGCACGGTGGTCTTGATCGTGCTCTTTTTGCCCTTCAGGTTCAGGGGGAACAGCACGATCTTCACCACAATGGTGAACAGGAACAGGGCGATGCCGTAGCTGTTGAACACCTGGCAGAACAGCTTGAGCAGCCAGCTGAACGGCGTCATGAGTATTTGCCAAATATCCATGTTTGGCCTCCTACAATGTTCGGATTTTTTTCGGGGGTACGGGGTCGTAGAGGTAACCCTTCTCCCGGTGGAAGGGGTGGCAGCGCAGGACCCGCCACAGGGCCAGCAGGCCGCCCTTCACCGCCCCGTGGACCTCCACCGCCTCCAGGGCGTAGGTGGAACAGGTGGGGATGAAGCGGCAGCAGGGCTCCCGGCAGGGGGAGACGTCCCGCCTGTACCAGCGGATCAGGGCCAGCAGCAGCCGTTTCATGGGGACACGTCCTTTTTCAGCAGGGACAGCTTGTCCGCCAGCTTGAGGAAGGATTTCTCCAGCTGGCGGTAGCCGCTCTCCGCCGCCCGGACCCGGGCCACGATCACCACGTCTGTCCCGGAGACGAGCCGTTCCTCGTTCAGGCGGTAGATCTCCCGCAGGCGGCGGCGGACCCGGTTGCGCACCACGGCGCAGCCCACCTTGGTGGACACGGTGAGGCCCAGGCGGCTGTTCCTGCGCCCGTTCCGGCGGACGTAGAGGGCCAGCCTGCTGTCGGCGGCGGACTTGCCCCGGTTGTACGCCCTGCGGAACAGGTGGTTTTCCTTGAGGGAGACGGTATGTTCCATAGAAACCCTCCGTTGGCCCCGGCACGGCTTTCTGTAGGGGAGGGGCTTGCCCCTCCCGCCTTACCGGTGTGCCCTCTGTTTCCCGGGAGGGGCAAGCCCCTCCCCTACATCATCTGCATCGGAAAACTGACATAGGGGCGAGGGAAAACTCCCGCGCCCCGAGTCTTATGTTATCCCGATGTGTGCGCCATCAATGGCTCAGGCGGGCGCGGCCCTTCGCGCGGCGGCGGGCCAGGACCTTCCGGCCGTTGGCGGTGGCCATGCGCTTGCGGAAGCCGTGGACCTTGGAACGCTGACGCTTCTTGGGCTGATAGGTACGAACCATGCGGGAACACCTCCTGTATCATGTTGGCGCGCGCTTTTGGGAGGAAGCGCGGCCCTCCACAACGCCCCGGGGGGCGCGGTTGGCAAAGGGTACGCTGATTATCGCGTAACAAAGATTATATCCTGCTTTTCCGGCCCTGTCAACCATAATTTTTAAAAAACCCCGGGAAAAGCCTTGACATTCCAAAATGCCACTGATATACTATGTGGGCCGCTTTGAATGGGTACGGTATGTCCGCAGAAAAGAGGGACGCGGTCCCCGCCCACGACAGCGAGCCCGTAATAAAGGAAAGGAGTGCAGATATGCACGCGATCATCGAGACCGGCGGCAAGCAGTACAAGGTGGCCGAGGGCGACACCCTCTACATCGAGAAGCTGAATGTGGAAGCCGGAGAAACCGTCACCTTCGACAAGGTGCTGGCCGTCGTGGACGGCGACAACGCCAAGTTCGGCGCGCCCACCGTGAACGGGGCCTCCGTCACCGCCAACGTGGTGAAGAACGGCAAGGGCAGGAAGGTGCTGGTGTTCAAGTACAAGCCCAAGAAGAACTACCGCCGCCGCCAGGGCCACCGCCAGCCCTACACCAAGGTGGAGATCACCAAGGTCAGCGGCTGAGGGGAATAGCGGTATGACCACCGTAACCTTCCACAGCGCGGACGGCCGTCTGGACGGCTTCGTGGTGGAGGGCCACAGCGGATACGCCCAGGCGGGCGCGGACATTGTGTGCGCCGCCGTCTCCGCCGCCGTGGGGCTCACCGAATGCACCATCAACGAGGTGATGGGGCTGGGCGCGCCGGTGAAGGCCGTGGAAAAAAGCGCGCGGATCTCCCTCAAACTCCCCCCGAAGCTCAACGAGGCCAGCGACAGCCTGTGCCAGTCCCTGCTGACGGGGCTGCTGGTCTATTTGCAGGCCATGGGGGAGGAATACCCCGAAAATCTCACCATCCTGTTAGATGATGACGACGAAAAGGAGTAACGCTCCTTAAACCTTTGACAGAAAGGACGGAAACGACTATGCTGAAGCTCAATATCCAGTTTTTCGCCCACAAAAAGGGCGGCGGCTCCACCAAGAACGGCCGCGACTCCAACGCCAAGCGGCTGGGCGTGAAGCGGGCCGACGGCCAGTTCGTGCTGGCGGGCAATATCCTGGTGCGCCAGCGGGGCACCCACATCCACCCCGGCGTCAACGTGGGCAAGGGCAGCGACGACACCCTGTTCGCCCTGAAGGACGGCAAGGTGAAGTTCGAGCGCCTGGGCAAGGACCGCAAGCAGGTCTCTATCGTGGAGATCGCCCAGTAAGCAGCGATGAAAGGCCGCAAACGGTTCCCCGTTTGCGGCTTTTTTCATCAATCACAAAGGAGCGAAAAAGAACATGAAAAGACTGTTCCAGGGGATTGCGTTCCTTCTTTTCGGCATACTTCTTCTGCTCGCGGCGGCCTTTGACCCGTTTCTCTCCCATTTCTGGGGAGGGGGCCTTCACTTGATCCTTGACCTGCTGGCGTTGATCCTGGGCATTGTGGGCCTGGTCTACACCCTCACTCCAGGAAAGCTGGAGCTGGTGGTGAGTCCGGGCAAGGACAACGGCGGAACAGAGAGGACAGGAGATTGAGCGTGGACGCCTTCCACTGGCAGAACCGCACCGTGCTGGAGGACGGCACGTGGCGGGTGAACAGCGGCGCATACGCCCGGCGCAGGCCGGGCTGATCAGGAGGTACCTATGGATTTTCGGGAAAAAATGCACAGCGGCGCGCTGTATCAGTGCATGGACGAGGCCATCCTGGTGGAGCAGTTCCAGTGTCTGGACAGGCTGTACGACTTCAACCAGACCCGCCCCACCCAGCAGGACAAGCGGGCGGCCATGCTGAAGGAGATGCTGGCCGAGGTGGGGGAGGGCTGCTACGTGGAGGCCCCCCTCCACGCCAACTGGGGCGGGCACCACGTCCACTTCGGCAAGTACGTCTACTGCAACTTCAACGTCACCCTGGTGGACGACACCCACATCTACGTGGGGGACTACACCGAGCTGGGCCCCAATGTGGTCATCGCCACGGCGGGCCACCCCATCCTGCCGGAGCTGCGGGAGCAGGTGTACCAGTATAACGCCCCGGTGCGCATCGGCCGGAACTGCTGGCTGGGGGCGGGGGTGATCGTGGTGCCCGGCGTCACCATCGGGGACAACACGGTGGTGGGCGCGGGCAGCGTGGTCACAAAGGACATCCCCGCCAACGTCATTGCGGTGGGCAACCCCTGCCGGGTGCTACGGGAGATAAACGAGCACGACCGGGAATACTATTTCAAGGACCGGAAAATCAACTGGGACGAGCTGAAGGGCTGAGGGAGGGAACCGCAATGCTGAGCACCGCCATCATCTATCATTCCAGCCACCACGGCAACACCAAAAAGCTGGTGGACGCCATCGCACAGGGCCATGACGTGACCCTCATCGACGCCTCCGCCCAAAAGCGGGCCGATCTGGGGCGGTATGAGCTTATCGGCTTCGCCTCCGGCATCTACGGCGGGAGCTTCCACCCCGACGTGCTGGACTTTGCCCGGAACAACCTGCCGGTGGGGAAGCGGGTGTTTTTCCTGTACACCTACGCGGGCCTGGGGAGCGCGAAGTCCATCGCCGCGGCGGCGGCGGAGAGGTCGGCAATGGTAGCCGGGGCGTTCTGCTGCAAGGGCTTCAACACCTTTGGGCCGTTCAAGCTGGTGGGGGGCACCAGTAAGGGCCATCCGGACGAAGCCGACCTGGAAAACGTCCGCCGATTTTTTGCCGGGATCTGCGGCTGATCAACACACAAAAGGAGGGCCACATGGCCAACAATCAATTTATCGACACCGCCCGGATCACCGTCCGGGCCGGGGACGGCGGCGGCGGGGCCGTGGCCTTCCACCGGGAGAAATACGTGGCCGCCGGCGGTCCCGACGGCGGGGACGGCGGCCGGGGCGGGGACATTATCCTGCGGGTGGACCCCCATATGTCCACCCTGATGGACTTCCGCTACAAGCGGAAATACGCCGCCGAAAACGGCAGGGAGGGCCAGGGCAAGCGGTGCTCCGGCAAGGATGGCAGTGATCTGGTCATACGCGTACCCCGGGGCACGGTGGTGCGGGATCTGGAGACAAAGGAGATCATCTGCGATATGTCCGGCGGGGAGGACTTCGTGCTGGCCCGGGGGGGCAACGGCGGCTGGGGCAACCAGCACTTCGCCACCCCCACCCGCCAGTGCCCCCGGTTCGCCAAGGCGGGCCTGCCGGGGCAGGTCCGGGAGGTGCTGCTGGAGCTGAAGCTGCTGGCGGACGTGGGGCTGGTGGGCTTCCCCAACGTGGGCAAGTCCACCCTGCTCAGCGTGGTCACCAGGGCCCAGCCCAAGATCGCCAACTACCACTTCACCACCCTCTCCCCCAACCTGGGGGTGGTGCCCATGGAGGAGGGCCAGTCCTTCGTCCTGGCGGATATCCCCGGCATCATTGAGGGGGCCGCCGACGGCGCGGGGCTGGGCCACGACTTCCTCCGGCACATCGACCGCTGCCGCCTGCTCATCCATGTGGTGGACGTGTCCGGCTCCGAGGGCCGGGACCCGGTGGCGGATTTCGACGCCATCTGCCAGGAGCTGGAGCGGTGGTCCCCCGAGCTGGCCGCGAGGCGGATGCTGGTGGCGGCCAACAAGGTGGACATTATGGAGGACCCGGAGCTGCTGGCAAAGCTCCGGGCCCACGTGGAGGCCAGGGGCTGTCCCCTGTTCGAGCTGTCCGCCGCCACCCACCAGGGGACGAGGGAGCTGATGTACGCCGCCGCCCGGGAGCTGTCCACCCTCCCCCCCGTCATTGTGTTCGAGCCCACCTATGTGGAGCGTCCCCCCGAGGTGGACACATCCGAGGCGTTGGACATTCAGCGGGACGAGGACGGCACCTGGCTGGTGGACGGCCCGTGGCTGCGCCAGCTCATGGCCAACGTGAATTTCGGGGACTACGAGAGCCGGAACTGGTTCGAGCGGCGTTTGCGGGACGCGGGGGTGTACCGCCAGTTGGAGGAAAAGGGCATCCAGGACGGGGACGTGGTGTGCCTGTATAATCTGGAGTTTGAGTATCAACGGTAAAAAACCGCCGGAAGAATGATCTTCCGGCGGTTTTCATCTTTAAGGATCGCTGATGGGGTAGGCCCAGCCCAGGATACGGTCCTTGGGAAAGTCAAGCCAGGTGCCGTCTCCATTCGGGTGGGAATAGACGCCGTTTTCATAGGAGAAAAAGTCGAAGGCCGTCTCCTCCATGACGGGATCGTAAAATTTGAGCAGCACATACCGGGCACCCCGGGGCGGCGTGTCGGGGGAACGCCACGGGATGATGGTGACCTCGCCCATACTCTGTATGCCTAAAATGTCCATCAGCTCCCGTTCCCGGCTGGCATCGTACAGGAGCTGTTCCGTGCCGTTCCAGATCCGCATGATAGTCTCTCCTCAAAATGACATTTAGTTCGTGTCAACTTATGCCGAGTATAGCATAAACTTTCCCTGTTGACAACTACTAAATGTCAAAGAGGATGAGAGTATGTTCAAAAACAAGAATCCGGACGGTACGCTGAACCTGTGCGGAAAAAATGTTGCCCGGCTGCGGATGGCCATGGAGCCGAAGGTATCACAGAATAAGCTGGCGGGTATGCTCCAGCTGGCCGGACTGGATCTGGAGAAAAACGCTGTCCAGCGGATTGAAAGCGGAGAGCGGTTTGTGACGGATGTCGAATTAAAAAAGCTGGCGCAGGTGCTGGGCGTCTCCACAGAGGAGCTGCTGAACTGAACCGGGGCCTGTCCTTCCGGGACAGGCCCTTGTGTTATGTCCGAGGGAACTGGTTCAGATAGGATAAATGCCATTTCAGCACCTGTCTGACATAGGAGGAAACAGATCGCGAGGACTGCTCCGCCTGCTTTTCCAGCTGCCGGAACAGCCCCTCCGGGATCAAGATCGAAACCCTTTTGCTGCTTTCGTGAGCCATCCGAAATCACCTCACACTTATTTTACCGCAATTTATTGTAAAAGTAAATACATCATTTTGCGGTAAATATAATTCGGTGTTGAGGTGATGACAATGTCTCAGTACCGGAGGATTCGGGACTTGCGGGAAGATTCAGACCTGTCGCAGACACAGGTAGCCGCCGCCATCAATTGCTCCCAGCAGGTATACAGCAATTATGAGTTGGGCCAGCGGAGTCTCCCGCCGGAAATTCTGATCGCCCTGGCGAGCTTTCACCACACCAGCGTGGACTATTTACTGGGCCGCACAGATGTAAGGGAGCCTTATCCCGCCGCGAAATAATGAACTAACGGCCTGTCCATTGGGAGGAACTTCGTAAGGAAGTTCTTCCCAAAACTTTTGTGGAATCAGCCGAATGTGATTGAATTGCAGGAATTTTCAACATATCGGAGGACTATATCATGGAAATATCATTATTTGAGCTTATGGGCGGAACCTATCATCGAGAGGGCGATTATTTTCTACCTAATCTACTCCCACCTGAAAGCATTTCTGTTGGTATCTGGGGTCAGCGACGGAAACACTACCTGAAAACGCAAAGAGAGCCTATCTATACCGCCCTACTTCTCAGCGGCAAGCTGGACAGCCACCTGTCTAAAGTGGATGCTCAAGCAAAGGCTATGTTTTTCCAGTTGGTCAAGCGACTGGAAAAGCGGGAAGGAATTACGGAACAGCTCAAAGCTGAGGATCAGATGGAATGGGTCAGGCAAATGAACAGCGCCCGAAACCGGGCAGAGGAAGTTATCTATAACGAGTTGATTTATGCCTGACATTAAGAACCCTGTAGAGAACATTTAGCAGACTGCCCTATGTCCAAAGATGCGGGGCAGTCTGTTACTGTCCAGCCCGGTATTTTTCTATCTCGGCTTTTATTTTCTCCCTGGCCCGTATGACCGAGTGCCTGATTGATTGCGGCCTGCAATGCTCCATCTCACTAATCTGGCGATAGTTGAAGTTATATTCATGGTAGAGCAAAAAACGCCGCCGCTGGATTTTCGGGAGCGCAGCAATAGCCTTATTGAGTAGTTCCCGCTGTTCTGCGTCAAAAATCAATTCCTCAACGCTTTTGGGTACTTTGAACGCCCGATTATAGAGCGTTTCATCCCACAAATCTGACGCTTCCTGATGCCGCCAGTCAGATTGTTGCAGATTGCGGTTTTTGCGCTCCATTTGACGAAATTCCACAAAAAATGGCTCGGATACCTCCAAATCGTAAAACTCGCCTTGCCCATCCGCAAAGCTGATGAAATACGCCGTTTTCCCATCGCCACGGACTTCCGTCCGAAGCGTATAGACCTTATCCATGAACGTCATTCGCTCGTCCTCCTACGAAAAAGCTGGGTGAGAGGACTTGACCTCTCACCCAGCAGCCCGTGGAGACATGCAATTTTGGAGTTACCCTTGAAATTTCTTCAATTTCTTTTTCAGTACGGCTATCCGCTTATAAATGGCGTCCGTGGACAGATGGACAAGCACAGCAATCTCATTGGTCGAGTATCCATTCATTTTCAGCACAGAGATTTGCAAGGTGAGCTTGTCCACTGTCAGCAGGGTTTTGAGCAGTTCCGCATTTTCAATATCATTCAGCAAATCTTCCACCGTATAAATCTCGGTTGATGTTTTGCTCCCGGCAATGCTAT
>CAJUCA010000057.1 GCA_910585265.1 uncultured Oscillospiraceae bacterium | reverse complement strand
ACAAGATTGCCCAGGCCCTGCGGGTAGACCGTCAGAACTTCTATACGGTTCAACCTGGCTGTGCCGAGGACTTTATGCGGACGTTTTTCTGGCTGGACGAGGACAGCCCCGGCTCCATCCGCCTGTTTCAGCTTGTCCGCAACCCCGGCAAGATAGGGGCCTCCGATGATACTGCCGTCCGCTACAACGACACGGACGACTGGCCCGCTCAACCTCCCGTGGGTATCTACTTCAACTACGGCCTTGTGGACGAGTTTATGAGGGAATGGCTCTTGCGCCAGCAGGAGCTACACGCCGGGGAGATTACCAGGGAAGAATACTTTGAATGGAAAATCAACTGGCCGAGTACCTGCGATGACGGGAAAGAATCGAAATACTATGTACCCTGGAGAAAAGAAAAATAGGGCAAGCAAAACCGCCCTGCTGAATTTGTCGTTCAGCAGGGCGGTTCGCTTGCCCTTTGCAATCATTCTCTTGTGTGACCGGGTTGAAACGAATAGTATCAAACCAGTATCACAAGGCAAAGTGACAGGTTAAAAACCCTGTATTCATGCGGGTTTGCGCCGTTTTGACGGTCATTCCCATTCGATCGTCCCAACCGGCTTCGGCGTCAGATCATACAGCACCCGGCAAACCCCCGGCACCTCCGCCAGAATCCGCCCCGTGATCTTCTTCAGCACCGCCCAATCAATCTCCGGCACCTCTGCCGTCATGGCGTCCACCGTATTCACCGCCCGGATGATCACCGGCCAGTCAAAGGCCCGCTTGCCGTCCCGCACCCCGGTGGACCGGAAGTCCGGCACCACCGTGAAGAACTGCCACACCTGCTCCGCCAGCCCCGCGGCGGCGAACTCCTCCCGCAGGATGGCGTCCGACTCCCGCAAAGCCGCCAGCCTGTCCCGGGTGATGGCCCCCAAACACCGCACCCCCAGGCCGGGGCCGGGGAAGGGCTGCCGCTCCACCATGGAGGAGGGCAGGCCCAGGGCGTGGCCCACACAGCGCACCTCGTCCTTGAACAGCAGACGCACCGGCTCCACCAGCTCAAAGTCAAAATCGTCGGGCAGACCGCCCACGTTGTGGTGGGCCTTCACGCCATCGCTCTCCAAAATGTCGGGGTAAATCGTCCCCTGGGCCAGGAAGTCGATGCCCTCCAGCTTCCGGGCCTCCTCCTCAAACACCTTGATGAACTCGCCGCCGATGATCTTCCGCTTGCGCTCCGGCTCGTCCACCCCCGCCAGCAGATCCAGGAAGCGGTCGGCGGCGTCCACATAGATCAGGTTGGCGTCCAGCTGATTCTGGAACACCTCCACAACCTGTTCGCTCTCCCCCTTGCGCATGAGGCCATGGTTCACGTGGACGCACACCAGCTGCCTGCCAATCGCCTTGATGAGCAGCGCGGCCACCACCGACGAGTCCACCCCGCCGCTGAGGGCCAGCAGCACCTTCTTGTCCCCCACCTGGGCGCGCACTTCCCGGATCTGCTCCGCGATGAAGACCTCCGCCAGATCGGGGGTGTTGATCCGCTTCATGTCTGCGGGACGCATAATTTGTTCCATAGGTCCATCCTCCTTTGTGTTGACTCGATCAGTGTATTATACATCATGGAAGCCTCCCGCGCAAGTATGTGACGGCACTGTCCCGTGTTGTCCCGCGTCGCGCCTCCCGGGAAATTGCTTGCTATTTCGGCCCGTGTCTGATACAATGAGAAAAATTCGACAAAATTCGACAAAGCAGCTGCGTGTGGAAGCCATTCCCAGGAGAGCCTTCGCCAAATCTGCATAGCATAGGAATAGGGCAAACAGACAGGGGGCGGCCAGGGATGGATTGGGAGCGTATAGAACAGGGGACGGCCAGGACGGCGGCCCAGCTGCGGATTCAGCTGGCCCAGATGACGGCGGCCAGCCAGCTTTTGGAGCGGTGCGCTTGGGATGAGAAAAGCAAAGGCTATTTGGCGGCCCTGAACCAGGGGATCTGCCGGATGCTGCGGATCGTGGGCCGGATGGAGCTGTGCGCCCGGCTGGAGGGGCCTGCCAGCCCGGAGCCGGTGGACCTTGCCGCCCTCACCCGGGATCTGGGAGAGCGGATGGAGGGTTTGCTGGACCGGGCGGGGGTGGAGCTGACGGTGGACTGTCCGGAGCGTCTGCTGGCCCGGGCGGACGGGGCGTTGGTGCGGCAGCTCTTGCTGGAGCTGGTGTCCAACGGGGCCGCGGCGGGCAAGTCGGTGAAGCTGGTACTGAAGCGGGACGGGGAGGACGCGGTGCTCACCGTGGAGGACAATGGTCCCGGCCTGCCTGCGGAGCGGGCGGCGGTTCTGTTCGGCGGCGGGGAGGAGGATCTGCCCGACTGGCGGCAGGGGGGTATCGGCATCGCGGTGTCCCGGCGGATCGCCGCGCTCCACAACGGACGGATATTCCCGGTGTGCGAGCCTGGGCGGGGGCTGCTGGTGATGGTGTCCTTCCCCCTGAACCAGGCGGGCGGGGAGGGGCTCCGGTGCCCGGAGGTCACCTTTGACCGGGGCGGCTTCGACGAGGCGGTGGTGGGGCTGAGCCACCTGCTGCCCGCCGGGGTGTTCGCGCCGGGGGAATGCGAATAACAGGAAGCAGGGCGTTGCCTCCAGGCGGGGGCGGCGTCCTGTTCCATTATCGCGCCCGGGGCAGGGGGGCGGTCTGCCGGGAGATGGTGTCCGCCACGGCGGCCAGCACCTCGCCGTGGGTCTGGTCGAACAGGTGGGTGTAGATCCGCTGGGTGATGTTGGGGCTGGCGTGGCCCATGGCACGGCTGATCTGGTACATGGGTATCCGGGCGTTGTTGGCCATGCTGGCGAAGGTGTGCCGCAGCCCGTGGAAGGTGATGGGGGGCAGACGCCGCTGGGCCACGAAGTCGGCCAGATCCGCGGACAGCACGTTGGGGTGCCAGGGCACCCCCTCCGGGTTCAGAACCAGGTAGTCGTCCGGGCCGCAGGGCAGGCCGTCCCATCTCCTTTGGGTCCGGAGTGCCTGGAGCAGGTCCAGCAGGCCGTCCAGCGCGCCGATGGACAGGGTGCGGCAGCTGTCGGCGGTTTTGGGGGTCTTCTCCACCACCCGGTAGCCCACGGTGGTGCGCACCCAGCGCACGGACAGAAGGCCCGTCTGGAGGTCCACGTCCCGCCAGCGCAGGCCCAGCACCTCGCTGCGGCGCAGGCCCAGGTGGCAGGCCAGCTTCACCGGAAGCTCCAGGGAGTGGCCCTCCACCTCCCGGAGGAGGCGGCTCAGGCGGGCGGGGGTGTAGTACAGCACGTCGGTAGAGGTGGCCCGGGGCGGGGTGGCCCGCTGGGCGGGGTTGGCGGGGATGACCCCCTGCCGGAAGGCGGCCTTGAGGGCGGTATGTATGAGGACATGGTGCTTGCGGATGGTGTTGGGGGACAGGCCCTTTTCCTCCGCCAGCCACTGGTAGTAGCCGTTGATAAGCTCCGGGGTCAGGTCGGCCAGCCGCACCTCGCCCAGGGCGGGGCGCATATGGTTGCGGATGATGTTCCGGTAGCCGTTGACGGTGGTTTCCGCCCGGAAGGGCTCGATGTCGTCGTCCATCCAAAGCTCCAGCCATTGCCCCAGGGGGGCGGTGGCGTCGGCGGCGGGGGCGGCGTTGGGCAGGGGGAAGCCCACCGCCGGGGGGCGGGACAGGGGGCGGAGGGTGATGCGGTTGGCATGGGCGTTGGTGTGCTGCATGGTAAATGGCTCCTTTCCTGAGTAAACGTCCGTGGATATGGGCGGATGTGGTATTATGTTAAACGTTTGGACGGTAAAGGGGAAGGGGGGAAATTCACAAACTTTTTCCGGTTCCCTCTTGACAGCGGGGGCCGGACAGGGTATAATGCAAAAAGTGTTCAAAGACAGCAGGCGCGAAAGCGTAAGTCCTGCCGAGAATGCAGCCAACCCGTTAAGTTTGCGCTGTTTTCGTGTGGACACGAAAGCGGCGTTCTTTTTTCGCCGCCACCATTTATTCGGAGGTGAATTTAACAATGCCTAACGCAAAGGTTCTCAGTGAGAAGCAGGCCGTGGTGGCCGCCCTGGTGGACGATCTGAAGGCCGCCAGCTCCGGCGTCCTGGTAGACTACAAGGGGATCACCGTGGCCGAGGACACCGCCCTGCGCCACGAGCTGCGGGAGAACGGTGTGGAGTACGCTGTGGTGAAGAACACCCTGCTGCGCCGCGCCCTGGACGACGTGGAGCTGAGCGAGCTGGACGAGGTGCTCAACGGCACCACCTCCATGGCCATCTCCAAGGACGACCCCATCGCCCCCATGCGCATCGTCAACAAGTACGCCAAGCAGCTGGGCGACCGCTTCAACATCAAGGCCGGCTTCATGGACGGCAAGGTCCTCCCCCTGGACGACGTGTACGCCCTGGCCGAGCTGCCCTCCAAGGACGCCCTGCTGGGCCAGGTCCTGGGCATGATGCTGGCTCCGATCACCAGCCTGGCCATCGTGCTGAAGGCTATCGCGGAGAAGGACGGCGAGGCCGCCCCTGCCGAGGAGGCCCCCGCCGCCGAGTAAGCGGCACACATACTTTAAAATTTGAAAACTTAGGAGGTAATTCATCATGGCAAGCGAGAAGATCACTGCTCTGATTGAAGAAGTCAAGAATCTTACCGTTCTGGAGCTGAACGACCTGGTCAAGGCCCTGGAGGAGGAGTTCGGCGTTTCCGCCGCCGCCATGGCCGCTCCCGCCGCCGCCGGCCCCGCCGCCGCTGTGGAGGAGAAGACCGAGTTCGACGTGGTGCTGGCCGGCTTTGACGCCGCCGCCAAGATCAAGGTCATCAAGGTGGTCCGCGAGATCACCGGCCTGGGCCTGGCTGAGGCGAAGGCCGCCGTCGAGGGCACCCCCAAGACGCTGAAGGAGGCCCTGGGCAAGGAGGAGGCCGAGGAGCTGAAGAAGAAGCTCGAGGAGGCCGGCGGCAAGGTGGAGCTGAAGTAAGGGACGGAGCGGATTGTAGCTGTTTTACCAAAAACGCGCATAGTTTCACTCGAATAATGACCCTCAAAAGGGCCTGTGGAATTCATCCACGGGCTCTTTTTTTATCCCCAAAAGTGCCTCGCCCCACTCACACAACCCCTCTCACCATCCCCCATCCAAAGGGAATTCGGTGAGCAAACTTTCCAGCCCCACAATCCACAAAACCGCCTATTTCTCTCATTCCCACCCGATTTCCCACACAATTTCTCGCCCCTTTCCCCTGCGCAGCTTGGCTTAGCCGGAGCATCGCCAGAGCTTTCGCCTGGGAACAATCCTCACGGAAATCCTGCTGAAAGCCCTGGCTTCTCTGCCCTCCTTTGTCCCTATTTTACCATGTCCCTCTTAGAACCTGTATTCACAGCCGAGGATGCTGGGTGGGCGAAGAATTTTCCCGCCAGACAAGGCGCGTTTTCGCGGGAATGCTTGGTGCATTTCAAGAAAACGCAACGCGGTATGGCGGGAAAAGACCCGTCCACACGGCGTTTGAGGTTGTGAATACAGGTTCTTATTTTCGCTACTTTGTCAACAGGCCAAAAAACAGTCCCACAACTTCCCCACGATGCCAAAATGATGGACAACAGGTGTATAATACCATCACGGAGGTGTGCCTATGAACAAGATCCTGATTGCCGAGGACGAACCCCCCATCGCCAACCTCATCCGCGCCGCCCTGGACGGCCCGGACTACCGCTGCGCCTGGGCCGCCGACGGCCTGTCCGCCTGCGATCGGCTGGAGCGGGAGCCCTTCGACCTGGTGCTGCTGGACATCATGCTCCCCGGGGCGGACGGCTATGAGGTGCTGAACTACTGCCGCACGCTGGAGGTGCCTGTCATCTTCCTCACCGCCAAGGGGACGCTGGAGGACCGGGTACGGGGGCTTCGCCTGGGGGCGGAGGACTACATCACCAAGCCCTTCGAGCTGATGGAGCTGCTGGCCCGGGTGGAGACGGTGCTGCGCCGCTGCGGCAAGACGGGCCGGGTGCTGTCCCTGCCGCCGGACATCGAGATCGACACCGCCGCCCGCACCGTCCGCCGGGGCGGCAGCCCCGTGGCCCTCACCGCCAAGGAGTACGAGCTGCTCCTCCTGTTTGCCCAAAACAAAAACATCGCCCTCTACCGGGACCGCATTTACGAAAAGGTGTGGGGGGACGAATATCTGGGCGACAGCCGCACCGTGGATCTCCACATACAGCGGATGCGCAAAAAGCTGGGGCTGGAAAAACGTCTGGTGGCCGTCTACAAGGTGGGCTACCGATTGGAGGTGTAGGGCATGAAGCTGTTTTGGAAGCTGTTCTGCTCCATGGTGTCCGTCAGCATCCTGGCCTGCGCCGTGGGTGGGTTTGTCCTTATCGACGGGCAGTTCCGCGCCGCCCTGGAGCAGGAGATGGAGGTGCTGCGCGGGGAAAACGATATGCTGCGCTACGCCCTGTTCATGGAGGCGGAGGGCCGGGTGCTGTCTGGCCGGGAGGAGCTGGCCCGGCTGGCCCAGGGTATGTCCCCCACCACCGGAGGGCACACAATTTCCTTCCGGATCAGTGCCGCCACCGGGGAGGAGCTGGGTGGGAATCATTGTATGCCCCCGGACCTGAACCCCTCCCCCCTGATCTCCGGCTTGCTGGAAAATCAGCGGTGCTGGATGCTGCGCCAGGTGGCGGAGGGCGCGTACTACCTGCACGGGGCCAGTGCCGTGTCCCTGCAGGACGAGACGGTCTACCTGGAAAACTGCCGGTACGTGTCCCCCCTGTTTGCCCAGCGGGCCGGGCTGTACCGAAGCTTTACCGGTGTGATGCTGGCCCTCATCGCCGGGGCGGCGGTGCTTTCGTTCATCCTGGCCCGGGCCATCCTCCTGCCCCTGGACCGTCTGTCCGCCGTGGCCCGGATCATGGCGGCGGGGGAGCTGTCCCGGCGGGTGCCAGTGACCGGCGATGACGAGCTGGGGCTGCTGTTCGAGGACTTCAACGCCATGGCGGAGCGGTTGGAGGAGCAGATGGCCCAGCTCACCGACGCCGCCCGGAGGGAGAAGGACTTCACCGCCAGCTTCGCCCATGAGATCAAGACGCCCCTGACCTCCATCATCGGCTACGCCGACCTGCTGCTGTCCCGGGAGAATACCCCGGAGCAGGTGCGGGACCGTGCCGGGTACATCTTCCGGGAGGGGCGGCGGCTGGAGGCCCTGTCCGGCAAGCTGATGGAGCTTATCGTACTGGGCCGTCGGGACTTTCCCCTGCGGCCCGCCGCCATGGGGGCCTTTCTGGAGCGGATGGGCAGCGTCCTGCGCCCCGCCCTGGAGGAGGCGGGCATCCAATTCACGGTGGAAGCGGAGGAGGCCCCCGTCTGGCTGGAGCCGGATCTCATGGAGACGGCGTGCCTCAACCTGCTGGACAATGCCCGGAAGGCCACCCCGGAGGGCGGGACCATCGTCCTCACCGGGCAGGCCAAGGAGGACGGCTACCTGATCCAGGTGTCCGACACGGGCCGGGGCATCCCGGCGGAGGAGCTGAGCCGGATCACCGAGCCGTTCTACATGGTGGACAAGTCCCGGGCCAGGGCCCAGGGGGGCGCGGGGCTGGGGCTGGCTCTGTGCCGGGACATCGTGGAGCTCCACGGCGGGACGCTGGACTTTGAGAGTGTCCCGGGCCAAGGCACCACAGCAAGCATCCATCTGAGGGGAGGGGACAGAGCGTGAAGCTGGTGAAAAAATGGCTGCTCCCGGTGCTGATCTGTCTGGCTGTGGCAGAGGCGGCGGTACTGCCTCCCCACCTCTCCCTGATGCGGGATTACCAGCAGTTCAGGCAGGTCCATATCGAGGAGCTGGCGGCGGACAGCCTGCCCGTCCGGGAGACGCCCACCCTGCCGGAGCGGCTGGCACTGTATGTGAGCTGGATGGATGACGAGAAGGTTGTCCCCTCTTTTCAGTCCCCGGGAGAAGAAGGGCAGGCGCAGGCCAAGGAGCTGATCCGGGCGTCACTGGAACGGCTGGCCCAAGCGGGGGTGATCCCGGAAAAGCTGCTGGTGGACAAGGCTGCTGACCCGGAGATTGCCTTCTGGACGTATTTCCTGCTGTGGAACCCGGAGAGCAGCATCGCGGGACAGACTCCCATCGGCTTTTGGCGCGTCACGGCGGATCTGGGGGACTGCCCGGTGCAGCTGGACATCGACCAGGAGAGCGGCCTGCCTGTGCGCCTGAGCCTCTATGATCCGGAGCTGCGGCTGGCCTGGAAGGATACGGCGGCCCAGGCCGCGGTGGGGCGAGGTTTTCTGTCCCTGCTGGGGCTGGAGGTGGAGGAGGCGCGGCCTGATGCCGTAGATCCCGGCAGTGTGGTTCTGTCTGTAGCGGGCGCGGAGTTTTACTGCTCGGTGATGGTGAGCAAAGCTACGCTGATCGTGGAATTGAGGCCGGGGTGGGAGATGACAGACGGGGTCAATGGGTTTGACAGATGAAAGGATGTGCCTTGATGCAAAGACCACCGTGCGTCGTCGCGCCCCTGTTCCGCTGGCCCTATTGCCTGCTATAGGCGGCGGTGAGCCAAATCTTCCTCTTTCAAACTGCCCAGGGAGAAGTCCTGCCGTGTCCGGCACCGTATCTAATCAAAGAACTGATATGGATAAAAAAATGAACAAAGGCACGGCCCTGCAAAAAAGTCATTGATAGCACAGTACCCGCAGGGGACAGCTTAACCCAGAGACATATCTTCCTGTATCAGTTTCGATAGCGAAAGGCTCCCTTTCCGGGGAGCCTTTTTTCTGTCAAAGGCCCAACTGTACAGAGCGTTTTGCTACAGGTTGCCCCGCCGGATGGAGCAGGCTGTTTCGGCATCCAGACTGATCCGGGATATCTAAGGTTCACATATATAATTGCGCAGTATGCGCGAATATCTTGCGCATACTGCGCAAAGACCGCCCTCAAATTTTATCTGTTCAAGAATAAAGGCTCTGCATGAAAGGGGCATTTTTAAAAGAAGCTGGTGCTTGATAAAATGTCTTATTTTATAGGGGGCGGCAGAAAGAAAGCGGTTTTTCATGCTTTGCTCCATACTTTTGACAAAATCTCTTATCGGGCAAAAGGCAGGGAGAACGCGGCCGGGGCATCAAAAAGAAGTTGGCATAATTTTTGCTAAAACTATATTTATGCGTAGACCCTCTGTTCGGGCCTGTTCCATGTTTTATTGTTCCGTGTCGGACGCCGCTCCCTTATTGCTGATGAACGGACACAGACATCGAACTGGGGCAACCCTATTTCGCGAAAGGAGAACCACCCATGGATGAAAAAAAAGAGTGGGAATCCGGGATTGTGGCAAAAGCGTTGGAAAAAAGTCCGGAACGCTGTTCCGAATTTCTGACCACCAGCGGTATCCCGGTAGAGCGGCTGTATACGCCTGAAGACATCTCCGGCCAGTATACGGAGCAGCTCGGCTATCCCGGGCAGTATCCCTTCACCCGGGGGATTCAGCCCACCATGTACCGGGGACGTTTTTGGACCATGCGCCAGTACGCCGGCTTTGCCACGGCGGAGGAGTCCAACAGGCGTTACCGGTATCTGCTGGAGCAGGGACAGACCGGCATCTCCATCGCCTTTGACCTCCCTACCCAGATCGGCTACGATTCGGACGATCCCATGGCCCACGGCGAGGTGGGGAAGGTGGGCGTAGCTATTGACTCCCTTGCGGACATGGAGGTTCTGTTCCGGGAGATTCCCCTGGATAAAATCAGCACGTCCATGACAATCAACGCCCCGGCCGCCGTTCTGTTGGCCTTCTATATTGCGGCCGCCGAAAAGCAGGGGGTGCCCGCCTCTGCCTTGAAGGGTACCATCCAAAACGATATTCTGAAGGAATACTCCGCCCGGGGCACTTACATTTTTCCACCTGCGCCCTCTATGCGCCTGATCACGAATACCTTCGCGTTCTGCGCCCAGAATGTCCCCAAGTGGAACACGATCTCAATTTCCGGCTACCATATCCGGGAGGCTGGCTCCACCGCCGCCCAGGAGATCGCCTTTACCCTGGCTGACGGCATCGCCTATGTGGAGGCCGCTCTGGACGCGGGAATGGATGTGGACGACTTTGCCGGGCGTCTCTCCTTTTTCTTCAATGCCCATAACGATCTGCTGGAGGAGGTGGCCAAGTACCGGGCGGCCCGCCGGCTGTGGGCCAAGATCATGAAGGAGCGGTTCCACGCCAAAAAAGACCGCTCCATGATGCTCCGCTTCCACACCCAGACCGGCGGGTCTATTGGCCTGCGGCGGCGCAAAGGCGGTGGGCAAGCAGCACGACCTGGGCAAGCAGACCGCCCGGGAGCGCATCGAGATGCTGCTGGATCCGGGCACCTTTACCGAGGTGGACCGGTTTGTTCAGCACCGCTGCGCTGCCTTTGGCATGGCAGACAAGGACATCCCGGCGGATGGGGTGGTCACAGGCTATGGCCGCGTCGGCGGCAGGACGGTTTTTGTCTACGCCCAGGATTTCACCGCCCAGGGCGGCTCCCTGGGGGAGATGCATGCGGCCAAAATCTGCAAGATCATGGATATGGCACTGCGGGCCGGATGCCCCGTGGTGGGCCTGTGCGACTCCGGCGGAGCCCGTATCCAGGAGGCCGTGGACGCCCTGTCCGGTTACGGCCGGATTTTCTACCGCAACGCCCGCGCCTCAGGGCGCATCCCCCAGATCTCCGTTATCATGGGTCCCTGCGCAGGGGGCGCGGTGTACTCCCCCGCATTGACCGACTTTGTGATCATGGTGGAGAAGGAGAGCCAGATGTTCATCACCGGCCCCTCGGTTATCGCGGCTACCACTGGAGAGGAGATCACAGCGGAGGAGCTGGGGGGCGCGGAAACCCACACCACTGTGTCCGGCGTGGCCCATCTGGCCGCAGGCAGTGAGCAGGAAGCTCTGGAGTCTGTGCGCCGCCTGCTGAGCTACCTGCCTTCGAAGGCCGGGGAGCTTCCGCCCACCCTTCCCTGGCGGAAGCAGGACGAGACCCGCGTCCAGCTGGACACGGTGATCCCCGACCAGTCCGCGTATCCCTATGACGTGCACGACGTCATAGACGCCATCCTGGACCCCGGCAGTTGTATGGAGCTCCAGCCTTGGTATGCCGACAACATTGTCGTCTGCTTCGGACGCATTGGCGGGCGCAGTGTGGGCGTGATCGCCAACCAACCCTTCTCCATGGGCGGGAGCCTGGACATCAACGCCTCGGACAAGGCGGCCCGGTTCATCCAGCTCTGTGACGCCTTTGGCATTCCGCTGGTGAACTTGGTGGACGTACCTGGATTCCTGCCAGGCTCGGATCAGGAGCACGCCGGCATTATCCGCCACGGCGCAAAGCTGCTGTACGTCTATTCCGTGGCGGAAGTCCCCAAGCTGACGGTCGTTCTGCGTAAGGCCTACGGCGGCTCCTATCTGGCCATGTGCTCCAAGGATTTGGGGGCCGACTTCGTCTTTGCCTGGCCCACCGCTGAGATCGCGGTGATGGGCGCGGCTGGAGCGGCAAGCGTGGTGTTCCGTAAGGAGATCGCCGCGGCGGAGGACCCGGCCGCCGAGCGTAAGGCCAAGATTGAGCAGTACTCCGGGCAGTTTGCCACGCCCTATATGGCGGCGTCCCGGGGGTTCGTGGATTTGGTCATCAAGCCCTCCGAGACCCGGGCAAGGCTTCTGGATGCCCTGGAGCTGTTGGAATGTAAGGAGCGGCGGGGGCAGCTGCGCGGCAATATGCCGTTATAAAAGGGGAGGCGCAAAATGGGCATCGTTCTTTACGCGCTTATGGCCTATGGGCTGACAGCGGTTCTGTCCCTGCTGGTTGTGGCCATTATTGTGGGCATCAGCAAGCTGACCGGTAAGGGCGGGCCGGCGGAGGACGGCGGGGAGGAGGATTAAAATGGAGTTCTTTTTACAGCTCTTTCCCGGCATCGGGACTTTTTTCACCATGGAGCCGCAGATCGCGGCGGCCCGGCTGGTGCTGATCGGGATAGGCCTTGCGTTGGCCTGGCTGGGCTTCAAGCGCACGCTGGAGCCGCTGATCATGGTCCCGATGGGGATCGGCATGATGGTGGTAAACTGCGGTATGCTCTTTCTGGCCTCCGGCGGCACCGGAAACCTGCTTCTGGACCCCTTGGTATCGGACCCCGCGGCCGTCATGGACGCTATGCAGGTCAACTTTCTCCAGCCCATCTACAATCTGACCTTTTCAAACGGCCTGATCGCCTGCCTGGTCTTTATGGGGATCGGTGCCCGCAGTGAGATCAGCTTCCTGCTGGCCAAGCCCTGGAGCTCCATGATCGTCGCCATTTTTGCGGAGATGGGTACCTTCGCAGCCCTGATTTTGGGGGTTATGGCCTTTGGACTGACCCCGGAGCAGGCCGCCGCCATGGCCACCATCGGCGGGGCCGACGGACCGATGGTGCTGTTTTCCTCCCTGATGATGGCCCCGGAGCTCTTTGTCCCCATCTCAATTATAGCCTATCTCTACCTCAGCCTCACCTACGGCGGATATCCCTATATTATCAAAGCCCTGGTGCCCAAAAAATACCGCGGCATCGATATGTATGTAGACGTGCCGGAGGTCTCCCAGGGCTCCAAGTTCCTGTTTATCGTCATTACCTGCGCGGTGCTTTGCCTGCTGCTGCCGGTGGCGGCTCCGCTGATCCTCTCCTTTTTCATCGGCATGGCAGTCAAAGAGGCGAAGATCGGCAAGTATACCGAGCTTTTGGAGGAGGGACTGTCCTACTTTGGAACCTTTTTCCTGGGCCTGATCCTGGGCGTGCTCTGCGAAGCCTCCACGATTTTGGACTCCAGGGTGATCGTGATCCTGATCATCGGCATACACCCAGATGGGTAACTATCTGGAGTGCGTCTTTCCCTTCCTCGGTGTCCGCTACCTCTCCGTCAATGACGGCTATGACAGCGATGATTACAAGGGCATGACCTCCGGCATGGATGTGGTCCTGCGGAACATCATCTATGAGGCGTACAGCAAGGACCTGTCCGTCAAGACCACCACGGCGAAGATCATCATGATGAAGCAGGGCAAATACATAGGCAGCTTCGCTCCCTATGGCTTCCGGTTCCACCCCACGGTCCGGAACAAGCTGGTGATAGACGGGGACTCGGCGGCGGTGGTGCGGCGTATCTTCGATATGACCTTGCAGGGGATGGGCAGTACCGCCATCGCCCGCAGGCTGAACAGCGAGGGCGTCCTGACCCCCGGTGCCTACTTCCGGCTGAAAAATCCGGGGAGCGGACGGTTCCGCAAAGCCTCTGAAAAGAACGGCTGGACGGCGGCCACGGTGCTGAACATCCTCCACCAGTATGAGTACACCGGGGCGCTGGTGGGGCGCAAGCGGTATAAGGCCAGCCTCCATGAAAAGCGGACCGTCCCGCAGGATAAGCCCGACTGGATCATCTATGAGGGGGCGCATGACGCCATCATCAGCGGGGCGGACTTTGACCGGGTGCAGGAGATCATCCGGCAGAGACCCAGGCGGGCAAAGGGGACATCACAGGAGTATCCGCTGAAAGGGCTTCTCAAGTGCGGCAACTGCCATAGGACACTGAGCCGTATCCACAGTTCTGCCGGATACTACTACCGCTGCACCAAGAACAAGGCGGATGAGAACAGCGATTGCCCGAAGGGAAAGCTGTTCTCCGAGAAGGAGATCGAGGGCATCATCTTCCGGGCGGTCATGCAGATGCTGGCGATGTGTCAGGAACGGAAAAAGCAGAAGTCCTCCCTGATGCTGACCCGCAAGGAGCGTATCGCCGCCTGTGTTGCGGAGCTTCAAAAGCTGGAACAGCAGCAGGAACGGTACAGGCAGGAGAAGTTCCGGGCCTACGAGGATTACAGCGGCGGGACGCTGGCAAAGGACGCCTACCTGAGACAGCGGGCGGACATTGACGGCAAACTCGCCGCCGCCAAAGCCGAACAGGAGGCGCAGGAACAGCTTTTATCTGAACTGGAGCATCTGGCCTTTCAGGACAAGGCGCAGGAGGATGATGTGTTCACTTCTTTTGCCGGAGCAACAGAACTGACGGCGGAACTGGCGCAGACATTCATCAAGGAAGTGCTGGTGTCCTCTTCCACCGAGATCGAGATCGTCTGGAAGTTCCGGGATGTGTTTGATATGCAGGGACATGACAACTGATAAAGGTTTCTACTTCACGATAAAGCGGATGCCGGGGGCGGTCTGGGAAAGACCTGTTGGCCGCCTCTGGCATCCGTAAAAAATTTGGTGTTTAGTTGACACAAGGAGACCACTCCCGCCTGGGCCGGAATTATATTGAGGTAGGCCGCCTGACGGAAAAATTTTTCCCGGCCCATGATGTGCGGCTGGTGGCCGTTTCCGATGGGGTGGACAGCGACGAGGGCGAGAACGAGTTTACTCCCTTCAAAAATATCATGAATGACACCCTCTCATAAAGAATGACATTACACGCAGGACATAGCATCCCTGTTACCTCCGACAAAGCTGATTTGTACCACAGACAGAAACAACTTCATGCCGAACATCGTATTAAAGGTAGCGGCTACCGAAAATAACGGAGGGTAACACAATGAACGAATTAAAACCGAGAATCCATGACGAAACAAGTGGACTTGATTATGTCCTTGTCGGGGACTACTACGTCCCAGCTATCGAGTTGCCAGAGAGCGATGACCGCCCCATTGGAAAATGGGGACGGATGCACAGGGCGTATCTGGAAGAAGCAAACCTGATTCTGCTCAATCATCTGATTATGACGGGCAAGCTACACACCTATCTGGCCAATCTCAACGAGCAGGCACAGAATCGTTATCGACTTATCATCAAGCAGATGACCGATGCCGAGGGTGTGGATGAGGATTTGAAACGGCGGTCACAATGGGAGTGGATCAAAGCCATGAACGGCATTGTGAGCCGTGCAGATGAAATCATTAGAAGTGAGATAATCAACGCCTAATAGGTTCAAATTATCGGCAAATGCACTGGCACAAAAGAGTAAACATCATAGGGAGGCTTGCTATGCTGGCAAGCCTCCCACAATATTTTACCCACGAAGCGGTGCTGTCTCCGCTTTTACTAATCAGTGTTCCTGGAACCGTTCCTCTAATCTCGCAAACGACGAATTTGCCAATACCTGTTTGGATGGAATAAACAAGTATTTCCACGGCTTATACCCATTCGCCTTGCACCAACGAGTCGCAACTTCACAATACTGAATACCACGCTTTTTCTTAGCAATTACATCTGGATCACCCATATCTTTTTCTGCCTTGACCTCGATTAAATAACAGCAATCCGCAGTTTCCACCACGAAATCCGGCTCATACCGTTTGCCGCGATTATAAGTGATATTAAACTCATAGGGAGCGGGGCGCAGCCATTTCAGCACATCCTCGTCTCGGTCCAGCACACGGGCCAAGGTTAGTTCCCCCTCTTTTGAATCGAACTTGGCTTCTGCAAAAACCCCTCTCCTTATTCCCTCAAACAGAACTGAATGAATGTCGCCCTCAAAGTCATCATATAATCCGACACGCTGTTTGAATCCAAGACTTTGCCGGAGATTGCTGCGCTTCACATCAATGACTTCCTCCCGCAAAAAACCATTTTCGCAGTAGAAATTTTTCATCATTTGTGAGTAAATCTTATTGGCTAAGTCGCGCCGGTACATCATCACAATATTCTGCATCCCATTTGTGCCATATGCTGATTCATAATGGTCGCACACCTGCATGATGAGTTTGAATAACAAGGTGGAACAGCGTTCATAGTCGATCTCCGGCTTTTTGCGAAGTTCGGCCAGAATGACCTTTTGGGGATTATACCCCTCAAAGTCGATGGCATCACCTTTGATTCGCTGCCGGTCATTCATATCTTCAAGGTTTTGAATGAGCAGTTCGTTTTTTATGGGCACATGGGTAAATTCGATGAGATTCAAGTCAAAATCCAAAAACACATACTCTTCTACGCCCGCATCGGTCACACGAATGCGGGGGATAGGAATATACTTTCCGATGATAGTATTGTAGACCTGTTCCGTTTCCTCCTCCAGCCATGCAAGGAACGGATTTTCATTGTCTTTGAAGGTCTTGCCTAAGTCTTGGTCTTCTTCAATTTTCGCCTTAACCGCCTGAACGATTTTCTGCTTGTCCGGCTGTGTTGGAGCAGCCGGAGTGGGTGATGCAGAAATATATTCTTCAGTTTTTTCTTGCAGATAGACCTTGGCCGTCTGCAAAAGCGCATCGTTCTCCTCACTCTCTGTGACACCCGTTCGCTCATAGGCACGCTGTAGTCCCTGGTCGGGTTTATCGTCAAATGTAAGCTGTGTATAAGCAATTTCCTCCGGCTCGTCCAAATCCTCCGCCTTAATAACATTACCGGCCTTGAAGATAGAATCGCCCTTCTGCGCCTCCGCCAGGATATCATTGAACTTGTCATGGGCGGTCAGCATGACCGCGTCCACATCCCTGTCGCCAGTGCGTTCCCCATAGGGCAGGCGTAGCCCACGGCCCACCATCTGTTCCCGCAAAATTTTGGAAGCAGCAGTACGGAGAGGTACAATGGTATATAGGTTGTTGACATCCCATCCCTCTTTGAGCATATTGACATGGATCACGATTTCAATAGGATTATCAGGTTCCTCGACGCCCAACAGTAGGCGGGTATTGAACTCCGTTTCTGCTCCCTTTTGCTTGGAATGAACTGTGATCGTCTTATTACGGTAAGCGCCACCCCTGAACTCGTTGGATTTAATGAATCTTTCCACCCATGCAGCATGGTCAGTGTCCTTACAGACCACCAGCATAAAGGGTTTTACTGTTCGTACAGGCTTTTCAGGCGTACTGTGATTAACAGCATAGACCTCCAGCTTGCGCTTGGCTTTTTCATGGCAGGAGATGCCGTCCAGCAACATCAGTTTATCAAGCTGTTCATCGCCGAAATTATAAAAATCAATATCAGAACGGGTTACGGCAAAGGGCGTGCGGGTATAGCCGTCCTCAATGGCTTTGGGCAGCGGATATTCGTATACCACATTTTTGAACGGGACCTGTTTAGCACCTTTTGTTACCAACGGTGTTGCAGTCAGCTCCAAACCTAAAAGCGGATGCAGGTCGTTGAGTGCTTGGGCGCCCTTTTCCGCTCGATAGTGGTGTGACTCATCCATAATCAACACCAAATCTGATAAGTTGGAGAGATATTTATAGAATGACTCACCAATCTTCTCATGAGGATCACGCATCTTTGCGCCCTCTTTGTTGAACTTATCAATATTATAAACGAAAATATGGATGTCCGATTCATAAAAAGAGAGTGTCTTCTCCCTATAATCGTCATCGGTGATAATCTGCGGCAATGCCGCAAAGCAACCCAGCCCTCGAAATACATACTTGGGGCTATTGCTATCGCTCAGGTCCCGTTTCAATTTATCATAAATCGTAGTATTCGGTGCAACAACAAAAAAGTTCTTGATATTGTGCTGTGTGTATAGATAGGCAATAAAAGCACCCATGAGCCGTGTCTTGCCCACGCCAGTGGCAAGAGCAAAGGTCAGTGACATGAACTCCCGTTCAAAGTCTGTGCAGGTGGGATACATAGCATAGACGCTGCCCAATGCCGCTTTCAGATTCATGCCCTTGCGAAGATTGACTGAGGAAACAATCTCCTCCAATATTTTCAGAGAAGTTTCCTGCGGCTTGCGCAAGGACATAACACCGCTGATGTAGTCAGTAGTATACTGGGGAAAACGGTCACTCATCACAGCACTCCTCCTCATCCTCATACCTTGGGGGATGTACGATATTCAAGTTATAGTCAGTTCTGCCAAACTCACAGCGGTCAAGGAGCATTTGCGGGATTTTCTTGACCGTGATATTTCCATACACCTTGTCCAATCCTTTGTCGAAAGAACGGCAGGCAATGACCAGATATTCGCCCTCCTCCATACTGCTTTTGATGGCATCCATGTAGTCGGCGGTCAAATGGCGAGTCGTTGTGAAAAGATAGCTGTTTTCATTACCTGCTGCCTGCTTCCAAAACAGGACCAAATCGGGCTGATATGTAAATCCTTCGTGGAGCGCAACGGCCGCCGCTAACATATCTGCGTCATAACCAGGGTTGATGATTGCTTCCCCAAAGGCATCCTCATTGATAAGGGTAGGGGCAAGTTCATAGAAGTGGTAGCCACCGCCACCCTGCCAATTTGCTGCTTTTGTGATGCCAGATTTATCTCTATTACTGATGGTATCATCAAGACGAGGTTTGCAGTGGGTGTATGCTTGTTCGCCCATTTCGATGCCAATCCAACGCCGATTCATTTTATGAGCAACAGCAATTGTTGTACCAGAACCTAAAAAGGAATCTAAGAGCCTGTTTAAAATCTTTTGACAAAAATGGCGGAGTGGGAGATAATAGG
>CAJUCA010000056.1 GCA_910585265.1 uncultured Oscillospiraceae bacterium | reverse complement strand
GCCACTCGGCCAGGACGTTCTTGACACAGGCATTGACCTTGCTGTCCGGGTCGTCGGGTAAAAGCGGGTTTTGCAGCCGCTGATCCAGTGCCAGCTTGCGCCCGTCCGAAGTGATGCGCAACATATTGTCGATATGGGGGTCAACCTGGCCTCCGCGCACACTTTCCGCACGCTCGCCAAGTTCCTCCACCATTTCTTTCTGGAACCCGCTGGGTTCGGTAACGCGCTCCGTGGGGGTTTTGCCAAGGACGGCCTGGGTCATGCGGGAGTTTTCCCGGAAGTACAGCTTATCATTGGATAGGGTGTAACTGAAATTGCGTACAGATGGGTCGGCGGGGATGCTTTCCAGTTCTTCCCCGTCCTGTCCGGCATCCACTTCCAGCAGTTCCCGGTCAGGCGGTGCGATATGCCGGATAGCGTCTGCAAGCTGCTTGGAAAGGTCTGCGCCGGGGATGGGCTGGCAGGAGGTTTCGGTTTCATTGCCGTACATACTGCGCCCCATTGTCATTGTCCCCAGCACCATTTCCGGGTGTTCCAAATAGTAGCGGTTCAGGGGGATGCCGTCCTCCGTCTGCCCGGCCTCCACCCATTCCGGGAGTTTTTCCGGGATACGGTCGCGCTTCTGGAAAAAGAGGATGTCCGTGGTGACTTCGGTTCCGGCGTTGGCCTTGAACGCATTGCTGGGCAGTCGGACTGCGCCTAATAAATCGGCTTTTTGCGCCAGCGCTTCCCGCACTTTGCTGTTTTTCTTGTCCATCGTGCCTTTGGTGGTGATAAAGGCCACAATGCCGCCGGGACGCACCTTGTCCAGTGTTTTGGTGATGAAATAGTCGTGTATCATCAGGTTCTGGCGGTCGTACCGCTTGTCATGTACCTGATAGCTGCCAAAGGGGACGTTGCCCACCGCCAGGTCAAAGAAATCGTCCGGGTGGTCGGTGCGCTCGAAGCCGTCTACCGTAATATCCGCCTTTTGGTATAGCTGTTTTGCGATGCGCCCGGTCAGGTCGTCCAGTTCCACGCCATAGAGTTTTGCCGCCGCCAATTTTTCCGGCAGCATCCCGAAAAAGTTTCCGATACCCATAGACGGCTCCAAAACTGTCCCAGGCGTAAAGTCCATCTGTTCCACCGCGTTGTAGATTGCCTGGATAACGGTGGGGCTGGTATAGTGGGCATTGAGAACCGTGCTTTGTGCAGACTGGTACTCCGCAGGGGTGATCAGTTCTTTCAGTTCGGCGTATTCCTTTGCCCACTTGGGGTCGTTTGGCTCAAAGGCGTGGGAAATGCCGCCCCAGCCCACATAGCGGGACAAAATAGTCTGTTCCTCCGGGGTGGCAAGGCGTTTTTCGGCTTCAATCTGTTTCAGGGTGCGGATGGCTTCCACGTTGTACTGGTACTTGGTTTTTTCACCGCCCACGCCTAAATTTTCATCGGTGATCTGGAAGTTGTGGCGCTCTGGTTCAAACCGCAGGGGCTGTAAAATAATCTTGCTGGGGAATACCCTGCCGCCCACTTCCTCCTGGGCGCGGCGGCGGGCCTGCTTCTGCGCCGGGGTTTCGGTAATCTGCCCGCCGTCAATCTCCATCGGTTCCGGCACAGGCTTGGGTTCTGCTGGTGCAGGGGGAACATCCGGGGTAAGGTCAAAGATCTGCTGTTCCCGTTCCTCCACAAACTGCCGCACAAAGGGGATGCTTTCGCTGCGGAAAATGGGGAACCAGCCCCGCAGTTCCATATCTTGCAGGCTGACAGTTCCGGCGTTGTAGTCCACGCTGTCAATCTTCATCAGCCGCCCGTCAATGGTCAGTTCCATGCCGACAGGGATATAATCCGCCGCGCTGCGCTCCTTGATGATTTCATAGGGCGCATCCTTGCCGCGTTCTGCGTCAGGCCGCGCAAGCGCCACGCTTTTTCCGTGTTCCAGCAGCTTTTTCAGGACAGACTGCCAGCCAGCCGCGCCGGTGACGGAAACTGTCCCCAAATCGGGGATTTCGCGGGTAACGGTTTTTCTTCCCAGGGCAGGCGCGGCTTCTTCTGCGTCCGTGCCGTAAAAGAGGATGGTTTCCCCCACCTGAACGCCTACCAGCTTGTCAGGATGCGCCGCTTTGAGGTTCAGGTATTCCTCTACATTGGGCGTAAGGTTCGGCTCGTCTGCGGTAGCTGTTTCAGAGGTTTTCTGTGTCTGCTCTGCACCCGCGCCGGTGGGTTCCGTTCCGTCCTCCGGCGCAGGGAATGGTACGATATTGCTGCCTGCGGTTTCCGGCTCCGAATTGTCCGAAACGGGCGCGTCCTGCGCCTTTTCCGGCTCTGGTTCCTGCACTTGTTCCGGCTCCACAGTCTGCTCCACATCCTGCACCCGTTCCGGCTCCTTGGGCGGCGTGGAAAATACCGGCGCGTCCTGGGTCGCTGAAATGGACATTTCGCTGGTGGCAGCGATTTTCTGGATTTCTTCCCGGATTTCCTCCGGCAAGCCTGCGTCATAAAAGGTTATGGTGCGGTCGGGGTCGATATGGGCAACCGTCTTATAATCGCCGTGTACTTCTTCCAAACGGTTCCAAACCGTCAGGCCGTTGCCCAGGTGTCCATAGCCCAGGTCATACCGGGCGGCAGGGTTTTCCGGTTCCGTGTTCACGGCAGCTTCGGGTATATCCGGCTCCGCGTTTGCAGTAGCTTCGGGTATATCCGGCTCGGCGGCTGCGGCTGTTTCCGGTGCGGCTGGCTCTGCCTGCGGCTGTTCCATTTCCGGCGTGGATGGTGTGGCGGGGTCAGACAAAAGCCCGAACATATCCAGGGTAAGCTGCTGGCCCTCTTTGTCCTCTTGCGGGGCGGGCTTTTTCTTGCGGGAGAGGGCTTTTGCCGCCGCTGCAAGACTGCCGGCGGGTTCTTCCGTATGCTTACCGGCGCTTTTCTTTTCTTTCTGTTTTTGCTCCTGCTTTTTCTGGCGTTCCTCCTGCAAGACAGCTTCGGGCAGAGGGGTGAATAAGGAATATTCGCCCCGCAGATACGCGCCCATATCCCGGAGTGACGGTTCCATCAGCTTGTAGGCGCGGTCGTCCGGGGATACCATTGCCAGCGCCTTGACCATCTGCTCATAGTGCGCCGCGCATTGTTCCGGATCGTCCAGTATGGGGCGGAACACCTTTTTTGGCGCGTCAAAATTCCAGTCGCGGGGGATTGTTTTGTCTGTGTCGTTGGGGTCGTAGTATTGGAACACATACAGGCTCCTGGCAAGCCGCATTTTTTCATATTCCGGCAGATATGCCTTTTCCCTGCGGTTCAGATACCGATCTTCTTTGATTAGTCCTGCAATCCGCTTGTGTATCTGTTTCCAGTTCAGCATGACCGTACCGGCGATATGCAGAAACGAGCCTCAGAGGTAGTGGGCGATTTCCTGACAGAACTGCTTGGAGAGGAGTTGAAACCGTGGCAAAACGCAGAAAACGGGGCAGCGGCAGTGTCCGCCTGAGAAAGGATGGCCGCTGGGAGGGCCGGGCCGTTACTGGCTACGATGATAAGGGCCTGCCAAAAACGAAAAATGTCCTGGCAAAGACAAAATCCGAATGTGTTCAAAAGCTGAAAGAGTTGAGCGCCAGCATCGGGAAACCGGAACCCGCCGCCAAACCGGGTATGACCCTGGGTCAGTGGCTGGATCATTGGTACCAGTCCTGCAAGAAGTCAAACCTTCGGCCCAACACCCAGATGTCCTATGAACAACGAATCTACAACTACATCATTCCCGCGCTGGGAGACACCCCGCTGGACAAGCTCACGCAAAATGACCTCCAGCAGTTCTACACCGACCTCAAGCAAAACGGGCGAATCAAGAATACCAGCTACTATGGCAGCGGCCTCTCCGACCAGACGGTGCGGGGCTGTCACACCACACTCCGCTCGGCGCTGGAGATGGCTGTCTCCAAGAAACTGATCGCCTGCAACCCTGCCGATGGATGCCGGCTTCCTCCCGCCAAGCCCAGGGAAATGCAAGTGCTCACTCCAGAGGAGGTCCAGCGTTTGCTGATTCAAGCCAGAGAGGATAGCTGCTATGAACTGCTCCTGCTGGAGATTGCCACCGGCCTGCGTCGAGGCGAACTTCTGGCCCTCCAGTGGGATGACCTCAATTTCAAGACCGGGACATTGAGGGTGGAGCGGCAGGTCCATCGGGCCAAGGAAGAGTTAATCATCTCCCAGCCTAAAACCAAAGCCGCCAACCGGACGATCATCCTTCCCGCTCCGCTCCTGGGTGTCATAAAGGAATACCGCCAGCAGGTACACTCCTGCTGGATGTTCCCCTCGCCCAGAAAAGATGACCTGCCCTTGGACCCCGCCTCTGTCCGCAAGCGCCTGACCACGATTCTGGAAAGGGCCGGGTGCAAGCATATCCGTTTCCATGACCTCCGTCACCTGTTTGCCACCATGTCCCTGGAACACGGAATGGACATCAAGACCCTCTCCACGGTGATCGGTCACGTGTCCAGCAGCACCACTCTGAACATCTACGCCCACGTCACCGATGAGATGCGACAAACGGCAGCACGCAAAATCGACCGGGGAATCAGCAAGATCGAGTCCACACAGGAGGCGAAAACCACGGCCAGGAAACTCACCCCCAGCGCCTTCCAGCCTTACAAGGGGAAACGCCGCAAACCAGGCACTGGGTGCGTCACTCAAATCAACGACTATCTGTGGGAGGGACGGTATTCCCCCGTCTGGCCGGACGGCAAAAAGCATCCCCGCAACGTCTACGCTAAAACCAGAGAGGACTGTGAGCAGCTGCTGGCGGAGATGATCCTCCAGATGAAAGCAGAGATTGCCGCAGAAAAGGAGCGGCTAAAAGTAAGCTTTGGGGCAAGTTGACAGGAATACACGGTCAGCAGCGGCCAGCGCAAGTAAATACTATACAATTTCAGGAATATGTGATATAGTTTTATAAGGGAAATCCGCGCAATACATTAAAATTTTCCACTAAATGATAGTGCATCATCTTACACGAGGGGGCATATCTATGAAACATATAGCAGTGATAGCGGGATATGAATACCGCTTCATCGAAATGTTCTCTTCGGTGGAGGATTCTTCGCAGTTTGTCCTGTGTGCAAATCCTGATGGAAAAAAGTTTATCTGCCCAGTGGATTTTTGGCTCAGTCACACCGAGGCAGCAGCTTCAGAACCGGTTGCCCCCATTAACACCGGTAGTACCGCGCAGGAAAAGATCACATTCTTTCTCTCTTTGTTCCGGGGACGGGAAAACCTCTATGCAAAACGCTACTACAACTTAAAGACAGGTAAAAGCGGCTATGTCCCAGCTTGTCAAAACGAGTGGAAGCCGGAACTTTGCAATAAAAGGGCGCAAAAATGCCCCGAGTGCCCCAACAGGGCTTTCATGCCCTTAACTGCAAAGATTATTTGGGCACATATGATGGGACAGGACGAATTCTGTCGGGATGTTGTGGGGATCTACCCCATGCTGGAGGATGATCGAACCTGGCTTTTGGCGGTAGACTTTGATGAAGAATCGTGGGGGGAAGACACTTCTGCTTTCCGCGAAACCTGCCTTGCCTTTAACATTACACCCGCCGTAGAACGCTCCCGCTCAGGGAATGGAGCACACATTTGGTTTTTCTTTTCTGAGCCTGTTTCCGCTGCGGATGCCCGTCGATTGGGGAGCGCGCTGTTGACGCAGGCAATGGCCCGCCGGCACGAACTGCAGTTCAAATCCTACGATCGGTTGTTCCCTTCTCAGGACACTGTCCCAAAAGGCGGGTTTGGAAATCTGATTGCCTTGCCTTTTCAAGGCCAAGCTCGGCAAAAAGGCAATACGTTATTTGTCGACGAACAGTTTATGCCATATGAAGATCAGTGGTCATTTCTCTCTGCCCTGCCTAAAATCACGCCGGAAAAATTGGCGGACATGGTGGGAAAGCTGTGCGGCAACGGAGAAACAGGAGTATTGCTGGAATCTGTAGAGCCAAAACCGTGGCCATTAAGGCGGAAAACGCCGGAACTGCATCGCGAAGATTTTCCGATACAAGCCCGGCTCATGATTTCAAATCTCTTGTATGTTGATAAATATGGCTTTTCACAAAAGGCGTTAAATACAGTCAAACGCTTGGCCGCATTTCGGAATCCTGAATTCTATAAAAAGCAAGCCATGCGCTTGCCCGTCTACAATATACCCCGCGTGCTTGATTGCAGCTACGAAGATCCGGATTTTATGGGAATCCCCAGGGGGTGCTTTGAGCCGTTGAAGGATCTGCTTGACACATATGATACTCCATACATTTTAGCGGATCAGCGTCAACCTGGACAGCAGATCAGCGTTGCTTTTCGTGGGGAACTCCGCCAGGAACAAATACCGGCAGCTAAGGCTCTTTTGTCCCATGACATTGGTGTCCTGTCCGCGACTACAGCTTTTGGTAAAACAGTGGTAGGCGCGTATTTGATTGGGCAGCGCAAAGTTAACACCCTGATCCTGGTCCACTCCAGCGCACTTCTGGAACAGTGGAAAGCATCGCTGGAAAATTTTCTTGATGTTCAGGAACCCTTGCCGGAGCAACCCAAGCGGCGTGGCCGAAAGAAACGAATCGAGCAGATTGGTCAAATCGGTGCGGGGAAAAACACGCGGGGTGGTATCATTGATATTGCCATTATGCAATCCCTTTTTGAGGGTGAAGAAAAAGACGTAAAGCCTTTTGTTTCGGAATATGGGATGGTCTTGTGCGATGAGTGTCACCATTTAGCAGCCTTTACCTTTGAAAAAATCATGCGGGAAGTGAAAGCTCGATATATCTATGGCCTGTCCGCCACACCTGTTCGCCCAGACGGCCATCAGCCAGTTATTTTTATGCAATGCGGTCCTGTACGTTACTCAGTCAATGCAAAAAACCAGGCAGAAAAGCGGAGCTTCTCTCATTACGCAATTCCGCGCTTTACCAGAACACGGCTGCCTGACGCCCGAACGATCCAAGATATCTATTCTGGTATTGCGAAGAATGAGGCAAGAAATCACTTCCTGATTTCTGACACAATCCAAGTAGTTGCGGAGGGAAGAACACCGCTGCTGCTGACTGAACGAAAGGAGCACGCAATTCGTTTGGAGGAGGCCCTTCGGGGCAAAGCGGATCATGTATTTTTGCTTCTGGGCAGCGGAAAGCAGAAAGAGAAACGTGAAAAACTGGCTTCCTTGCGAGCAGTTCCAGCAAATGAATCCCTTGTGGTGGTCGCTACCGGAAAGTATATAGGCGAAGGGTTTGATGAACCTCGTCTGGATACGATCCTGCTGGCAATGCCCATCTCCTGGAAAGGTACGCTTGCCCAATATGTTGGCCGTCTGCACCGAAATTATGAGGGCAAACAGGAAGTCCGTGTCTACGATTATGTCGATATCCACATCCCATCGTTAGAGCGAATGTACCATAAGCGTTTGAAAGGATATTCAGAACTTGGGTACTGCATAAAAGCATCGGAACATGATCCGGTTTCAAGCCGTATTTATAACGCTCAAGATTATTTTGCCCCATTTGTGTCTGATTTGAGCGATGCCGCAAAAGACATCCTGATTGTCAGCCCTTTTTTGAAAAAAGTCCGGACACAGGCCGTACTACCCGCATTGGAGAAAGCGATTGCCGCCGGTGTTGCCGTGACAATCCACACAAGGCCGCCTGAAAATTATTTGCTGGAACAGCGCGCCGCCATTGCACAATCTATCGCCTTGTTAGCAAGCCGTAAGATTACCGTAGATACAAAAAATAATCTCCGGCATCGTTACGCTGTAATTGATCACAGTATCGTTTGGTATGGAAATATTAACTATTTGTCATACAGCGGACGAGATTCGAATGCCCTGCGATTTGAGAGCCCGGATACCGCTGGGGAATTGCTTGGATCATGGGATAACGGCGATTTTCAACAGCTGCGCATCGAGGCTTAACAACCAATTTACGGCCCACCAGGGACACAATTCCCAGGTGGGCCGATTTTTCTGTCTGTGGGCAGATATGTGGTCAGGCCAAAAATGCCAAATTGAAAACGGCAGGAAAAGTGCTGATTTGCAAAAAGAATCCGGGTTTTGCAGAAGATTCTTCCCCGTTTTTGACAGTATTATTTCGACATGGGCCCGTCTCTCCGTCCTTACCAACTGATTGCCGACCCTCAAAACACCTCCGTCTGACGCTTTTGGGGCCTTTTTGTTCCGAAAAATCGGAGGAAACGGTGCTTTCCGCTCCATTGCCTCCGCCCGCTCGTTTCCTATTGTGGGTCAGGTTGTGGGTCACAGAAACCAAACAGAATGGATCTAATTTTATTTTGGGAAAGCAACGGCGCAATACTGTTCGCACAGCAACCCCAAACCAGCTTTGCTTTCGTTGACATGTTACCGTATCGGCCCACAAAATGCAAGCGGCCCCCCACGCAAATCCTGCGCCGCTGTAAACAAAAAGGGCATCCATCAGCGAGCAGGATAGCCCCATACGCCTTTGGTTCAGCAACAGCCGGGCCCCTTTCGGAGCCCGGCTGTTGCTGAATGAGGATGTATAGAATCACCGGCGTTCCGGTGTTCTTTTCGTGTGCCGCAGGCGCGGTCAGTTTCCGGACCTCTCCCTTTTCCACCGCCGCGCAATGGCAATCGTGCCCCACACGATCAGCCCCGCGGCCACTGCCGCCTCACCGATAAGGATAAAGTAGTAGTTGGCGAAAGGCAGCTCACCCACGGAAGTGCCGTGAACAATGCCGTTCATGGCGTTGGAGTTTACCGTGGTATACAGGATGTGCTTAATAGCCTGCCGGGCAAAGTACTGGGAGGCGGGATTGCTCACGTCGATGGGCGCGTCCACCTCAAAGCCGGTCAGCTTCAAATCGCCCCCGGCCCGGACGCACTGCTCGGTGTCCATGACGCCGCCGCCGTCGTAGTCGGTGATGACGGTGCCGTCAAAGCCCCACTCGTTGCGCAGCACCCCGGTGAGCAGGTTATAGTTGCCCCCTGCCCAAGTACAGCCGATGCGGTTGAAGGAGGACATGACCGCCATGACAGCGGGAATCTCCACCGTTTTCTCGGTGTAGGACTGGGAGGCCGCGTCGTACTCCTGAACCTTGATGGGGGTGGTTCCCCGCTCCTCAATGCAGGTCTGGAAGGGCTTGAGGTAGATTTCCCGGATGGCCTGCTCGTTGGAGAAGGTGGCCACATGGCTGCGGTGGTCCTCCTGGTCGTTTAAGGCAAAGTGCTTAATGTAAGCGTACACGCCCTTTTCCGAACAGGCCACCGACGCCTCCCGGGCGAATTCGCCGGAAATGAAGCCGTCCTCGGAGTAGTACTCGAAGTTGCGTCCGGCGAACGGCGTACGGTGGATGTTCATGGCGGGGGCGTACCAGCCGGTGATAAGCCCCACATACTGGTGGTTGCCCCAGTTGCCGTCGGCGGCCAGGGCGTCCTCACCCACATAGTAGCCGTGGAGATAGGAATTCTGCCGGTCCCAGCTGGCGGCCAGGTTGGTGGCGCAGGGATAGGTGATGGAATAGGGCTCGTGGGTAATGCCGCCCTCGTTGAGGCCGGAGGGGCCGTCATAGTCGATGGCCCGGGGCTTGGCGATGTTGGCGGAGCCCAGGGTCTGGTAGCCGCCGTTGCGGATGATGGCCTCCAGCTCACTGGTGTCCATCTGGTCGATGAGGGCATCCCAGCCGCCCTCGGCCTCCACCTCATCATAATCCCGGCCCCGGAAGTCGATGAGCTCCAGATCACCCTTCTGCCCGTACTGGCCCGCCATGGCGGCGGCCTCCTCCTCGGTCATGGGGTTCAAGGACGCGCCCACGCCCTTGGCCTTGATGGCGTCCCGGATGGCGTCGGACACCTCCACCTCCCAGGTGAAGCCGTTCTTTTCGCTGAAGGGGCTCTGCCGCTTGCTGTCTTGATCCCCGTGGGTCTGGGGGAAGGTGCCGGTCCAGTCCTGACGGGTCAGGTACTGATCCCGGGGGGTGAGCTCGTCGTATACCGCGTGGTCAAACTGGTTGGTCACGTCCACGCCGGTGAGGGATTTGGCGTAGGTTACATTATCCACCCCGCCGTTGCCGCTGTAGTCGTAGGTCCACTTACCCACGAAGGAGGCGTCCGCCCCGCCGAACAGGGGCTCCACGGTCTGGCCGCCGTAGGCCAGGAAGTTGTCGGCGGCGGCGTGGGCGTTCTCCGCCGCGGTGAGGAGGTAGTCCCCCGCCTCCAGGATGTAGGTCTTGGCGTTCACGTCGTCGTAGGAGATGAAATCCTTCCGGTTGACGGTGACGGTGACGGTCTCAGACTGGCCGGGCTGAAGCTCGCCGGTCTTTTCAAAACCCACCAGCGTGACGGCAGACTTTTCAATGTGGTTCGTCCGGTCGTAATCCGTATAGGGTGCGTTGAGATAGACCTGCACCACGTCCCGGCCAGCGGCCGCGCCGGTATTCTTCACGGTCACGCTGAGTTCAATATTGCCGTCAGCGTCCATCTGGCCCATCTTAAAGTCAGACCACTCAAAGGTGGTGTAGGAGATGCCGTAGCCGAAGGGGTACTGCACGGTGGCAGCGTAATCGTAGTCCCCGGCATTGCCCTGGTTCAAAGCCTTGTCGAAGTAGCGGGTCTCATAGTATTTATAGCCCACGTAGATGCCCTCATCGTAGAACACGGCGGCCTCCACGTCCTGCCCGCCGTTGACCAGCATCATGTCCCCCATGTTCTGCATGGCGGGGGAGGAGAAGGCGTCATAGGCGAAGGTGTCCACCAGATGGCCGGAGGGGTTCACCGCCCCGCTGAGCACATCGGCGATGGAACGGCAGGTGTCGCCTCCGGCACCGGGGGCCCACAGCACCGATGTGATGTTGGGATAGTCCGCCACCCAGCCCAGCTCGAAGGCGTTATTGGTGTTGACCACCAGGATTACGTTGTCAAAGGTGTCATTGAGGTACTGGATGACCTCCAGCTCCACAGAGTTGGGCTCCAGGTAATGCTTCTCCTTGTCCCCCGCCACATTGGTCCACTCGCCCATGTAGCGGCCCAGATCCCGGCCCTCGCCGCCGGTTCGGGCCAAGAAAAACACGGGGATAGTGCCCTCCGCCTCGCTCTTGGCGGCATCGGGGATGGCGGAGACGGGGGCCTCCTTGATGGTCCAGTCCTCCGCGCCGCCGTACATGATGGAGCCGCCGCCCCGGGTATAGCTCCCGTGGTTGTCGCTGTAGAACTTCCACAGTGCCTCGTTGACGGCAAAGCCCTGCTCGGTGAGGGCGGTGCGCATATCGCTGGAGATGGTGGACACGCCGGAGCCGGTGCCGCCGGCCAGTAGATCCACCGAGGAGGTGGAGAACAGGCTCAGCTTGGAGCCCGCCGCCACGGGCAGGCCCTTGCCATCTTCCGCCCGGTTGTAGAGGAGCACAAAGCCTTCCGCGCCCGCCTTTCGGGCGTAGGCCTGCTCGGCGGCCTGAAGCTCTTTGGAGTCGGCGATGTCCCGGGTGTAGTAGGCCGCGTCAACGCCATGATCCGGCCCGCCGCCGCTGAAATCCGTTTCGCCGAAGATGTCCCGGAGCACCAGGTCAAACCGGGAGGTGGTCACCACGGACAGCACAATGGAAAACGCCAGAAGAACGGCCAGCAGGGGCGCGACAACAGCGGTAAACGCCTTCGCGCTCAGCTTTTTCTTGTTGCTTTTTTCTTTTGCCACAGGGAACCCTCCTAAGTCATAGTTTTGTTGGAATCTCGCCAATAGACGCCGCCGGAGCCCGCCCCAAAGCCGGAGTGCCCACATGGGGAATCGCCTTCCACTCCAGGTCCCGGAGGAACAGGGCGGCCACGTCCAGAAATACGTTGATCAGCAGGAAAAAGGGCCACAGGGCCACCGCTGCCGCCAGCTTTCCCGCACCTACGCGTCGGATGCGCCCGCGCTCCAGAAGCACCAGCAGCAGCGCGCCCAGCACGGTGAGCAAATAGGACAGCACGAACAGCACCAGGGACAGCCAGCCGTAAAAGGCCCACACCCGTCCCGCGTTGCAGCCAAACAGGGGGCACAGGGCAATACACCCCAGCTGGACCAGCAGCAGGGCTATGCTGATTACCCCCAGGGGCAGGATGCTGGCGGAAATGTCGAACACAGAAAATCGCCGCCGCCCATCCAGCCCGTTTCCTCTGGAAAACAGGCTTTTCATCAGCGTCCGGAACCGGGTAAAAAAGACGATCATGTGCCCCCGGGCCCAGCGCAGCCGCTGGCGGAGCATCACCTTCACCGTGAGGGGCTGTTCGTCAAAAAACTCCGCCTCATCGCAGTAGAGCACCTTGCACCCCCGGGCCAGCTGGTCGGCGGTGAACTCCCAGTCCTCGGTGAGGGTGACATACTCCCAGCCGTGTTCCACCAGCCGGGGCGGAAACAGGTATCCGGTGCCGGACACCCGGGTGCTGCATCCGCACACCGTGCGCCCCCGGGCCTCAAAGCGGCAGGCGGAGATGAAGTAAATGCCGTACAGGCAGGACATATAGTTGCTGCCGAAGTTGCGGGAGTTGCGGTAGGAGGTGATGACGTGTTCCCCGCCTGTGGCCACAAAGGCGTCGTTCATTTTGGAAATGTAACTGGGAGAAAGCACATTGTCGGCGTTGATAATGAAGAAGCCGTCCATCCCCGCGTCTCCCCACTCGGCGTTGATCCGTTCAAACAGATAGCGGTAGGCATAGCCCGCCGTGCGTTCCGCCGGGTTGTCATACTCATAGACGTTGGCCCCGTGCGCCCGGGCGATCTGAGCGGTGCGGTCGGTACAGTTGTGGGCCACAACAAACACCGCCAGTTTTTCCTGCGGGTAATCGCAAGCCCGGATACTGTCCAGCAGGGAGCCGATCACCGCCTCCTCGTTACGGGCGGCAATGACAACGCCATACTTCAGCAGGCGGCCTGCCTTGGGATAGGTCGTTCGCTTGAACACGCCAATCAGGGCAAATACGCCGTAATGGAACAGCAGGAGAAAGAAACAGCACCAGATGGAAACAAAAATAATGGCAAGAGCTGTCAGATATCCCATATCATTCTACACTCATTCAATCCGTCTGTGTGCCCCGCCCCAAAGGGGCGGGGCACACAGACCGCAGACTGTCAGCCGCCCAGGCTGACGCCGGTGGCCGTGGTCTTGATCCACTGGTAGTCGGCGGTGGCGTCGCTGAGCTCATATTTGCCCATCCAGCCCTCCGCGTCGGGGGTGCCGCACCAGTAATTCATCAGAATGCGGCCCGGGGTGGAGGGCAGCGGGGTCTCCTCGCTGGCTTCCACCGTGTACACGTCCTTGCCGTCCACGGTCCAGGTGATGGAATCCTCCGCCCAGCGGAAGCCGTACTCGTGGAACTCCTCGGAGGCGTCAAAGCCCAGGTCGTACCAGTACTCGTGGCCCCCCTGGCCGTCCACGAAATAGTTGAACTGGACGCCGGTGGTGTCCTTGCCCAGAAACTCGATGTCGATCTCATCCCAGGGGTTGGGATTGCCGTCCAGGCCGATATCGTAATTGCCGGTGCAGGTGAAGAAGGTGCTGGCGGTACCCTCCGCCTTGGAGGGCTTCATGCTGACGGAGTACTCGCCGTATCCATAATGCTGGGCCGTGCGGGCCTCGCCGCCATAGTAGCCCTGCTCCACCTCGCCGTTGGCGTCGGAGATGCCCAAGTGGAGCTGGCCGTCGGAATAAGTAACCATGTCACCCTTCCACCACACGTTGAACACACTGCCGTTGGACCAGCCGTCGGAGGCAAAGACGCTGCCGTCCGCCGCCGCGCCGTTGGCGAAGCTCACGTCCAGGCCGTCCATGGTGCCGTCCTGTTCGCCGTCCTCGCTGGGAACCAGCTCGCGGCCGGTGGCGGAGGTCTTGACCCACTGGTAGTCGGCGGTGGCGTCGCTGAGCTCATATTTACCCATCCAGCCCTCGGCGTCGGGGGTGCCGCACCAGTGGTTCATCAGAATACGGCCCGGGGCGGAGGGCAGCGGGTTATCCGCGCTGGCATTTACCGTGTAAACAGCCTCGCCGTCCACATACCAGGTGATCGCGTCCTCGCTCCAGCGGAAGCCGTACTCGTGGAACTCCTCGGAGGCGTCAAAGCCCAGGTCGTACCAGTACTCGTGGCCGCCCTGGCCGTCCACAAAATAGTTGAACTGAACCCCGGTGGTGTCCTTGCCTAAGAACTCAATGTCGATTTCGTCCCAGGGATTGGGGTTGCCCTCCGCGTTGATGTCGTAGGGACCGGTGCAGGTGAAGAAGGTGCTGGCGGTGCCCTCCGCCTTGGACGGCTTCATCTTTACGATGTAGTCGCCATAGCCGTAGTACAGCCCCGTGCGGGCCTCGCCGCCATAGTAGCCCTGTTCCACCTCGCCGTTGGCGTCGGAGATGCCCAGATGGAGCTGGCCGTCGGAATAAGTAACCATATCGCCCTTCCACCACACGTTAAACACGCTGCCGTTGGACCAGCCGTCAGAGGCAAAGACGCTGCCGTCCGCCGCAGGGCCGTTGGCAAAGTCGGCCAGCATAGCGGCCTCAAAGGGGGCCGATGAAGCACCGGGGGTGGGATTGGAAGTAGGATCGGAGCTGGGGGTGCTGCTGGGCTGATTGGCGGCGGGGCTGCAGGCCGCCAGTGCTGCGGCCATGGTCAAGGCCAGCAGCATTGCAAGAATCTTCTTTTTCATTGCTCGGTTCTCCTTCTCACTTTTTATTCACATCGCGTCGCCGCGCTTTGTGACCGTATGCTCAAACCGGACGTACCCGGCCTGGATTTTTACGTATGCTACAAAGGATTCACGCCGCGCATCGCTCTTTCTGGCAATAATATAATAAAGGGAACGCCCGCTGGCAACGGGCGTTCCTTAAACTGCGCAATTTTTACTTACTTTGCAGCCCGGTCACAAGCACGGAGCAATTTTCTTCCAAATTGTTCTTTTATGTGGCAAGACTGAACAAAATATTCAGATGGAAAATCCCGTCCGCCACATAGGCCGTCAGTTCCCCCTCATATTTGTGGACGATCATCCGAATGCTCCGCATCCCGAACCCGTGGTAGTTCCGGTCTGCCTTGGTGGTGACGGGCAGGCCGCCCTCAAAAGCGCGCTCCCCGTCAAAGTAGTTGTCCGACTGGATCACGAGCATATTGCCCCGCGCCTTCACCACCAGGTTTATGACCCGCCGCTGCTCCTCCTTAATAGCCTTGACCGCTTCCAGGGCATTGTCGATGATGTTGCCGAACAGGCAGTACAGGTCGCCGTCGTCCATAAAGGTAAGCCTGGCCCCGTCCGCCATGCAGGAAAACGTGATGCCGTTCTGTTCGCAGTAAAGGCTCTTTTCCGTCAGCAGGACGTCTAAAAACTGGTTGCCCGTCTCCACCTTGGCGTCGTAGATGGAAATGCTTTTCTGGAGATCGGCCACCGCCTCAGGGCGCACCTGTTCCCCCTGGACCGCCAGGGCTCCCAGCTTATAGCGGATGTCATGGCACTTCACATTGATCAAGTCGATGGTGTCCCGGGAGATCTCGTATTGCCGCTCGCTCTGACGGACGGCGTGCTGGAGGTATTCCAGCTCCTGACGCAGCTCCCGCCGCTCCACCGTCCGGGAAGTGAGCAGCAGCACCACCGTGCAGCTCATCACCGAGAACAGATTACCCGCCTGCCGTAGAACATAGTGATCCCACAGCTCGAATCGGTTTTCCCGGCCCACACTCAGATGAGAGAAGTAAACATCCTCCACCGAGCACAGGATGACGGTGATACTCAGCACCAGGATGGCAATGGCCAGCATATGGTGGTCCAGCCGCCCGTCGGACATATGCCGCAGCATCCCCCGGATAAAGAGGAAGTAGACCGCCGCAACCGCCAGGGCAAAAAAGGCGTAATACAGCACATGATAATAGAGATCAAATCTGGGACCCCAGCCGTCGTACCCGCGCAGGGCCTCCCCCCCGCACCAAAGGATCAGATACAGCTTATAGCACAGATTCTGGGCGGCGTAGGCCACGCTGGCGCAGAACAGGACAGTGGGGAAGGTTTCATCAAAGCACAGCCGGAGATGGGCCGTGGCGGCGGCGAACAGGAACACGTAGACGGTGATGCGCCCCAGGGCCGTCCCGCCCACGGCGCGGTAGAAGAAGGCCGCGCCATAGGCCAGTGCCAAAACCGCGCCGGCTCCGGCCAGAGTCCGTATCCAGAACCGGGGAGCCCGGTTCAGCTTCCGCGTGGTAAGGGCGTAGAACACATACAGCTCAAACAGGAATTCCAGGATGATTTTTTGATAGATCACGTTGACCTCAGCCACGGCTTCCACCTCCTGCCCCGGCATACCAGTTGGTCAGCCCCTCCATAAACGCGGCCCGCCGGGGGCGGCTGATCTGGAGGGTGCGGTCCCCCACCTGCACCTCGGAGCCCTTAACCCGCACGATAAACTTTGGATTGACCAGGTAGCAGGTATTGCAGCGCAGAAACCCGTAGGAGCCCAGTTCCCGCTCCACATTGGACAGCACGCCGGTCATCTCGATCACATCATCGATCAGATGGTAGTGGAGCCGGTGGCTGATGATCTCCACGTACATCAGCTTGTCCGTGGAGATGCGGCACAGCCCGCCGGGGGCGTTCACCGTAAAGCTGCGCTCCTCGTTCATCAGGTAGATATCCAGTGCCTTTTTGAATTTCAGGGAAAAATCGTAGTAGCTCACCGGCTTGAGCAAAAAGCTCACCGCGTCTACCTCGTATCCCTTCAGAGCGTACTGCACCAGGTTTGTGATGAAGATGATCGACACATTTTTGTCGTGCCGGCGCAGTTCCACGGCGGCGTCCATGCCGTTTTTCCGCGGCATCTGAATATCCAGAAACGCCACCGCATAAACGGACTTATAGTTTTGAAGAAACTCCTCACCGTCATAAAACCGGGTAATATTGAATTGCTGGCCAAACTCGGCGGCGTACCGCTGTATGTATGCCGTAAGATGCTCAGCGGCGGCATTTTCGTCCTCCACGATGGCTATGTTCTTCACTCCTCGTCCCTCCCTTATCTTTTTCCATATTGTTCCCGCAAACTCTGGTGCCCCTTCTGATCCCGCCGTCGCAAATCATCCGCCGTGCGCAATTCCCATTTGGGTTCTTCAACACCCAAGTCAAGCACCTGCATTGTTTCTGGATAGTACGTTTCTGGATCAAAGCTGAAGTCACCATGCACCCGATTCTGCCAGACAGTCTTCTCCACCAGCTCTGCCTTACCCGCCTCATAGCTTTCCAGCTCATGGGTCATATCAATCTTCCGCAGAAACTCCTCGGTTGTGAGTTTCCCATCCTGATACTCCATCCGCGCCAAGCGCGCATTCTCGCTCCATGCCGTGTACTGGTCATAGTCCATGGGAATCAGATTGCCTCGCTCACTTGGTACAGCATCCTGCCAGCGTAGAAAACGGGCATACATTCTGTCCCGCAGTTGATTGCACACCCGAAGGGCACCGTCCTGCTCCTCCACTAAATTTCGTTTGAATCGTGCGCCCCGCTTTTTGCAGGGAAACCCATCCGTCACCCGGTCGCAGTACCGGGTGGCTTTTTTCGTCTTCGGGATAAACCAGCCCCAGCAGTAATCGCACCGGGCAATGCGCTGGTTATCCTGCTGGAAATAGAGCGCCAGCTCCAACACCCGCAGCCCAAAGATGGAATTGACCCTAAAGATTCTTTGCCCTGGCTCCACATTTGGCAAGGTGGACGGATCGCACAGCTTCCCAATATCGGGATAAGTTTGGCGCAGCTTCTCAAACCGCTCCTGCTGTGTCGCCCGCTCCATCCCATCAAAGGTTATCTCAAAAATATTCCGCAGACAGACCTGTGTGCGGATTGGATCTTTCAGCACATACAGCAGATCCCCTGCGGCGTTCAGCAGGAATGATGCACTGCCATCGTCCTCCGCCTGCAAACTCTGGTTAAGAAGTTCCCCCAGGACGAAAAAACTCACTGGATCATTCTTCTGGAGCATGGACGGCAGCAGCAGTGCTTCCGCCACAAGGTCTTCAAAGTCGGCCGCGGAAATATCAAGCTGCACCTGAAATAGCGGATGCTCTTCCCGAAGGCGTTTGATCTCTCTGCGGTATCCACGATAATCGATTTCTGTGGCGGCAATCAAATCCTTCGCCGGCATGGTAGCGGGAAGCCGTTTCTCCGTCCCATCCCCATAGTGGAGCACCGCAGAAAACAGCCCAGCTCCTTTCTCCTCCAACAGCAGCTGCGGCCCACTGAGCAATTTATTTTCCAAAAAGATCACTTCCTGATGTAAAACCCTCTGTGCCTATTCTATCATGGAGCTGTCCCAAAGGGAAGGGCCAGTTGAACATTGACAAGTGAATACCCACCGCCGGAGTGCATACTCCCTGAGTGAAGTACCGCCATGACCCCCGCACGGGGTGAGCGTGCCAACAGGGTGAAAACACCGCAGTGAGATTCTGGGGCAGGAAGGTGTACGGTGTGTGGCTAGCAGAGAATCCAGCAAAGGCGCAGAAGAATTTTTTCTCTCTGCGTTCCAATTCTGAAGAAAGGAAATCAAACGCATACATGAAAATATCTGAGTACAAAAGTTATGATGACCTGCCGCTGTTCCTCAACGCAGCAATGGTGGCAAAGGTGCTTGGTATCGCTCCGTCCAGCAGCTACGAGTTGATGCATGAAGCGGACTTCCCGGTATTGAAAATCGGCAGCCGAATTGTGGTGCCCAAGGAAAAGTTTGTTACGTGGGTGGAACGGCACACGAAGGGTGGTGAGAGTGGGTGAGCCGACTGTCAAAACACGATCCCTACAAGAACACATTCCCACTCCCCAACGAAATTTTCCTTCTCGGTCTCTGTCCCGGCGAACTGGCGGTCTACGCATACCTACTCCGCTGTGAAAACCGGAAAACTCATCAGTGCTGGCCCAGCTACAAAACAATTGGCAAAGCGGTAAACCTCAGTGAGAACACGGTGAGGAAACACGTCTGTTCTCTGGTAGACAGAGGGCTGATCCAAACTGAAAATACCACAGTAATGACTAAGGCTGGTCTCAAGCGAAACGGAAATCTGCTCTACACAATCCCACCCTTCCAGCCGATTCTGGATGCCCACTACCAACAGCAGCTGGATAAGCTGGCGTTGGACACAGCCCGCACCCGCTTGGAAACTCAGGGCAAAACGCATGAAAGCCCCTGTATCGCGTTGTAGGGCGGTTTAAGCCCATCCTGCGGACCGAATGGCATCCGTACACCTCTCAGCCCCTAAAGCGCGGTGTTGGCCCCCGTGTGGCCCGTTGTGAGGGAGCAGGCCACACAGGTACCGGATAACGGAAAAATCTGCCGCGCTGTAATCAGTAAGGGCTACCCTGCAGGGGCCGAAGGGTGGCCCAAAAGGGGCCCCCGCGCGAGCCCAGCCGAAGGCGGGTTGCGTGGGGAGAGGAGGAGCGGCGGAATGAGCGAGCTTGCGGCCCAACGGGACGGAAGCGAGGAATAAGAAGCCCGCAACGACGACAAGCAGGATAAAAGCCGGCGTCACAAGTGACACCCGGCAGGTCACATCGGCCCGCAGTGCGGACCGTTTTCAGGGGCTTCCGGGGCGTTCCGGCGGGGCTCTTATAAGGCGTCTCTTTCGGGCTGAAATTCTCCGAATGGCGTCTGATTTCCCAGAAAACCAGCCGTCCCAACGGATTAGGGCGGCGTCTACGAAAGATTGGAGGTAGTGTGAAAGCCCCCAGAATCAGAGGCGCACCTGAAAAGGGCGCAAAAAAGCAG
>CAJUCA010000055.1 GCA_910585265.1 uncultured Oscillospiraceae bacterium | reverse complement strand
TCCACCGTCCGGTTCTCCCACTCCTGGGGGCTGGCCTGGAAGTCCGCGGCCAGCTGGGCCAGAAAGGACAAGAAATCCTCTTTACAGGAAATTCCCTCGATTTTTGCCACAATGTCGTCCACCGTAGCTCCCCCCATTCCCCCGTCCATTGATCTGTGTCCCAACAAAAAACAGCGTTCCGCCCAAGCGGAACGCTGTTTTCACCGTCTTAGTAGAACTTTTTGCGGTTCTTGCGGGCCGCCTCGCTCTTTTTGCGGCGTTTGACGCTGGGGCTGTCGTAAAACTCGCGCTTACGCACCTCGGCCAGCACGCCGGACTTGGCGCAGGAACGCTTGAAACGCTTCAGCGCGTTCTCCAGAGACTCGCCCTCGCGGACATGAACTTCGGACATCTATGATTTCCCTCCCTCCGAGGCGTCCGGTTAATTCCAGGACGCTTTAAGGGCCATTGGCGATGGCTTTAACAGGACTATTATATGGGAAAATACCCGGTTTGTCAACTGCAAAATATGGGGTTTTTCTGGAAGCTCTCCCCCACCCGCTGTCGGACGCCTTCAGGCAGAGGTGGTGCAGCCCCGAAATGCCGCTCACTGGGGCTTTACAATGAGGTTCACCAGCCGCTTGGGCACCACGATGGTTTTCGCCAGGGCCATGCCCTCGGTGAACTTCCGCACCTTGGGATCGGCCTGGGCGGCGGCGATGATGGCCTCGTTGTCCGCGTCCGCCGGGACGACGATGTTGGAGCGCAGCTTGCCGTTCACCTGCACCGCCAGCTGGACGGTGTCCGCCACCGTCTTGCTCTCGTCATAGGCGGGCCAGCCCTGCTGGCAGACAAAGCCCTCACCGCCCAGCAGCTCCCACAGCTCCTCGGCGATGTGGGGGGCGAAGGGGGACAGCAGGGTGATCAGGGTTTTCATGTCCCCCTTGGAGCAGCCGTTCTTCTGGAAGTCCCCCACCAGGGTCATCATGGCGGCGATGGCGGTGTTGAACTTCATGGCCTCGATATCGTCCGCCACCTTCTTGATGGTCTTGTGGATGCCCGCCTCGTTCTCCTTCGTGTACTCCAGGCTGTCCGAGCAGCTCTCCGCCAGATTCCACACCTTGTCCAGGAACCGCTTGCAGCCCTTGACGGCCTGATCCGACCACACCGCCGCCTGCTCAAAGTCGCCGATGAACATGGTATACAGCCGCAGGGTGTCCGCGCCGTAGGCCGCCACGATGTCGTTGGGGTTCACCACGTTCCCCCGGGACTTGGACATTTTCTCCCCGCCCTCGCCCAGGATCATGCCGTGGCTGGTGCGCTTCCGGTAGGGCTCCTTGGTGGGCACCACGCCGATATCGTACAGGAACTTGTGCCAGAACCGGGAGTACAGCAGGTGCAGGGTGGTGTGCTCCATGCCGCCGTTATACCAGTCCACCGGGGACCAGTAGTCCAAGGCCTCCCTGGAGGCCAGGGCCTTGCCGTTGTGGGGGTCCATATACCGCAGGAAGTACCAGGAGGAGCCCGCCCACTGGGGCATGGTGTCCGTCTCCCGGCGTGCCTCGCCGCCGCAGCAGGGGCAGGCAGTCTTGACCCACTCCGTCATCTTGGACAGGGGGGACTCGCCGTCGTCGGTGGGCTCGTAGCTCTCCACGTCGGGGAGGAGCAGGGGCAGCTGGTCCTCGGGCAGGGGCTGCCAGCCGCACTTTTCGCAGTACACCATGGGGATGGGCTCGCCCCAGTACCGCTGGCGGGAGAACACCCAGTCCCGGAGCTTGTAGTTCACCTTGGCGGAGCCGATGCCCTTCTCCTCCAGCCATTTGGTGACGGCGGGGATGGCGTCCTTGACGGTGAGGCCGTTGAGGAAGTCGGAGTTCACCAGGATGCCCGTCTCGTCCTTGGCGGTGAAGGCGGCCTTCTGCACGTCCTCCCCGCCGGACACCACCTCGATGATCTCACAGCCGAACTTCTTGGCGAACTCCCAGTCCCGGTCGTCGTGGGCGGGGACGGCCATGATGGCCCCGGTGCCGTAGGTGGACAGCACGTAGTCGGAGATGAAGATGGGGATCTCCTTGCCATTGACGGGGTTCACGCCCCGGACGCCGTCCAGGCATACGCCGGTCTTTTCCTTGTTCAGCTCGGTGCGCTCCAGGTCGGACTTGGAGGCGGCGGTCTTCTGGTAGGCCCGCACCTCATCGGCGTTAGCCAGCTTCCCGGCCTCCAGCCAGCTTTTCACCAGCTCGTGCTCCGGGGACAGCACCATGTAGGTGGCCCCGAACAGGGTGTCGGGCCGGGTGGTGAACACCACGATGTCGTCCCCGGCGGTGCTCTTGAAGGTGACCTCCGCGCCGGTGGAGCGGCCGATCCAGTTGCGCTGCTGGATTTTCACCCGCTCGATGAAGTCCAGATCGTCCAGGTCGTCGATGAGCCGCTGGGCATACTCGGTGATCTTCAGCATCCACTGGGACTTCTCCTTGCGGATGACGGCGGAGCCGCACCGCTCGCACACGCCCTCCACCACCTCCTCGTTGGCCAGCACGCACTTGCAGGAGGTGCACCAGTTCACGGGCATGGTGGCCTTGTAGGCCAGCCCCTTCTTGTAGAGCTGGAGGAAGATCCACTGGGTCCACTTGTAGTAGCTGGGGTCGGTGGTGTCCACCACCCGGTCCCAGTCGAAGCCGAAGCCCAGCATTTTGAGCTGCGCGGTGAAGTTGGCGATGTTGTCCCGGGTCACCTTGGCGGGGTGGATGTGATTCTTGATGGCGTAGTTCTCGGTGGGCAGGCCGAAGGCGTCGAAGCCCATGGGGAACAGCACGTTATAGCCATCCATCCGCTTTTTCCGGGTGACGATGTCCATGGCGGTATAGGGCCGGGGATGGCCCACGTGGAGCCCCTGGCCGGAGGGGTAGGGGAACTCCACCAGGCCGTAGAACTTGGGCTTACCGCTGTGCTCCCCGGCGGCGTAGACCTTGGCCTCCTCCCATCGCTTTTGCCACTTTGGCTCGATGGCGGCGAACTCGTATTTCAATGCGAACACTCCCTTGGGTGAAGTTTTGACAGGTTCAAGTCAGGATATTATATCGGAAACGGGGCGGGATTGCAAGGGGGCGGGCCGGATTTATCGCTTTCTGCCCAGATAGCGGCAGACCTTTTTCTGATAGTGCAGGTACTCCTCTCCAAACGCGGCAACCAAAAATTTCTCCTCCACGCAGACAATCTGCATATGGTACATGATGACGGCAAAAACGGTCAGGGCACATAAGATCCCGTTGAAAAACATCAATAACGTCCCCATATACAGAAGATCAAACCCCAGAAAGGCGGGGTTGCGGCTGATTTGGTAGATCCCGCCTGTCACAAGCTCCGTCTGATCTGTTTTGGAAACCCCCGCCCGCCAGCTGTCGTCCATGGCCCGCACCGCAAAGATAAATACGATTGTTCCCCCGACGCTCATTGCCGCGCCTACCGCCCGGACAGCGGCAGGACTGCGGCCCGTCCCCGTGAAAATACTGATCAGTCCCGCCGCGAAAGCGAGGACAGCCGCAGCTTTCATGGTGATCTCCACGAATTTCACAAACCCGGCTTTGCCCTTTCCGAGCTGGTCGGTCTGTATGCCCCGCCTTTTCTGGCGAAGCATTTTCACAAAATAGCAGCCGTAAAACGCGGCGAAGGCCGCAATAGAAATCAGCTGAAACACCATATTGTCCTCCCTCCCAAAGATAAATCCGCCGCCCAGGGCGTTCCAGCCCCAGGCGGCGGTCGAGGGTAAATAGGCTTATCCCCTCACAGCTTCCTGACAAACAAACAACGGATGGCGTTGAGCACCGCCAGAATCATCACGCCCACATCGGCGAAAATCGCCAGGTACATATTGGCGATCCCCACCGCCCCCAGAATCAGGCAGACGGCCTTGACGCCCAGGGCCATGACGATGTTCTGATAGACGATGCCCAGGCACTTCCGGGAGATCCTGATGGCCTTGGCGATCTTCATGGGGTCGTCGTCCATGAGCACGATATCCGCCGCCTCGATGGCCGCGTCCGACCCCATGGCCCCCATGGCGATGCCGATATCCGCCCGGGACAGCACCGGGGCGTCGTTGATGCCGTCCCCCACAAAGGCCAGCTTGGCCTTGCCGCGGCTCTGGCTCAGCAGCTCCTCCACCTTGGACACCTTGTCCGCGGGGAGCAGCTCGGCGCACACCCGGTCGATGCCCAGCTCCGCCGCCACCTGCTCCGCCACCTTCCGGCTGTCTCCGGTGAGCATCACCGTTTTGGACACCCCCGCCCGCTTCAAGGCGGAGACGGCCTCCTTAGCCCGGGGCTTCACCACGTCGGATATGACAATGTGCCCCGCGTAGGCCCCGTCCACCGCCATATGGATGATGGTCCCGGTGGAACGGCAGTCCACGGGCTGAATGCCCAGCCGCTCCATCAGCCTGCCGTTTCCGGCGGCCACCGCCACGCCGTCCACCCTGGCGGTGACGCCATGGCCGCTGATCTCCTGGATGTCCGTCACCCGGCTCCGGTCCGGCTCCCGGCCATAGGCCCGCTGGAGGCTCCTGCTGATGGGGTGGGAGGACGCGCTCTCCGCCAGGGCGGCGTACTCGATGAGCTGTTCCTCCGGTATCCCGCTGTGGTGGATGCCGTTTACCTCAAACACCCCCTGGGTGAGGGTGCCCGTCTTGTCAAACACCACCGTCCGGGTCTGGGACAGGATCTCCAGGTAGTTGGAGCCCTTCACCAGCACCCCCTCCCGGCTGGCCCCGCCGATTCCGGCGAAGAAGCTCAGGGGTATGCTGATCACCAGGGCGCAGGGGCAGCTGATCACCAGGAAGGTCAGGGCGCGGTACACCCAGACGCCCCACCCGGCGTCCACCCCCAGCACCAGCAGCCGCACCAGCGGCGGCAGGACCGCCAGGGCCAGCGCGCTGTAACAGACGGCGGGGGTGTAGATCCGGGCGAACCGGGAGATGAAGTCCTCCGACTTGGACTTGCGGGAGCTGGCGTTCTCCACCAGATCCAGGATCTTGGACACGGTGGACTCCCCGAACTCCCGGGTGGTGCGGATCTTCAGCAGTCCTGTCATGTTGACGCAGCCGCTGATGATCTCGTCCCCTTCCCCGGCCTCCCGGGGCAGGCTCTCCCCGGTGAGCGCGCTGGTGTTCAGGCTGGACGTCCCCTCCACAACCACGCCGTCGATGGGCACCTTCTCCCCCGGCTGTACCACGATAACGCTGCCGATCTCCACCTCGTCCGGATCCACCTGCTCCAGCCTGCCGTCCCGCTCCACGTTGGCGTAGTCGGGGCGAATGTCCATCAGCTCGCTGATGTTCCGGCGGCTCCGGCCCACGGCGTAGCTCTGGAACCACTCGCCGATCTGGTAGAACAGCATGACGGCGATGGCCTCCAGGTAGTCGCCGTTTTCGTAGATGGCCAGGGCCATGGCCCCCACGGTGGCCACCGCCATGAGGAAGTTCTCGTCGAACACCTGACGGTTGAGGATGCCCTTGACGGCCTTGCGCAGGATGTCGTAGCCAATGAGGAAATAGTCCGCCAGGTACAGGGCGAACCGCGCCCACCGCCCCGCACCGGGGAACAGCACCCCGTCCAGCCCCGCGAACGCCCCCGCCGGGAGCAGCTGGAGGCCCAGCAGCAGGGCTGCGGAGGCCAGAATCCGCACCAGCATGGTCTTTTGCTTTTTGGTCATGCCGCTGTCCGCCCTGCCGCCCACCACAAACCGCAGCACCGCCGCCATCAGCACCACCGCCGCCAGCAGGCTGTTGATAATCAGCTCCTGCATGGCCTTACAGGAAGATCTCGCAGTCCGGCTCCACCTTTTTGCAGGCGGCCAGCACTTGCTCCATGACGGCCTTGGGCTCCTGTCCCTCCGCAAACTCCACGATCAGCTTCTGGGTCATGAAGTTGACGGTGGCGGCCTGCACCCCGGCGGTCCCGCGGGCGGCCTCCTCCATCTTGTTGGCGCAGTTGGCGCAGTCCACTTCGATTTTATAGGTCTTTTTCATACCGGTGTCCCTCCAAAAAGTTTTGTCGCGATAATTAAGTACTTGTTTAATTATCATGGCCGTAGTATAATGCCGCCAGGGGCGCAAGTCAATGCCCCCGGCCCATTCCCTGCCGAATGGGCGAAAAGAATTTCCGTTTGGGCGAACCAAGGAAGGGAGCGCGCGCCATGGACGAGATCAGCCTGCCCCACCGCCACGGCGAAGGGAGGGACACCCTCCCGCTTGCGCGGCAGCTCAGCCGGATCGAGCACTTCCAGACGGTGGCGGACCTGTTCAAGCAGCTGGACGACCCCACCCGCCTGCGCCTGTTCTGGCTGCTGTGCCACTGCGAGGAGTGCGTGGTCAACCTGTCCGCTTTGATGAATATGTCCAGCCCAGCCCTGTCCCACCACCTCCGGGCCCTGAAAAACAGCGGCCTTGTGGTCAGCCGCCGGGTGGGCAAGGAGGTCTACTACCGGGCGGCGGACACGGAGCGCAGCCGCCTCCTCCACCAGATGATGGAGCGGATCATGGAGATCACCTGCCCCGAGCAGTGCGGCCCCCGGGAGGAGACCCCGCCGGACGTGCCGCCGGAGCAGGCGGAGATCGTCCGGGAGATTCACGAGCAGCTCCTCCGGCACATGGACCGGCGGGTCACCATCGAGGCACTGTCCCGGCAGTACCACATGAACCCCACCACGCTGAAGGCGGCCTTCAAGGCGGCCTACGGCGCGTCCCTGGCCGCCCACATCAAGGGCCACCGCATGGAGCAGGCGGCCCGGCTCCTCCGGGAGACGGAGCGGAGCGTGGCGGACATCGCCCAGGCCGTGGGCTACGACAGCCCCAGCCGCTTCTCCGCCGCCTTCAAGGAGACCTACGGCGTCCTGCCCAGGGAATACCGCCGGACGGACGGCGGGGGTTAGCCCCCTTGCCTGCCCCGGCAAATTGTGCTAAACTGGGAGGGAACATCCCGGCGAAAGGCGGCGATCCCATGGACAAATACGAGGCCCTGAAGCGGTACTTCGGCCACACCCAGTTCCGCCCCGGGCAGGAGGCCCTGGTGGACGCCCTCCTGTCCGGGCGGGACGTGCTGGGCGTCATGCCCACCGGGGCGGGCAAGTCGGTATGCTACCAGCTTCCCGCCCTGCTGCTGCCGGGGGTGTCCCTGGTCATCTCCCCCCTGATCTCCCTGATGAAGGATCAGGTGGCCGCCCTGGGGCAGGCGGGCATACCCGCCGCCCTCCTCAACTCCACCCTTTCCCAGGAGGAGTACCGGGACACCCTGCGCCGGGCCCGCCGGGGGGAGTACAAGCTGCTGTACGTCGCGCCGGAGCGTCTCACCGCCCCCGCCTTCCTCTCCCTGGCCCAGGAGGCGGACATCTCCCTGGCGGCGGTGGACGAGGCCCACTGCGTCTCCCAGTGGGGGCAGGACTTCCGCCCCAGCTACCTGGGCATACCGGAGTTCCTGGAGCGGCTCCCCCGCCGCCCGGTGGTGGGGGCCTTCACCGCCACCGCCACCGACCAGGTGAAGGAGGACATACGGCGGCTCCTGCTGCTGGAAAACCCCCTCTCCCTCACCACCGGCTTCGACCGGCCCAACCTGTTCTTCGAAACCGTCCGCCCCTGGGACAAGGACGGGTATCTGAAGCGGTTCCTCGCCAGACGCCCCGGGCAGAGCGGCATCGTCTACTGCGCCACCCGGAAAACCGTGGAGGCCGTCTGCGCCGCCCTCACGGCGGAGGGCATCGCCGCCACCCGCTACCACGCGGGCCTGCCCGACGGGGAGCGGCGGCAGAACCAGGAGGACTTCGTCTACGACCGGGCCAGGGTGATGGTGGCCACCAACGCCTTCGGCATGGGGATCGACAAGTCCAACGTGGGCTTCGTGGTACACTACAATATGCCCAAGGACGTGGAGAGCTACTACCAGGAGGCGGGCCGGGCCGGACGGGATGGGGCCTATGCCCACTGCGCCCTGCTGTTCGGGGAGGGCGACGTGCGCACCGCCCGGTTCCTCATCAACAACGCCTCGGAAAACGAGACGCTGGACCCGGACGACCGGGAACGGCTCCGCCTGCGGGATCTCCGCCGCCTGGAGCGGATGGTGGGCTACTGCAAGACCAGCGGCTGCCTGCGGGCCTATCTCCTGCGGTACTTCGGGGAGGACGCCCCGGACCGCTGCGGCAAGTGCTCCAGCTGCGCCGGGGATTTGGAGCGGCGGGACATCACCGTGGAGGCCCAGAAGATCCTGTCCGCCGTCATCCGGGTGGAGCGGCAGTACCGCTCCTCCCTGGGCGCGGCCATGATCATCCAGCTCCTCCGGGGGAGCCGGGAGCAGCGGGTGCTCCAGCTGGGGCTGGACAAGCTGCCCACCTACGGGATCATGAAGGACGTGGACCGCGCCCGCCTCCGGGCCTACATTGACAGCCTGACGGAGCAGGGCTACCTCTTTGCGGACGGCACGGACTATCCCGTCCTCCGCGCCGCCCCCCGGGCCAAGGGGGTGCTGTTCCACGGGGAGCGGGTGACCTTTGTGGGCCAGAAGGCCCAGGAGCCGGAACGCCGCCCGCCCTCCCAGGCCGCCGCCCTCCCCGACGGCGCGGACCCGGAGCTGCTGGAGCGTCTCCGGGCCCTGCGCACCAGGCTGGCGGCGGCGGGGAGCGTGCCCGCCTATGTGGTGTTCTCCAACGCCGTCCTGCTGGAGCTGGCCGCCCGCCGGCCCGCCACCCTGGAGGAGTTCCTGGCGGTGCCCGGCGTGGGGACGGTGAAGGCCCAGCGGTACGGCAAAGCCTTTCTGGACGCCATCGCCCAATGGCGGGACGGGCAGGAGGAATAGCCCCTTCCGCCGCCCCCAAGGGGTAACATCAAACGGCGCAAATCTGCCGCCGGGGACCAGGGCCAATGCCCGCCCCCGGCCCTTCAAAACGAGGTGTATTGTTATGGTGCGCTATCACTATACGGAATCGGACTTTTCCACCAAGGCGGCGGCCCAGGCCTCCCTCCTGCGGCTGCTGGAGCCGCTGAAGCCCTTTTACAGCCAGGGGGGCGCCCGGGTGGAGCTGGGCGTCACCAGCACCCACTACGAGAACGGCACCATCCCCATCGAGTCCTTCGCCCGCCCGCTCTGGGGGCTGGCCCCCCTCTGGGCGGGGGGCGGCGGGGAGCCGGAGTTTGAGGACCTCTACCGCCGGGGCTTCGCCCACGGTCCCGACCCGGAGCACCCCGAATACTGGGGCAAGTGCCGCCGCTACGACCAGCGGTTCTGCGAGATGGCGGCGGTGTCCTACGCCCTCCTCCTCTGCCCGGACAAGGTGTGGGAGCCGCTGTCGGAGGAGGAGCGGGACCATCTGGCGGACTGGCTGTGGGAGATCAACCGCCACGAGTGCGTGGCCAGCAACTGGCAGTGGTTCTGCATACTCACCAACCTGGCCCTGAAATCGGTGGGGCGGCCCTACAGCCAAGAGCGGCTGGACTCCGGCCTGGGGCTGATCGAGGAATTTTACCACGGCGGCGGCTGGTATCACGACGGGGCGGCGGGAGAGATGGACTACTACAACCCCTTCGTCATGGTGAGCTACAGCCTGCTGTACGCCATGCTCCTGGACCGGGAGGAGCCAGAGCGGTGTGCCCGGTTCCGCCGGCGGGCCAGGGAATTTGCCCGGGACTACCTGTACTGGTTCGGGGAGGACGGGGCGTCCATCGCCTACGGGCGGTCGCTGACCTACCGCTTCGCCCAGGGGGCCTTCTGGTCCATGGCCCTGCTGGCGGGGGAGGAGGTCCTGCCCCTTCCGGTGCTGAAGGGGCTCATCGTCCGGCACCTGTGCTGGTGGCTGAACCAGCCCATCTATGACAACGCGGGGGTGCTCACCATCGGCTACGCCTACCCCAACCTCCAGATGTCGGAGACCTATAACGCCCCCGGCTCCCCCTACTGGGCGTTGAAAACCTTCGCGTTTCTGGCCCTGCCCGACGGCCACCCCTTCTGGGCGGCGGACTGCGCCCCCCCTGCCCCCGCTGGAGCCCTGCCGATACCTGCCCCACGCCAGCATGATCGTCCAGCACGGGGACGGCGGCGTGGTGGCCCTGGTGCCGGGGCGGCTGGAGCTGGAGCCCTACGCCCACACCGCGGAGAAATACAGCAAGTTCGCCTATTCCAGCCGCTTCGGGTTCAGCATCGCCCGGGCCAGCTATGAGCTGGGGCAGATGGCCCCGGACAGCTCGCTGTGCTTCCAGGTGGGGCGGTACTGCTACCAGCGGGACACCGCCCAGCCGGGGTATTCCATCGGCCCGGACGGGATCGAGACCCGCTGGTCCCCCCTGGACGGCATCCAGGTCACCACCCGCATCCAGCCCACCCCCACGGGCCACCTGCGCACCCACGTGATCCAAAGCGACTTTGACTGCGCCGCCTGGGACTGCGGCTTCGCCGTCAACGCCGACGAGCGTCTGTCCCCCGTCCGGCAGGCGGACGGCCCCCGGGCGCAGGCCCGGTGCGGGGCGGACTTCTGCGCCGTGGAGTCACTGGAGGGGGACGGCCGGGGCGAGGTGCTGCTGCCCGACACCAACACCAGTCTCATCTTCCCCAAGACCGCCATCCCCCTGGCGGCCTATGCCATCCGCAAGGGGACCCAGACCATCCGCACCAAGGTGGACTATTTTTCCTGAACGGCTGAGCATGGACAGCAACAGGGCCGCTTCCCCGTAAGGAAGCGGCCCTGTTCGCGTCGGTCAGTTTTTCTCCCGGTCCCGGGCAATCAGCAGCTTCACCGCCTCGATCCCCACCCGGATGGCGGAGTCCGTGTCCTCGTCCCGGGTCTGGTCCAGTCCGGCGGCGTTGCGCTCCTGGTTCCAGATCACGTGGAAGGCGGAGCCGCACCGCACGCCCCGGTGGGCCGCCACGGTGAACAACGCCGCGCTCTCCATCTCGGAGGCCAGCACCCCTAAACGCTTCCACGCCTCCCACTTCTGCTCCAGCTCGTAGGACACGGGCATGGCCTGGGGGGAATGCTGTCCGTAGAAGGAGTCCTTGCACTGCACCACCCCGGCGTGCCAGCGGCGGCCCGAGGCCTTCGCCGCGTCCACCAGGGCGGTGAGCACTTCAAAATCCGCCACCGCGGGGAACTCCATGGGGGCGTACTCCCGGCTGGTGCCCTCCATGCGGACGGCCCCGGTGGCCACCACGATGTCCCCGCTGGTCACCTCCAGCTTAATGCCGCCGCAGGTGCCCACCCGGACGAAGGTGTCCGCCCCCAGGTTCGCCAGCTCCTCCATGGCGATGGCGGCGGAGGGCCCGCCGATTCCGGTGGAGGTGACGCTCACCTTCTCGCCCAGGAGGGTGCCGGTATAGGTGACGTACTCCCGGTTGGTCATCACGTGGGCAGGGTTGTCAAAGTACCGGGCGATCTTCTCGCACCGCCCGGGGTCGCCGGGCAGCAGGCAGTACCGCCCCACGTCCCCGGCCTTGCAGTTGATATGGAATTGACGCTCCGACGGGATCATGGCCGCACCTTCTTTCCTCAGTTTGGCCCTATTATACCGCCAAACCCTGGAAAAAGCAAGCCTATACCCCATCAGGCCACCGGGTGTCCACGGAGAGGGCGAGGCCCCCCGCCCCGTCCTGGGCGGTGACGTACCACCGCTCCCCCTCCGGCGGGGCCTTGTCGATGGTGAGCTGGGCCACCGCCCCCGGCACCACCTCATCGGCCACCTTGTCGTACACATACACCGTGGCCGGGTACTCCCCCACCTCAAAGCCGAAGGAGTCCCCCCGCTTCAGGGGGGAGCTGTCGGCGTTCCGGGTGCCGCTGTTCCGGTCCTGGAAGTCCACCACCACCTCCACGATTTTCGCGTCCGAGCCGTTGACGAACACCAGGTTGTAGTCGATTTTCTCTCCCCCGTCGCAGCCGGCACAGCCGGACAGGGCGGTCAGCAGCGTGAGCACGGTCAGGCACAGGGTCAAAAAGCGTTTCATTTTGGGTTTCTCCTTTCCAATTTGGGCCGCGAAAAGACCGCCCCATGGCCGGGGCGGTCATGCGGTACGGGTTGTGGGGTTGTCAGTCCTCCCGCCGTGAGCGGAGCAGGAGGGCGGCGGCGTTCAGCACCAGTGTCCCCAGCAGCAGCACTCCGGCGGCAAGGCGAAACGCGTTTGCGGTATCCAAAAAGGCCGAGGTGTCCTCAATGTCCGCATAGCGGGCCAGCTCAAACACCACCGTGCACAGCGACACGGCACAGCAGGCCAGACTGCCCAGACCGCACAGACGGGACGTCTCCTGCCACCGAAGTCGTACCGCCGCCACACCCAAGCCCCATGCACCCAGGCCAAAGCCTAATTCCATCGCAGACCAAAGCCAAAGCATATCAGGTTTCCTCCTTTCCCAGTTCATCGGGTACGTACTCCAGAATGTCCCCCGGCTGGCAGTCCAGGGCCGCGCAGATGGCCTCCAGGGTGGAGAAGCGCACCGCCTTGGCCTTGTTGTTTTTCAGGATGGACAGGTTGGCCATGGTCACGTCCACCCGCTGGGACAGCTCCCCCAGGGACATTTTCCGCTTGGCCATCATCACGTCCAGGTTGACGATAATTGCCATACCGTCCGCCCTCCTTCCTGTCTCCGCCCCCGGAGGGGGCCGGGCCGGCTTACCGTTTCCATGGGCCTGCCCCCTATATGGTCAGGTCGTTTTCCGCCTTGATCTGGGCGGCCTGCCGGAACAGGGCGGACATCACCAGGAACAGCAGCCCGCCCATGAGGAAGATGGGGACGAACAGGGCGTTGTAGGTGAGCAGGGGCAGGATGCTCTTGTACGTGACAAATCCCCAAATGAGCCGCAGGAACGCCGCCCCGGAGATCAGGAAACAGCAGATCGCCGCCCGTCTCATACTTTTGGCGTTGTCCATGACGAAGGGCGTCCCCTTCAGGATGGTGTCCAGCACCCGCTTGGCCTGCCAGAGGATGACGGCGGTGCAGGTGCCGCAGGCCCAGAGGAACACCGTGAGCACGGCCAGATAGGCGTCCCTCCACACCGCGGCCCAGGAGAGGAGGAGCACAAGGTCGAAGCAGTAATAGATGTCCGGCACAGGCTCCAGGCCAAACAGATAGGACAGCTCGTCCATTCCCCAGTGTACCACCTCACCGGCAGACGAGGTGAACGCCATCATCGGTACCAGAAACAACGCCAGGATATTACACACAAGCGTGATAATCACCAGCACCCGCAGCACCTGGGCCAGCTTCTGGACGGAAGTTTGTGCCATTTCAACCACCTCTTGTTCCAGAGCTTACCACGGGTGATATCGTTTGTCAAGTATTTTTTATTGTTTTTCGATAAATTCAAGGCGCATTCCGATTCGCACCCCTCATCCGTCACGGCTTCGCCGTGCCACCTTCCCCCTGTGTGGGAAGGCTTTTGCGTGGAAAAACCCCTTGCGGAGCTCCGCAAGGGGTTTCGTCTCTTATTCGTCCCAGGGGTCGTAGTCGTAGGTTCCCGGCTGGGTGGGCAGGACCCTGGGGGCGGGCAGGGCCGCCCGCCTGGGCCTCCGCCGGAACAGGGCCGTGATGGCCCTCCAATTCAACGCCGGGGCCGCAACCGCCGCCAGCAGCAGAATCTTCACCGCCAGGCCCGCCTCCGAGCCGTCCTCCGTCTCGGGCACGAAGGACAGGATCTGGCTGATGGCGTTGAAGGCCAGATGGCCCAGGATGGAGGGCAGGACGGAGTTGGCCCGCAGGTCCAGGAAGCCGAAGAAGGCCCCCAGCGCGAAGGCGTACCCAAACCACACCGGGTTCCCGTGGCAGGCCCCGAACACGGCGGAGGACAGCAGCACCGCCACCCACCCCGGCATCACCATGCGCAGGCGGTTCAGCATCAGCCCCCGGAAGATCAGCTCCTCCACCACCGGGGCCACCACCGCCACCGCCAGCACCCCGGTGAGGGTGCCGCTGTCAATGCCGGCGGACGCCTCGTTGTAGCTCTCCGTCCACGCCTTGGGCAGCAGCATCAGCAGCGTGCCGATGATCAGGTACAGCCCGGGGGCCAGGGCCGCCCCCGTCAGCAGGGTGGGGCCGTCCACTCCCCGGAGCCACAGGGCCTCCGCCATGGGCCTGCGGCGGAGCCGGTAGACGGCGAGGATGATGATCAGGGTCAGCAGGCCGGAGATCATGGTGTAGGTCATCAGGTTGGCGTTCAGCTCGGCGTACAGCGCGTCGGCGTCGCCGCCCAGGGCCGCCTGCACCCCCGCCACAAGGGAGAAAGGCAGAAGCACCGCCACCTGCATCCCCAGGAACAGGGCCAGGTAGCACACCGACTTCCCCAGGGCGGACAGCACCGGCACGGCCCGTTGGAGCTTATCGTCCCTCACAGCGCGATCCCTCCCAGTACCCGGCCGATGGAGTCGTGTATCACCAGATCCGCCTGGGCGTCGCAGGGGGTGGGGTCCCGGTTGATCAGCACCAGCCGGTTCCCCCCGTAGTAGTTGATCAGCCCCGCCGCCGGGTACACCACCAGGGAGGTGCCCCCCACAATGAGCACGTCCGCCCGGCGGATGGCCTCCACCGCGCCCTTCACCGTCTCCTGGTCCAAGCCCTCCTCGTACAGCACCACGTCGGGCTTCACCAGCCCGCCGCACACCGGGCACAGGGGCACGCCCTCCCCCCCGGCGATGAAGTCCGGGCCGTAGAAGGCATGGCATTGGGTGCAGTAGTTCCGGTGGATGGAGCCGTGAAGCTCGTACACCGTCCGGCTGCCCGCCGCCTGGTGGAGCCCGTCGATGTTCTGGGTCACCACGGCCTTCAGCTTACCCGCCGCCTCCAGCTCCGCCAGCTTCCTGTGGGCGGCGTTGGGCTGGGCGTCCAGGCACAGCATTTTGGCCCGGTAGAAGCGGTAGAAATCCGCCGTCCGGCGTTGGAAATAGGTGTGGCTGAGGATGGTCTCCGGCGGCTCGTCGTACTGCTGGCGGTACAGGCCGTCCACGCTGCGGAAGTCGGGGATGCCGCTCTCGGTGGACACGCCCGCCCCGCCGAAAAAGACGATGCTGCCGCTGTCCGCGATCCACTGCTGGAGCTGCTGCTGGGGAGTCATAGCCATCCCTCCTTTTTCGGAAATTATATCACACCCGGCCGGAAAAGGAAAGCCCCCATCGGTCGATGGGGGCTTGGAGGCGGGAAATCAGCCGAACACAGCCAGCAGGAAGCCCGCCGCGATGGCGGAGCCGATGACGCCGGCCACGTTGGGGCCCATGGCGTGCATCAGCAGGAAGTTGTTGGGGTTGGCCTCCCGGCCCACGTCCTGGGACACACGGGCCGCCATGGGGACGGCGGACACGCCCGCGGAGCCGATCAGCGGGTTGATCTTGCCGCCGGACAGCTTGTACATGAGCTTGCCCATCAGCAGGCCGCCGATGGTGGAGAACATGAAGGCAATAACGCCCAGCACCACGATCATCAGGGTCTGGAGGGACAGGAACCGGGCCGCCACGGTGGTGGCACCCACGCTGATGCCCAGGAACAGGGTGACAATGTTCATCAGGGCGTTCTGGGCGGTGTCGCTCAGACGCTCGGTGACGCCGGTCTCCTTCAGCAGGTTGCCGAACATCAGGCAGCCGATGAGGGGGGCGGTGGAGGGGATGAGCAGGATGACGAAGGTGGCCACCAGGATGGGGAACACCACCTTCTCCACCTTGGACACCGGGCGGGCCTGCTCCATCTTCACCTTCCGCTCCTTCTCCGTGGTCAGTGCCCGCATGAGGGGCTTCTGAATCATGGGGATCAGGGCCATATAGGAGTAGGCGGCGATGGCGATGGGGCCCAGGAAAGCCGGGGCCAGCTTGGTGGTCAGGTAGATGGCCGTGGGTCCGTCCGCGCCGCCGATGATGCCGATGGCGGCGGCCACGTTGCCGGCAAAGCCCAGCAGGCACGCGCCGAAGAAGGCGAAGAACACGCCCAGCTGCGCCGCCGCGCCCATGAGCATGGAGGAGGGCCGGGCGATGAGGGGACCGAAGTCGGTCATGGCACCCACGCCGATGAAGATCAGGCAGGGGTACACGCCCGCCTTGACGCCGATATACAGGATGTCCAGCAGGCCGCCCAGGTGGATGATGTCGGTGAAGGACAGCTCCCCCTTGAGCTTGCCCGCCAGCTCGTTCGCGGCATTCTGATCGCACGTGGCGTACAGGGCCATAAAGTCGTTGGTGGCGTCCGCCCCGGCCTGCTTCTCGAAGTAGTCCTCGATCTGCTCCGTGGTGTGCCCGCTGGCCCGGGCTACGATATAATAGTTCATCTCCATCTCGTTGTAGGCCCGCTCCTCCGCCGTGTTATAGAGGGCGTAGTCGTTGACGGGATCATAGGCGCACTCGTACACATAGGCGTCCCACATACCCATGTGGTACAGCCCCGCGCCGGGGATGTTGGTGAGCAGCACGCCGAAGGCGATGCCCACCAGCAGCAGCGGCTCGAACTTCTTGCCGATGCCCAGGTACAGCAGCAGGCAGGCCACGGCGATCATGATCAGGTTTTTCCAGCCGCCGTTGGCAAAGAACCCGGCGAAGCCGGACTCGGTGGCCAGCTTGGACAGGGTTTGTAAGATATCCATACAAGCCCCTCCTTATGCCAGGACGATCAGCGGCGAACCGGTCTCCACATGGCTGCCCTTCTGCACCACCACCTGGGCGACGGTGCCGTCCTTGGGGGCGAGGATCTCGTTTTCCATCTTCATGGCCTCCAGCACCACCAGCAGCTGGCCCTCCTTGACGGCGGCACCCTGGGCCACCTCTACCCGGAGGATGGTGCCGGGCATGGGGGAGTTCACCGGCTCGCCCGCGGCGATGGCGGCGGGGGCGGCAGGGGCGGCGGCGGGCGCGGGAGCCGCGGCGGGGGCGGCGGCAGGAGCGGCAGGGGCGGCGGGCGCGGGGGCGTAAGCCTCGTACTCGTCCGCCAGCATGGCCTTGCCCGCCTCCACCTCCACCTCGTAGGTGCGGCCGTTCAGGGTCACTTTATATTTCATTTCACTTGACCTCCTTAATGGACTTGAAGCGCAGCTCGTTCAGCGGCTTGCCCATCTTGTCGGCCACAATCGCCATGATCATGGCGGCCTCCTTGTCGGGCACGTCGAACAGCTTGACCTCGCCGGCGGAGCCGGGGGCCGGGGGCGCGGCAGGCGCGGCGGGGGCCGCGGGGGCCGGAGCGGAGCCGGGGGCCTTGACCTCGGCCTTCTTGTTGGTGCCCGCCATGGCCTTGCCCATGAGGATGACCACGCACATCAGCAGCACCAGGCCGAAGAACACCACGGCATAGCCCAGCACGGCGGCGATGCCGGAGCCGCCAATGCCCAGATTGGCGGCGGTAAGGGCGAGAGTATTCATACCGCGCCCCCCTTACGCCTCGGTGATGGTATAGGTGGCCACATTCTCCTCCCGGGCCTTGCGGTCCTGGAAGAACTTCTCCGCCTGATCCGGGAAGCAGATGTAGCTCATCACGTCCTCCTCGGAGCGGCACAGGTCGCCCAGGGCCTCCTTAGCGGCCTTGAACTCCTCGCCGGTGCGCTTGGAGTCCTCGATCCGGCAGTCCACGGGCTTGCCGCCCTCGCCCAGGATCTTGGTCTCCAGCTCGGGGCTGACGGGGGCGGGAGCGATGCCGTACTCGCCCTTGAAGTAGTTTTTGATCTCCTTGGAGATCTGCTTGTACCGCTCGCCCATGAGCACGTTGGTGACGGCCTGGTTGCCCACCATCTGGGACAGGGGGGTCACCAGCGGGGGATAGCCCAGGTCGGCCCGGACGCTGGGGATCTCCGCCAGGGCGGCGTCGAACTTGTCCATGGCGTTCAGATCCTTCAGGTTGGCGATCATGTTGGACAGCATTCCGCCGGGCACCTTGTACACCAGGGCCTGGGAGTCGGTGGCCATGCTCTTGGGGTTGATGAGGCCGCTGTCCACGTACTTCTGCTTGATGGGCTTGAAGTAGTCGTTCACCTTGTTGATGACTTCCTCGTTCAGCCCGGTGCCGATGCCGTACTGCTGGAGGGCGTAGAACATGGTCTCGGTGGCGGCCTGACTGGTGCCGTTGGAGAAGCAGGAGGTGGCGGTGTCGATGACGTCCACACCGGACTGGATGGCGGCCAGCAGGGTCATGTAGGCCATGCCGGTGGTGCAGTGGGTGTGCAGGACGATGGGCATCTCGCCCACGGCGTCCTTAATGCCCTTGATGAGGCCCTCGGCCTCGTTGGGGCTCATGGTGCCCGCCATGTCCTTCAGGCAGATGGTGTCGAAGCCCATCTCCTTCAGCTCCTTGCACATCTCCACGTACTTGGAGACGGTGTGCACGGGGCTCTGGGTGTAGGAGATGCAGCCGGAGGCCACGGTGCGCTTGTTGGCGTACTTCTTGGTGGCCTCCAAGGCGGTCTTGATGTTGCGGAAGTCGTTGAGGGCGTCGAATATGCGGATCACGTCGATGCCGTTCTTGATGGACAGCTCCACGAACTTCTCCACCACGTCGTCGTGGTAGTGCTTGTAGCCCAGCAGGTTCTGGCCCCGGAGCAGCATCTGGAGCCGGGTGTTGGGCATATTCTTGCGGATGCTGCGCAGCCGCTCCCAGGGGTCCTCCCCCAGGTAGCGCAGGCAGGAGTCGAAGGTGGCTCCGCCCCAGCACTCCACCGAGTAGTAGCCGGCCTTGTCCATGGTGGACAGGATGTCGGCGTAGTCGGAGTAGGGCAGGCGGGTGGCCATCAGGGACTGGTTGGCGTCACGGAGAACGGTCTCCGTGAACAGGACCTGTTTCTTCAAATGGAAACACCTCCAAATTTTCTCTTGGCTTGAACCACGGACAGGGAAACGGGACGCCGCGCCGCAGCGCGGCGTCCCTCCTTCGCCCGATCGTTTTGGAATTCCTAATGACGGATGTGCGGTAAACCCGGTGTCGGGGCGCATATCGCGCGCGCCCATTTTCCCGCAGCGGTCCCGGAGGCGGGCGCACAATGTGCGCCCCGACAGGCACCCCGCCGCTGGGCAGGTTGGGTTTCTTACGCCTCGGGGCCGGCGGCCACCAGGGCCTTGCCCGCGTCGTTGCCGGTGTACTTCACGAAGTTCTTCACGAAGCGGCCGGCCAGATCCTTGGCCTTGGCGTCCCACTCGGCGGCGTCGCCGTAGGTATCCCGGGGGTCCAGGATGGCGGGGTCCACGCCGGGCAGGGCGGTGGGCACGGCCAGGTTGAAGTAGGGGATGGTCTTGGTCTCGGCCTTGAGGATGGAGCCGTCCAGGATGGCGTCGATGATGCCGCGGGTGTCCTTAATGGAGATGCGCTTGCCGGTGCCGTTCCAGCCGGTGTTCACCAGGTAGGCCTTGGCGCCGGACTTCTGCATCTTCTTCACCAGCTCCTCACCGTACTTGGTGGGGTGCAGCTCCAGGAAGGCCTGGCCGAAGCAGGCGGAGAAGGTGGGGGTGGGCTCGGTGATGCCCCGCTCGGTGCCCGCCAGCTTGGAGGTGAAGCCGGACAGGAAGTAGTACTGGGTCTGCTCCGGGGTGAGGATGGACACCGGGGGGAGCACGCCGAAGGCGTCGGCGGACAGGAAGATCACGTTCTTGGCGTCCGGGCCGGAGGACGTGGGATGCACGTTCTTCACGATCTTCTCAATGTGCTCGATGGGGTAGGACACCCGGGTGTTCTCGGTGACGGACTTGTCGGCGAAGTCGATCTTGCCCTCGGCGTCCACGGTGACGTTCTCCAGCAGGGCGTTGCGCTTGATGGCGTTGTAGATGTCGGGCTCGGACTCCTTGTCCAGGTTGATGACCTTGGCGTAGCAGCCGCCCTCGAAGTTGAACACGCCGTTGTCGTCCCAGCCGTGCTCGTCGTCGCCGATGAGCAGACGCTTGGGATCGGTGGACAGGGTGGTCTTGCCGGTGCCGGACAGGCCGAAGAACAGGGCGGTGTTCTCGCCGTTCATGTCGGTGTTGGCGGAGCAGTGCATGGAGGCCATGCCCTTCAGGGGCAGGAAGTAGTTCATCATGGAAAACAGGCCCTTCTTCATCTCGCCGCCGTACCAGGTGTTGAGGATGACCTGCTCACGGCTGGTAATGTTGAAGATGGCGGCGGTCTCGGAGTTGAGGCCCAGCTCTTTATAGTTCTCCACCTTGGCCTTGGCGGCGTTGTAGGAGACAAAGTCGGGCTTGAAGTTCTTCAGCTCCTCCTCGGTGGGCTGGATGAACATATTCTTCACGAAGTGGGCCTGCCATGCCACCTCCATGATGAAGCGCACCGCCATGCGGGAGTCGGGGTTGGTGCCGCAGAACACGTCCATCACGTACAGCTTCTTGTTGGACAGCTCCTTGACGGCCAGGGCCTTGCAGGCGTCCCACGCCTCCTGGGAGGCGGGCTTGTTGTCGTTCTTGAACTCGTCGGAGGTCCACCACACGGTGTCCTTGGAGTTCTCGTCCAT
>CAJUCA010000054.1 GCA_910585265.1 uncultured Oscillospiraceae bacterium | reverse complement strand
AGTGTAATGTGATAGGGAAGGAGGAACAATGGCACGAGCTAAAAACAGAGGGTACCAGCTCTGACGCGTATGCGGGAGGATCGCCCAACAATAATGAGTGGGACAGGTTTATCACCCGGGAGGAGGTTATCACTGGGCTCCCGGCCCCGCTGCCCTCTGACATGGACGCAACCCAAAATGCGACAGACTTGAACTCCGCGAATAATCAATTTTGGAATTGGCTTTATGTCTATTCCTGGTGTCAAGAGGTATATTTTGGAAATGCGTCGTATCGTGCGGTTCGGGGGTATCGCTCGGCCCGCCGCTGGGACTACTACAGTGCTACGAATCGGTTCGTCTGCGTCGGTTTTCGTCCCGTCCTTGAAGTCCTGAACACTGACCCTCTGATCTCTGACACAGATCGCGATCTGGGGGATAAGAACAGCAACTTCACGATCGAGTACACCGTGGACGATTCCGACTCCGGCGACGTCTTGACGGCGACGGAGTTGATCGATGGGCAAACGACTTCGTCGTTTGCCCCGACGCGAAATTTGAAAAATAGTATATCTGTTCGAGTAGATGAGATGAGCCTCGGGAAGCACACAGTAAAGGTCGTCGTCACGGACGGGCAGGGTGGAACGGCCTCGCGGACATGGACGTTCACCCGCACCAACGCCGCCCCGACCATCTCCGGCGTCGACGTCAACCTGGGCGACAAGAACCTCGCCTTCTCCTATGAGTACACGGTCGACGACGCGGACGGGGACACCCTTACCGTGAAGGAGGAGCTCAATGACACGGAGCTCCGCACGATCAACAATGCGCCCCGGGGCGAAACGCTCTCCATTTCCATCACGGCGGAGCAGCTCTACAACCTGGGCCTCAACACGGTCAACACCCTCAAGATCACCGCCACCGACGGCAAGGGCGGCACGGCCTACCGCCGCATCACCTTCAAGCGCACCAACTCCGCCCCGAGCATTTCTGGGCAGGATACCGACCTCGGGCTCCAGACGGGCAGCTTCGCCGAGGAGTACACCGTCACCGATGTGGAGGGCGACAACGTGGTCGTCACCGAGTTCGTGGATGATAAGCAGATCAGGAGCTATCAGGCCACCCTCGGGCAGACGGAAACGATCGAGCTCTCCCGGGAGGAATGGCTTATCCTCGCCAACGGGGCCCACCAGCTCCGGGTCGAGGCCGTGGACGGCAACTTCGCGACAAGCGTGAGGGTCTGGAACTTCTCCAAGAATGAGAAGGTCATCGAGTTCCAGCTCGCCGCCCCCGAGGAAACCGACGAGAGGGCATCCAAAATTCTGATCACCCCCACATGGAAAACCGAGGGTGCGACCGTCCTCGTGGAGGCTTGTAACAACGCCTTTGACGCCGTCCCGACGTGGGAGGACATCACCGCCGTGGTCTTCCTCAACCGGGTCTATAATTTCACCAACACGGCGAAGACGGCGGACAAGTGGGGCGTGAACATCCGCTTCAAGCTCACCAAAAATGACGGCTATGACGGGGAAATCTCCGTCTCCGGGTTCGGAGGTGCTTACGAATGAGCGAAGCCAACGGAATGAAGTATTTGACGCCGCGCCGCCCTGTCTCGGAAATCCAGCGGGAAGCCCGGCGCAGCACGTCGGCCCAGGCCGTCGCCGAGATCATGTTTGTCAAGATGGCTCAGGAACAGCAGCTTGACGAGGTCACGATCTCGGAGCACCCCGACCTCTTTGTCCAGTGGGACGAGAATTGGAGGGGCAAGGCGGGCGATATCGTCCAGGAGGGGAGCCAGCTCTACCGCTCCATCCATGACGTCAAGGACGCTGGACAGAACCGCAAGCCCTCGGAGTCGCCCTCCATGTGGACGCCCATTGGGAACCTTCTGGAGGAGTTCCCTGAGTGGGTTCAGCCCATCGGGGCACATGACGCCTATAGCAAGGGCGCGAAGACCTCCCACGGCGGCAAGAAATGGCTCTCCGAGGTGGACGGCAACACATGGGAGCCCGGGGTCTACGGGTGGGCGGAGTACGTCGAGTCCGAAAAGCCCCGGGAAGCCCCCCAGGAGCTCCAGGAAGGGCCCTCGGGGGAGATGGAGGGGTAACTCTACCCCCACGAGTTAAAACGCAAGGGAGGGGCGGAAAAACCGCCCCTCCCGGGGGCACGAAAAGCCCACCTTTTTGTCCGGGCTGCTCCCCCTGTTGAGGGGGCGGTCGGCGCAAGTGGGTGGGCTCGGATTTACTTCTTAGAACGGGGGCGATTTTTCTTATTTATCTTGTCCGCGTTTCTTAAAAATCTTGTCGCGCTACAGGCGGAAACAGTTGCCCGCGCCAACGGGTATACTATGCGCAACTGAACAAATCTAACATAAAAAGAAGTATTTCATGACCATAAAATCAAAAAATCCCGGCATCTACCAAACCCTCATCGCCCAGTTGGACAAGGTGGCCCGGCACATCCGACAGGGCAGTTTCCGCACCAAAGAGCGGTACTATGAGGCCAACAAACGCTTCTGCCGCTTTCTGGCCGACCACTACCACCTACAAAAGCTGGCCAACGTCAGCGGCAAGCATCTCACTGCGTACATCGTTGATATGCAGGAGCGTGGGAAATCTGCTTCCACCATCAAAACCGATCTGGCCGCCATCCGTTTCTATCACGACATGATGGGGCAAACCAAATACCGCCTGCCTAAAAACGACGAACTGGCGGTAGAGCTGGAGCACCGCCGCTTCGGCCAGAAAGACCGCACCTGGAGCGTCCGGGAATTCAACCTGTTCCTCGTCACCGCGATGGCCGATGGCCGCAAGGACTTCGCTGCCATCGCCTGCTTGACATGGTATGCCGGGCGCGCATCCACGAGTGCTTCCGCATCGACACGGCCATCGCGGAGCAAGCCCTCCGGGGAAACGCCGTCACCATCAAAGGCAAGGGCGGCAAGCTCCGCACCGTACCCATCAACGAGAGCATCCGTATCGAACTCCAAAAGTTCCTGGCCGTCACGCCCCGGGGCCATAAGCTGTTTGTTCCGGACAACGTGCCCACCCATCATGCGATAGGCCGGCTCCAGCAGTACATCTACCAGGTTCGCCCCAAAATCCAGGACACGGACTCCACCCGCCCCATAACCCACCACGGCCTACGGCACAGCTATGCCGCCCGCACCTGGCAGGAGCTGGTGGACAGCGGCGTGAGTCCCTTCAACGCCAGCCTGAGGGTATCCCAGCTCCTGGGCCACGAGTGTCCCGACGTGACGCGGATCTACCTGGCGTCCATTTCAAAGGACGGTGCCGATGGTGATTGACCGCCCCACCTCCTTCGACGATCTCCCCCTCACCCTTCGGGTTGAGGAGTTGATCCCTATCCTCGGCATCGGCAGGAATACCGCTTATGAACTGGTTCGGTCTGGCCAAATTCGGAGTATTCGGATTGGGCGGCAGCTCCGCGTTCCCAAAGACGCCGTATTGGACTTCCTTACACAGCAAAATTCATAATATCTGCTTGAACCATCCGCCGCGGAGGGGTACAATGAAAGCACCTTACTGCGGCGGATCGGTTCAACACCCCGGAAAGGAGAATATATGCCGCGCAAAGCAAAGAAAAATGCGCAAGGGGCGGGAACCATCCGCAAACGTTCTGACGGCCGCTGGGAAGCCCAATATACCGTGGGCTTTGACCCGGCGACCGGAAAACAAAAGCAAAAATCCATCTATGGCAAAACCCAGAAGGAGGTGCGGGAACGGCTGACGGAGATCACCACCGAGTTGGATGACGGTACCTATATTGAACCCAGCAACATGACATTAGAAGCCTGGATGTCGATTTGGCTGGAAGACTATATGTTTGACAAAAAATGGTCTACCATCAAGCATTATAAAGCTCAGGCCAAAGCCCACATCCTCCCTGCCCTGGGTAAAGTCCCCCTCTCGCAATTAGATCCGCACCGTATCCAATCCTTCTACAATTCCTTACTTCGGGGCAGCGGGGGGAAACAACCGCTCGGTCCCATCAGTCCCAAGAGCATCCGTAACGTCCATGGGATTTTGAGCAAGTGCCTCTCCACCGCTGTCAAGCTGGAATACTTGCGTCGTAACCCGGCAGAGATGGTCACACTTCCCAGGTTGGAGCGCAAAGAAATCCAGCCGCTCACTGATGCACAGGTCGGTGCTTTGGTTGCCGCGATTGGCAGCGATGGCTATGGGACGCTGCTCAAGGTGGTGGTTTTTACCGGGCTCAGGCTGGCGGAAGCCATCGGCATGACCTGGGACTGCGTGGATTTTGAGAAACGGCGGTTGACCATTAACAAACAGCTTCAAAAGCGTCCTCTCGCTGAAGGTGGTTTCACCTTTACCCCGCTGAAAAATGGCATAACCCGTGTTATCGCTCCAGCCCCATTTGTCCTGGAACTCTTAAAGCGGTGGCGGCAAGTTCAGGCAGAGGAACGGCTCAAAGCGGGCTGGGAGTGGCAGGGCTGGAAAAGCGAGAAAGAGCACCAGAGTGCTTTTGTCTTTACCACCCCTTTGGAAACTCACCTCCACCCTCAAACCGTTTACATCCACTTCAAAAAATTCGCAACGGAAATCGGTGCTCCCAACGCCCGGGTGCATGACCTGAGACACACCCATGCGGTCCTCTCCCTCCAAAACGGTGACGACATCAAAACTGTTCAAGGGAACCTGGGCCATGCCACCGCCGCTTTCACCCTGGATGTTTACGGTCACGTTTCAGAACGCATGAAAGAAGACAGCGCAAACCGAATGCAACAGTACATTGAGAACCTCTAAAAATCCGGTAAGGATCAAATGAACACAAAAACCCCTGGAACCATGCAGTCCCAGGGGTTTGACTGGCAGCGGATGAAGGATTCGAACCCTCACAAACAGAGTCAGAGTCTGGTGTGCTACCATTACACTAATCCGCTATCTATGGAGTTGTGGCTCACGAGAACGAATGCTATTATACCAGAACGCCCGATTTTGTCAAGCGTTTTTTCACCAAAATCTGAAAACTTTTCAAGTCCGCCGCCGGGGAAGCCCGTCCGGCCCCGCCGCCCGCCCCAATAGGATAAAAAACCCCCGGGAAAATGCCGCCTTTCCCTTGACTTTCCGGACGTTCTGTGGTATAGTCCAATCTTGTAAAGCCCAACGACTTTACACTCAGGACCGCGGAGGTGGACCCATGAAGAACCAGGCATACCGCATGGCTATGCTCTTTGACTTCTACGGCGATATGCTGACCGAACGCCAGCGGGAATTTTACGACCTCTATTATAATGAGGACCTGTCCCTGGCCGAGATCGCGGAAAACTACGGCATCTCCCGCCAAGGCGTCCGGGACGTGATTGTCCGGGCCGAGGCCGCCATGTCCGAGATCGAGGAAAAAACCCACATCATCCGCCGCTTCCACCAGTCCCAGGCGGCCATCGCCGCCATCGACCAGGCCGCCGACCAGCTCCTCCAGGCCGTCAACGAGCGCAGCTACAACGACGCCATGCTGGACGGACTGGCCAACACCATCAAGGAAAACGCGGCCAAGCTGAATCAGGAGTAACCTATGGCATTTGAGAGCTTAACCGAAAAGCTGTCCGCCACCTTCAAACGCCTGCGGGGCAAGGGCCGCCTCTCCGAGGCGGACGTGAAGGAGGCCATGAAGGAGATCAAGATGGCCCTTCTGGAGGCGGACGTGAATTTCAAAGTGGTGAAGGGCTTCGTCTCCTCTGTCACCGAGCGGGCCGTGGGCCAGGACGTGATGGAATCCCTCACCCCCGCCCAGATGATCGTGAAGATCGTCAACGAGGAGCTGACCGCCCTCATGGGGGGCGGCGAGACCAAGCTGGCCATCTCCCCCGCTCCGCCCACGGTGGTGATGCTGGTGGGCCTCCAGGGCGCGGGCAAGACCACCAACGGCGCGAAGCTGGCGGGCCTGATGAAGAAGCAGGGCAAGCGTCCCCTGCTGTGCGCCTGCGATGTGTACCGCCCCGCCGCCATCAAGCAGCTGGAGGTGGTGGGCGGGCAGCTGGACATCCCCGTGTTCCAGATGGGCCAGATCGACCCGGTGGACATTGCCAAAGCCGCCGTAGAGCACGCCCGACGCCACGGAAACGACATGGTGTTCCTGGATACCGCCGGACGGCTCCACGTGGATGAGACCCTCATGGACGAGCTGAAGCGGATCAAGGAGACGGTGAACCCCACCGAGATTCTGCTGGTGGTGGACGCCATGATCGGCCAGGACGCGGTGACCGCCGCCAAGGCCTTCGACGAGGCCCTGGACATCGACGGCGTGATGCTCACCAAGCTGGACGGCGACGCCCGGGGCGGCGCGGCCCTGTCCATCCGGGCGGTGACGGGCAAGCCCATCAAGTTCGCCGGAACCGGAGAAAAGCTGGACGCGGTGGAGGTATTCCACCCCGACCGCATGGCGAGCCGGATTTTGGGCATGGGGGACGTGCTGTCCCTCATCGAGAAGGCGGAGCAGAACCTGGACGCGAAAAAGGCCGCCGAGCAGCTGGAGCGGCTGCGGAAGAACAAGTTCACCCTGTCCGACTTCTATGACCAGCTCCTCCAGCTCAAAAGCATGGGCAATCTGGAGGATATCGCCGGGATGATCCCGGGCATGGGGGGCAAAAAGCTGGACCTGTCCGCCGACGAGGGCAATCTGAAGCGGATCGAGGCCATCATCCAGTCCATGACCCCCTATGAGCGGGAGAACCCCAGCGTGCTCAACTCCAGCCGGAAGAAGCGGATCGCCGCCGGGTCCGGCACCCAGGTGGTGGACGTGAACCGGCTGCTGAAGCAGTTCGACATGGTGCAGCAGCTCACCCGGCAGTTCTCCAACCCCAAGAAGGCCAAGGGCCTGTTCGGGCGGTTCAAGGGCATGGGCCTGCCCTTCTGAGCAGGAGATGGCTTCGATGGAATGCTCAAGGTGCGGCACAGAGATGATCACCGCCCAGTTCCTCACAGGCGGAATCGGTTCGCCGCCCTATTTGATGCGCAAGCGTCCGGGCATTTTTGAACCGGAACATCGGTGCGGCGTGGACTGCTTTGTGTGCCCCGGGTGTGGGGCCGTGGAGCTCCAGGCCCAGGACGTGAAAAAGCTCCTGCTGGACTAACCCTGTTGGTTGATGTCCCTCTTGGGACTTTTACCATAATGAACGACTACTTTTGGAGGTGAAAATACAATGGTTAAGATTCGTCTGCGCCGCATGGGCGCGAAGAAGGCCCCCTTCTATCGGGTGGTGGTGGCCGACTCCCGCTATCCCCGGGACGGCCGCTTCATCGAGGAGATCGGTACCTACGACCCCCGGCAGAGCCCCGCCGCCGTCAACATCGACGTGGAGCGCGCCCAGGCCTGGATCCGCACTGGGGCCCAGCCCACCGACACTGTGCGCGACCTGCTGAAGAAGGCCGGAGTGTAATCGGAATTTGGAGGACACATGAAGGAATTGCTCACTTATATTGCCCGCAGCCTGGTGGACGATCCCGACTCGGTGTCCGTCTCCCAGTCCGAGACCCCCGCCGAGACGGTGCTGGAGCTCCGGGTGGCTCCCGGCGACATGGGCAAGGTGATCGGCCGTCAGGGCCGGATCGCCAAGGAGATCCGGGCGTTGATGCGTTCGGTGGCCCAACGCCAGGGCAAGAAGATTTCGGTTGACATTGTTGACTGAAGGTTGAGAAGCTGTACCGATCGCCGAAGTATTCAGATTTGCGAGGCAAAATTGCCGGTGGCAAGGCGAAAAATCGCGGGAATACTTTGTGTATTTCAAGATTTCTCAGGGGCCCCCGCAAAGCCGCCCTTCCGGCTTTGTGGGGAGAGGAAGGCAAAGGGAGCGCAGTATGAAATGCCCAAAGGGTATTTCATACGAAGCGGACTTTTGCCTGACGAGGCCAGCGGCAATTTGGGCCGCAAAGCTGGGTGCTGAGGTGATTGGTGCAGCTTCTGAAAGCAGGCGGGTATTCCCGCCTGTTTTTTATCACGTCCCGTAAGCCGCCGACCGGCCTGCGGCGATGAGGAAGGAGGGATCTCCGTGAAGGAGTTCTTAGACTGCGGCCAGATCACCAACACCCACGGCATCCACGGCGAGGTGCGAATCGTCCCCTGGGCGGACAGCCCGGATTTCCTGCGGCAGTTTGCCGCCCTCTACGTGGACGGCGAACCCCGGAAGGTGGTGTCGGCCCGGGTCCACAAGGGCAGCGTCATCGCCAAGCTGGACGGGGTGGACACGGTAGAGGAGGCCATGCGCCTCAAGGGAAAAACCGTCCAGATCCGCCGCGCCGACGCCAAGCTGCCGGAGGGGGCCTTTTTCCTGGCGGACATCCTGGGCCTGGACGTGGTGGACCAGGCGGGGGAGAAGCTGGGCGTGCTGAAGGAGGTGCTGTCCCCCTCCCGCCAGCAGGTGTATGTGGTGGCGGGGGAGCGGGAGATCCTGATCCCTGCCGTTCCCGAGTTCATCCTGGAGACCAACATCGAGGGCGGCTATCTCAAGGTGCGCCTCATCGAGGGAATGTAAGAACCTGTATTCACAGCCGAAGATGCCGGGCAGACGAGGGAAGGGAGAGCTTATGTACTGCATTGATATCATCACCCTGTTCCCCGACACGGTGGGGGACGTGCTGTCCGAGTCCATCCTGGGCCGGGCTCAGGAGCGGGACTTCCTGCGTATTGCCACCCACCAGCTCCGGGATTACACGGTGAACAAACAGAAGCAGGTGGACGACTACCCCTACGGCGGGGGGCGGGGGGCGGTGCTCCAGGCCGACCCCCTGTTCCGCTGCTGGGACCACCTCCGCGGGCAGGGGCCGGGGCGGCCCCATACCATCTACCTGTCCCCCTGCGGCAAAACCTTCACCCAGGCGGACGCCAAGCGGCTGGCCTGGGAGCACGACCGCCTGATCCTGGTGTGCGGCCACTACGAGGGCATCGACCAGCGGTTCATCGACGAGTGCGTGGACGAGGAGATCTCCCTGGGGGATTTCGTGCTCACCGGGGGGGAGATCGCCGCCATGGCGGTGGCGGACGCGGTGAGCCGCCTGGTGCCGGGGGTGCTGTCCGACCCCGAGTGCTTCCAGAACGAGAGCCACTGGGACGGCCTGCTGGAGTACCCCCAATACTCCCGCCCGGAGGTGTGGCACGGCAGGGCGGTGCCCCCCCCGCTGCTCACCGGCGACCACGCCGGGGTGGAGCGGTGGCGGCGGAAGCAGTCCCTCCTGCGCACCAGGGAGCGGCGGCCCGATCTCTACGAGCAGCTGGACCTGTCCTCCAAGGAGGACCAGAAGCTGCTGGCGGAGCTGGATCGGGAGCTGTCCCGCCCCATCCTGCCCCGTCCGGTGGAGTGCCGCCCGGCGGAGGAGGGGGACATCCCCGCCATCATGGAGATCATCGCCCAGGCCCGGGCCTGGATGGACGCCAACGGCATCGACCAGTGGACGGAGGAGTACCCCGCGGCGGCGGACTACCGGAACGATATGGCCCGGGGGGAGTGCTGCGTGCTCACCTGCGGCGGGGCGGTGGGGGCGGTCTTCACCCTGTACGCCCGCCCGGAGGAGAGCTACGACGCCATCACCGACGGCAAATGGGGCTCGGACGAGCCTTACGCCTCCATCCACCGCTGCGCCGTGGCGGAACAATGGCGCGGCTCCGGGCTGGCGGGGGAGATGGCCGCCGCCTGGGCGGAGCTGGCCCGGGGGATGGGCCTGGGCTGGCTGCGGATCGATACCCACAAGAAGAACAGGGCCATGGTGGGCCTGCTGCGGAAGTCCGGCTTCCAGTACCGGGGGAACGTGCTGGTGGGGGCGGCTCCCCCCCACGATCCCCGGCGGGTGGCCTACGAAAAGAAGCTGAAATAGGAGAAGCGGAATGGATATCTGGGAAAAGCTGTACCAGGCGGCGAAGGGGCTGTACCACCCCCAGGAGGTGTCCCCTTTCCTCTATGCCCACCATGTGGTGTGCGCGCTGGAGGCGGAAAACGGCGGGATCTTCACCGGATTCTGTGTGGAGAGCTGCTCCGGCGTGCTGGATCTGTGCGCCGAGCGGGTGGCCGCGCTGAATATGTACGTGAACAGCGGGCAGACGGTGGTAAAGCGGCTGATTGCCTTCCGGGACAAGGCCCCCAGCGGCGGCGGAAGCGGTATGCCCTGCGGGGCCTGCCGGGAGTTCTTTTTGCAGCTGGCGTTGGAAAACCGGGACATGGAGATTTTGGTGGACTATGAGACGCGGGAGACGGTTACGCTGAAGGAGCTGCTGCCCAACTGGTGGGGGCTGGAGCGGTATGAGGCCGACGCCCGGAGGGACGCCCCATGAACCTCACCGAGCTGCGGGATATCAAGGCCCTGCTGGCCCGCCACGGCTTCCGCTTCTCCAAATCCATGGGGCAGAACTTCCTCATTGCGGACTGGGTGCCCCGGGACATCGCGGAGGCGGCGGGGCTGGACGAGACCTGCGCCGTGCTGGAGATCGGCCCCGGCATCGGCCCCCTCACCGTCCAGCTCTCCCGGCGAGCGGCGAAGGTGGCGGCGGTGGAGCTGGACCGCGCCCTCCTGCCCATTCTGGCGGAGACCCTGGCGGACTGCCCCAACGTGGAGGTGATCCCCGGGGACGCCATGAAGCTGGATCTGGCCGGGCTGGCGGCGGAGAAATTCCCTGGCCTGACCGTCAAGGCCTGCGCCAACCTGCCCTATAACATCACCACCCCGGTGATCACCAGGCTGCTGGAGGCGGGGTGCTTCCAGTCCGTCACGGTGATGATCCAGCGGGAGGTGGCGCGGCGGATCTGCGCCGCCCCCGGCAGCTCCGACTGCGGGGCCTTCTCCCTGTTCTGCCAGTACCATGCCGACTGCGAGTTTTTGTTCGAGGTGCCGCCGGACTGCTTCCTGCCCGCCCCCAAGGTGACCTCGGCGGTGGTGCGGCTCACCCTCCGGGACAGACCCCCGGTGGAGGGGGACCGGGACGCCATCTTCAGCCTGGTGAAGGCGGCCTTCGCCCAGCGGCGCAAGACACTGCTCAACGCCCTGTCCGCCGCCTATGGGAGCCGGTTTTCCAAGGAGCAGCTCCGGCAGATTCTGGCGGACTGCGGCCTGCCGGAGACGGTGCGGGGGGAACGGCTGGGGCTGGAGGAGTTCGCGGCCCTGGCCCGGATGCTGGGGTAGGACGCAAAAGCGCGGGAGCGGCTTAGCCGCTCCCGCGCTTTTGCTGTATTACCCACAACTCAATGATACTCCATCTGTAAGCCGGTGGAAGCGCATATAAATTCTCGGAATGCGTCAACCTGCTCTATGAAGTCCCGCTTTGGAAGAATATACGCAACCTGCGGCGAAGTAAATAGATATAGACGCTGGCTGTCTTGGCACAGGCGCACAATTCCGGCATAGCTGACTTTTGTTTCCAAGTGCCCCTGCGTTGACAGAAACCCGTCCGATGAAAAACGGAATAGAATTTGTTCCCCTTTATTGGGATATGCGTTCCAAACGGCTTTGCTTCTGAATCTCCGGTTTCCCATGAAAAACATCAACCATCCCAGCAAAGCAATCACCGCCGACATGGAAAATGCTATCAGGAAAATGTAAAGACTCCCGGTAAAAAGATTTGAGATCAAGATCAGTGCGGCAAATACCCAAAAAAGTATGGCCCCAAATGTGCTGGCTGCTTTGGTGGTTTTTTTGGAGATGCGGACACTTTTTTCCCCCGAAAGAAAGGCATCATATAATCCCTCAAGGTCCTCACTGGAATACACGGTTTTTATTTCAAAACACGTGGTATCCATCCGAAATCACTCCTTTTCTGACCTGGTGTGTGAGTGTGGAAGACGATATTCAGCGGCGCACAACCCGTTTGGGAGCCGTCCGCTTGGGCCGCCCGCCGCCCCGCCGCTGGGCCACCAGGGCCAAGGCCGCGCTGCCCCACTCAAAGGCCCGCTCAAACACGAAGATCACCGACGGGGTGAGCATCAGGAACACCAGAATCACCAGCCCCGCCTGGAAGTCCAGGGGGGTAAGCTCAAACATACCGCCGAAGGCCAGCACCGCGATGACAAAGGCCCCCGCCATCGTCCCCAGCAGCGTCCAGCGTTTCCAGTCCAGGGGCTTGGAGATGTAGTACAGCACCAGCAGGCCCACCTCCCCCATGATCACCGTGGCCAGGGTGGACAGGGTGACCCGCTCGAAAGCGAAGGCGAAGGTGAACAGCTCGATGAGGATCATCAGCACCACGTTGGCAAGGCCCCCGGGCAGGGCCCGCCGGAGTACGTTTGTCATAAAGCGGCCTTTCACGATCTCGTGGTTAGGCTCCAGGGCCAGCACGAAGGAGGGGGCCCCGATGGTCAGCGCGCTGATGAGGGTGAGCTGAATGGGGACGAAGGGGTAGGGGAACCCGGCGAACAGCGTCACCAGGGACAGGAACAGGGACATGATGTTCTTCACCAGGTACAGGGCCGCCGCCCGCTGGATGTTGTTGATCACCCGCCGCCCCTCCTCCACCACCTGGGGCATGGAGGCGAAGCTGGAGTCCAGCAGCACCACCTGGGCCACCTGGGCCGCCGCCTCCGCGCCGGAGGCCATGGCGATGCCGCAGTCCGCGTCCTTCAGGGCCAGCACGTCGTTCACGCCGTCCCCGGTCATGGCCACGGTGTGGCCCGCCTTTTGCAGGGCCTTCACCAGCTTGCGCTTCTGATCCGGGGTCACCCGGCCGAATACGTTATAATCCCGCACCGCCCTGGCGTAGTCGGCGGGCTCCTTCAGGGTGGCGGCGTCCACGTACTTGTCCCCCCCGGCGATACCCGCCTGCACCGCCACGGCGGACACGGTGGAGGGGTTGTCCCCGGAGATCACCTTGACCGTAACCCCCTGCTGGGCAAAGTATTGGAAGGTCCTGGGGGCCTCCTCCCGGATGGGGTTGGCGATGACCGCCAGGGCCAGAGGCTCCACGTTCCCGGTGATGCCGCCGTCCATGGTGGGCGGGGTGGCACACCTTGCCAGCAGCAGCACCCGGCACCCCTGCTCCTGGTAGGGGACCACCATATGCTGCAAGTCGGCATACCGGGCCTTCATGATGAACTCGGGCGCGCCCACCACGTAGGAGCCATAGGCCCGGAACACCACCGCCGACCACTTGTTGGCGGAGGTGAAGGGCACGGTACGCTCCACCTGCCACAGGGAGGACTTGGAGAACCGCTGGGCCATGGCCCGGGCGGTGTCGTTGTCCGCGTCGATGGCCCGGTAGTAGGCGTTGAAGATCTCCTCCACCTTTCCGGCGGGACAGCGGTCCTCGTCCAGGGGGACGATCTCCTGCACCGACATCTCGGGCTGGGTGATGGTGCCTGTCTTGTCCACACACAGCACGTCCACATGGGCCAGCGTCTCCACGGCGGACAGCTCGTGGACCAGGGTCTGCTTCTGGGCCAGCCGCATGACGGACACCGCCAGGGCCACGCTGGTGAGCAGGTACAGCCCCTCGGGGATCATGCCGATGAGGGCGGCCACCACCGCGGGCACCGCCTCGGAGAACTCATTGCCCTGCACCATCAGCTCGTTGTAGAACAGGGCCGCGCCAATGGGGATGAGGGCGAAGCCGATGAACCGGATCAGCCGGTCCAGCGACTTCATCATCTCGGAGCGGCCCACCCCCTGGTCGGCCTTGGCCTCCAGGGACAGGCGGGAGGCGTAGCTGTCCGCCCCCACCCGGTCCAGCCGGGCCCGGCACTTGCCGGACACCACAAAGCTGCCGGACAGCAGCTCGCCCCCCACGTCCTTGGTGATGGGGTCGGCCTCGCCGGTAATCAGGGCCTCGTTCACCGTCACCTGCCCGGACAGCACCGGGCCGTCGGCGGGGATCTGGTCCCCCGCCCCCAGCTCCACAATGTCCTCCCGCACCAGCTTGTGGACGGGGACGGTGCCCAGCTGCCCGTCCCGCACCACCTTCACCCGGGCCTCGCTGATGAGGGACAGCTTCTCCAGGGTGGCCCGGGAGCGGAGCTGCTGGACGATGCCGATGAGGGAGTTGACGATGGCGATGCCCAGGAACATCATGTCCTTGAAGTCCCCGGCCAGCACCAGCAGGGCCGCCAGCACCACAAAGACCAGGTTGAAGAAGGTGAGGGTGTTCTCCCGGATGATCTGCCCGGTGGACTTGGCGTTGGAGGCCACCGCTTCGTTGCCCATGCCCTGCTCCAAAAGCTGGGCGGCCTGGGCGGCGGTGAGTCCGGTTTTGGGGTCGGGGAAAATCCGCTCCGGCTCCCGGGGCGAGCGGGCGGCCCGTTCCTCCCGGCGGCGTGCCCGCTGTTTTTCCTCCCGCCCGCGTTTGGGGGGCGGGGCCTGCTGTGCCTGCGACGATTGAGCCATAGGAAAGCTCCTTTTTGTATTAGTTTGGGGAATCATGGCATATCATATCACAGAAAAGGGCTGGCGTAAACCGCCAACCCTTTAACGTTTTATGAATTCAGACAAAACTTCACGGACGGCAGGCCAAAGCCCCCCCAGCACCGTCCTCAGATAACCCACCTGACCTCGATGGTAAACACCCCGTCCTCCCAGCGGGCGGCGGCGGTGTGGCCCATCCGCTCTGCCAGGGCCTTGACGATGGCCAGGCCCAGCCCGGTGCTCTGCCCGGTGCGCATCTTGTCGGCGGTGTAGAACCGCTCGAACACGTGGGCGGCGTCCTCGGCGGTGAGGCCCTCCGCCCGGTTGGAGAAGGCGGACACGATCACATTCCCCGCCCGGTACAGCCTGACGGACAGCGCGTCCTTTCCGTGGCGCAGGGCGTTGGTGAGCAGGTTGGAGAAGATCCGGGCCACGGCCCCGCTGTCCGCCCACACCGGAGGCAGGCCGTCGGCCAGCTCCACCTCCATGTCCAGCCCCGCCTCCTCGATCTGCCCGTAGGAGGCGGCCAGCTGGTCGGACAGGGCGCGGCGGAGATCCACCTGCTCCCGTTCCAGGGGCAGCTCGCCCCCCTCGATCCGGGACAGGTCGTAGAAGGCGGCGATGAAGGTTTGCAGGGTGCGGGCGCGGCCCTCGATGACAGCCAGATACTCCGCCTTCCGCTCCGGAGACAGGCCGTCCCCCTCCAAAAGCTGTAGGTAGCCCAGGATGGAGGTCAGCGGCGTGCGCAGATCGTGGGACACGTTGGCGATCTGCCGCCGCAGCTCCTGCTCCTTCCGGCGGTAGCGGGCCCGCTCCTCCTGCCGCAGCTCCAAAAGCTGGTTCAGGCAGGACAGCAGCTCCTCCGCCCCGGCACTGGGGCAGGGCAGGGACAGGCGGGCGGTGGTTTCGTCCGCCAGCTGCTCCCGCATCCGGCGGGCGGCGTTGTGAAGCCCCTGCTCCAGGGTGAGCTGCCGCCCGATGAGGACGGCGCACGCCAGGGCCAGCAGGATGAGCGCAGGGATCAAGGTGATCGCCCCTTTCAGATGTCAGAAGCTGTACCAATCGCCGAAGTATTTCAGATTGGCGAGCCAAAATTGCCGGTGGCAAGGCGAAAAAACGCGGGAATACTTTGTGTATTTCAAGATTTTTTAACACGGCCAGCGGCAATTTGGGCCGCTAAGCTGGGTGCTGAGGCGATTGGTACAGCTTCTCAAAGGATTCCGAACATGATCAGCAGCAGGAGGGCCAGCGGGAGAAGCAGCGCGGCCTTGACATACCAGGGGGAGCGGTCCCCCCGGGCCATCCACAGCACCAGCAGAATCAGCAGGATGGGACCGGCAATTCCCATCGGCCCCTGTAGGAGAAAGGTCAGGTTCATGGAGCACCTCACGAAACGGCTTTCGCCGGATCTTGCGATCCGGCTGAAAGCGCAGGCTTTATCGTTTGTGCCTTACGGCCCCAAAGACGCACAGGGCCGCGGCGACGGCGGCAAAAAGGCACACCATGAGTTTTTTCCCGTTCAAATTATCCACCCCGCAATCACTTGATCTCTTTCCTGTGGAAGCCGTACAGCCCGATGGCGGTGCAGGCCGCCACCCAGAACGCCCCCACCAGCCACGCCTGCCCCAGATAGACCGGGTCGCCCACCACAGTTTTGGCGGTGTCCAGCATGGGCCGGGGGAGGTATCCGGAAATCTTAACCAGCAGATTCCCAAGCCCGCCCTGGACCAGCAGGCCGGTGACACTCAAAACGGTATCCAGCACAAAGACGATACCTACATAGAGGAAGGAGCTGGTCATCTCCCCGTTGACAAGGAACAGGCACATACACATGGCCGCCTGCCCGCCGATCCACAGGGGTATGCCCGCCGCCAGGAAGTAGCCCACGATGATCAGGGCGTCCCCGGAGGAGTAGAACCCGGCGGGGCCCTCCATGGGCAGGCAGACGGCGCACAGGCCGATGAAAAAGGCCATCATGACCGCCAGGTACACAAGGGACAGCAGGGTCTGGGCGATGAGCTTGCCCAGATAGATCCGGGTGCGGCTCAGGCCGAAGGACACCTCGTTTTTCAGGGTGGAGTTCTTGTACTGCCCCGCGAACACCATGTCCCCGGTGAGCAGGCACATACAGAAGCCGATGATACCCATCTCCACGATGCTGATGATGGCCCCGCCGAAGGGGGTGGCGAAGGAGTGGGAGTTGTGGAAGGCGAAGCCCGCCGCGAAAATTCCCTCCAGCACCAGCATCACCGCCAGGGTGATATAGGTGTAGGGGCGGCGCAGTACCTTATAGGTCTCGGCACGGATGTAGTTAAGCATGGTGCCCACCTCCAATCAGGTTGAGGAAGTAGGCCTCCAGATCCGCGCCCTTCTGCTCCATGGCCAGCAGGGCCACGCCGTTCTGGGCCAGGGCGTAGGACGCCCGCTTGGGGTCGTCCAGGCAGTCGTAGAGCTGCACCACATTGCCGGGGAGCACCTCGAACTTGTCGGTGCCCAGCTGGCTCTGGAGGAGGGCGGCGGCCTTGGCGGCGTCGTCCACCTCCAGCCGCAGGCAGGTGCGGCATTTGTCGTGGAGGGCCTCGGCGGTGATTTCCTCCAGCAGCCTGCCCTGCTCCATGAAGCCGTACCGGGTGGCCACGCTGGACAGCTCGGACAGGATGTGGCTGGAGATCAGGATGGTGGTCTGCCGCTCCTGGTTGAGCTGGCGGAGGATCTGCCGGAACTTCGCCACCCCCTCCGGGTCCAGGCCGTTGATGGGCTCGTCCAGGATGAGGAAGTCCGGGTGGTTCATGAGGGCCAGGGCCAGCCCCAGCCGCTGCTTCATCCCCAGGGAGAAGGACTTGAACTTCTTGGGCCCGGTGGCGGTCAGATCCACCAGCTCCAGCACCTCGTCCACCGCCTGCCTGCCGGGTATGCCCCGCTGGAGGCGGTAGTACTCCAGGTTCTCCCGGGCGGTGAGGAAGGGGGAGAAGGAGGGGATCTCGATCATGGCCCCGGTGCGGGACCGCTGGGCCCGGAGGTCCTTGCCCGACGCGCCGAACAGCTCCAGCTCGCCCCCGGTGGGGGTGGATTGGCCGGTGGCCATCCGCATGAAGGTGGTCTTGCCCGCCCCGTTGCGGCCCACCAGCCCGTAGATATCCCCCCGGCGCACCATCAGGTTCAGCCCGTCCAGGGCCTTGCAGGCTCCGTAGGTCTTACTCAGGCCGTAGGACGCCAGCACCGCTGTGTTTTCCGTCATAGCGTTTCCGCCTTTCTGTTTGAACTGTCCCCATGATAACCGGGAAAGGCCAAAACTCCTGAAAGGAAAGGTTAAGAAAGGTTAAACTTGAAGCCGATGCCCCACACGGTCTTGATGTAGCTGCGCTCCGGGTCGGCCTTGGCCAGCTTGGAGCGCAGGTTGCTGACGTGGACGTTCACCGTGTTGTCGTCCCCGATGAAGTCCTCCCCCCACACGGACTCGTAGATCTGGGCGCGGGAGAAGGCCCGCCGGGGGTTTTTCATCAGCAGGGCCAGAATTTCGAACTCCCGCCCGGTGAGGGGCACCTCCTGCCCGTCCACCAGGGCGGCGTGGCTGTCCAGGTCCAGGGTCAGCGGCCCTGCGGACAGGGCCTCCCCCGCGGGTACGCTGAACTGGCGGCTGCGGCGGAGCTGGGCCTCCACCCGGGCCAGCACCTCGGCGTTGTCGAAGGGCTTGGGGATGAAGTCGTCCGCCCCCAGCTTGAGGACGTTCACCCGGTCGGACACCCCCAGCTTGGCGGACACCACGATGATGGGCATGGTCTTGCCCTGGCGGATCCTGGCGATGAACTCCTCCCCGGTGACGCCGGGGAGCATGAGGTCCAGCAGCACCAGGTCGTAGTCGTATTTTTCCGCCCACAGCAGGGCCTCGCTGCCGGAGAAGGCGGAGCGGCAGGTGCAGCCAGCCCCCTCCAAAATGGCGCACAGCAGGCGGTTGATATCCACATCGTCCTCGACGATCAAAATGTTGGCGGTTTCCACAGTCGTCCCCCCTGATTGATTGCTCATCGGTAGTATAGCATAACGCCCCCGGCATCGCCAGACGCCGGGGGCAGATTTTAGGAATTTTTAAGAACCTCGTTTCTATGTAGGGGAGGGGCTTGCCCCTCCCCTGGTGCCGAAACGCGCCCCGTCCTGCGGGAGCGGCAAGCCTCCCCCGCAGGATTAAGATTACGCGGATCAGCCGGAAAGGGTGGGGGCCTGGTTGGTGAACTTCTGCGCCGCCTGGGCCACCATCTGGGGCTGGGCCTGCTCCACCTTGTACCAGCCCTTCTGCTTGGCGGTCTCAAACAGCTGGGTCTGGGTCTTGTGGCCCTGGGTCAGCAGGCTCACAAAGGCGTCCCGGAGCTGCACGTTGGTGCACTCGGAGGCGAACAGGTTGTAGTTGGTGCTCATCTTTTTCTCGGTGAGCAGCAGGTCGGTGATGATCTCGGATTCCTTCATGGCGGCTCCTCCTTAGCGTAAGAAGCCCAGCAGGGTGTCGTAGTTCTGCTTGTGCTGGGCGGCGTACTGGGTGTAGGTGTTTTTCAGCTCGGTCTCCTGGGTGGCCTGGGCCGCGTCCTGGTACTTGCGGCACAGCATTCCCTCGAAGCCCAGCTGATCCTCCAGGGCGGACAGCTCCTTCGCGCTGAGATTGGGCATGGCGGGTTCCTCCTTTTTGCATGGTGCCCTTAGTATGGCGGGGGAGGGGATGGGTTATGCAGGCCGGGAGAAGAAATTTCCAGCGGGCGGCGTTCTCTATATAATATAATATAAGGAAGCGGGCGGAGCCTGTCTGCTCCGCCCGCTTCCACGTCAGCCGTTGAGATTGACAGGCTTGCGGGGTTCGTTCTTTTTCCGGGCGGTGGTCTTGCCCTCCGTCTGGATCTCGCCGGCGGCGATGAGGGACCGCTTGGTGAGGGCGGGGCCGACCAGCTCGTACACCAGCACGGAGAACAGCACCACGCTGCGCACCATGGCTCCGTCGGAGAGCTGCTGGGCGGTGAGGGCCATGCCCAGCGCGACCCCCGCCTGGGGCAGGAGGGTGATGCCCAGGTGTTTTTGGATGCTCTCGCTGCAGTTGGTGAGGGCGCAGCTCCCATAGGCCCCCAGGTACTTGCCCAGGGAACGGAACACGATGTACACCGCGCCGATGAGCAGCACTGCCGGGTTGGCCAGAATGCTCAGGTTCAGCTCGGCACCGGACAGCACGAAGAACAGCACGAACAGGGGGGCGGTCCAGCCGTCCACACGGCCCATCAGCTCCTCGGAGAAGTCGCAGATGTTGCAGAACACGGTGCCCGTCATCATGCACACCAGCAGCAGAGAGAAGCCGCAGTGGACGCCGCCCACCTCAAACTTCATCATGGACAGCCCCACGGTGAGCAGGACGAAGCCGATGGAGATGGACAGCCGCTTGCTGCGGGAGTGGAAGAATTTCTCCACCCAGAACAGCACCCAGCCCGCCAGCGCACCCAGGCCCAGGGAGAGGACGATCTCAATGAGGGGCTCCACCAGGACGGTGAGAAGGCTGATGGCACCGCTCTCCAGGGCGGCGGCTACCCCGAAGGAGGCGGAAAACAGCACCAGGCCCACCGCGTCGTCAATGGCTACCACCAGCAGCAGCAGCCGGGTCAGGGGGCCGTCCGCCTTGTACTGGCGCACCACCATGAGGGTGGCGGCGGGGGCGGTGGCGGCGGCAATGGCCCCCAGGGTGATGGCGGAGGAGATGGAGATGAGGCCGGGGTTGATAAAATGCAAGGCGATGAGGGCGGCGTCCACCAGAGCGGTGGTGGCCACAGCCTGGAGTATGCCCACGGTGATGGCCTGCCTGCCCATGCTTTTGAGCTGCTCCAGGCGGAACTCGTTGCCGATGGTGAAGGCAATGAAGCCCAGGGCCACCTGGGAGACGAGGTCCAGGGAGGCCACTTCCTCGGCGGAGTTGAAGCCCAGCGAGAACAGATCCAGCGCGCCGATGCAGTAGGGGCCGAGCAGGAGGCCGCAGATCAGGTAGGCGGTGACGGCGGGAAGGTTGAGCTTTTTGGCCAGCCGGGACAGCAGCAGGCCGCCCACCAGGGACAGGGAGAGCTGGATCAGAATTTGCATAATGGCACCTCGAAAGTTTGACATAAAACGAACGAAGTGTAATATAGCATTCCGGGGAAAAAACCGCAATAAGAAATTTCACCAAAAAACCGGGGGGCGGGATGGAAACAGTTGGGGGGCTTTTTTTGAAAATTTTAAAGTTTCTGCAAAATTTCTCTTTACAAGGGGGAAGTTTTCTGGTATACTGCGTGAGAACACATGAGAAATGCGCCCGTAGTTCAATTGGATAGAGCGTCAGATTCCGGTTCTGAATGTTGGGGGTTCGAGTCCCTTCGGGCGTACCAAGTTAACACGATGAAAATGCTATTTTGCCCGCAAAGCCAGTGTTTTCAACGGTTTGACGGCCCTCGGATCAAGCAATCCGGGGGCCGTCAAAAACTGCTATTGTAAGCATCAAATAGAGCTGAACTCACACAGGCCACAAAATAACCGGCAGCCGTA
>CAJUCA010000053.1 GCA_910585265.1 uncultured Oscillospiraceae bacterium | reverse complement strand
CAATCACAATGGAGGGATCATCCCATGCCGCAATACGAATCGGAAATCAACAGAAGAAGAACCTTCGCCATCATCTCCCACCCCGACGCGGGCAAAACCACCCTGACGGAGAAATTCCTGCTCTACGGGGGAGCAATCGCCCAGGCGGGGGTGGTGAAGGGCAAGAAAAACGCCCGGGCTGCCACCTCCGACTGGATGGAGATCGAAAAGCAGCGGGGCATCTCCGTCACCTCGTCCGTCATGCAGTTCCAGTATGAGGGCTTCTGCATCAACATACTGGACACCCCGGGCCACCAGGACTTCTCCGAGGACACCTACCGCACCCTGATGGCCGCCGACTCCGCCGTCATGGTCATCGACGCCGCCAAGGGCGTGGAGGCCCAGACCCGGAAGCTGTTCAAGGTGTGCCGCCTGCGGGACATCCCCATCTTCACCTTCATCAACAAAATGGACCGGGAGGCCCGGGACCCCTTCGAGCTGTGCCAGGAGCTGGAGCACGAGCTGGGCATCGACACCTACGCCGTCAACTGGCCCATCGGCTGCGGCAAGGCGTTCCAGGGGGTGTACGACCGGGAGCGGAGGCGGATCATCCATTTCACCTCCAACGGCGGCTCCAAGGCCGCCACCGCCACCGAGATCGGCCTGGACGACCCCGAGCTGGCCAATCTGATCGGCCAATCCTACCGGGATCAGCTCAACGACGAGATCGAGCTGCTGGACGGGGCCTCCTGCGAATTCGACATGGACCGGGTGCGCCACGGCCAGCTGTCCCCGGTGTTCTTCGGCTCCGCCCTCACCAATTTCGGCGTGGAGCCCTTCCTGGAGGACTTCCTGCGCATGACCACCGCCCCCCTGCCCCGCACCGCCGGGGACGAGCTGGTGGACTCCTTTGACGACGGCTTCTCCGCCTTCGTGTTCAAGATCCAGGCCAACATGAACAAGGCCCACCGGGACCGGATCGCCTTCATGCGGGTGGTGTCCGGCAAATTTGAGGCGGACAAGGAGGTCTACCACGTCCAGGGCGGCAAAAAAATCAAGCTCTCCCGGCCCCAGCAGCTCATGGCCGCCGAGCGGGAGATCATCGAGGAAGCCTACGCCGGGGACATCATCGGCGTGTTCGACCCGGGCATCTTCTCCATCGGGGACACCCTGTGCACCGCCGCCCGCAAGTTCCAGTTCGACCCCATCCCCACCTTCGCCCCGGAGCACTTCCGCCGGGTGCGGCCCCTGGACACCATGAAGCGCAAGCAGTTCCTCAAGGGGATGGAGCAGATCGCCCAGGAGGGCGCGATCCAGATCTTCAAGACCCCCTACTCCGGCATGGAGGAGGTCATTGTGGGCGTGGTGGGCACCCTGCAATTCGACGTGCTGGAGTACCGCCTGAAAAACGAATACGGCGTGGATCTGTACGCCGAGGGCCTGCCCTACGAGTACCTGCGCTGGCTCCGCCACGAGGGGGACGAGCCCCTCCGGGCGGACGACCTCACCCTCCCCGGGGACGCCATGCTGGTGGAGGACTACCGCCAGAACCAGCTGCTGCTGTTCGCCTCCCAGTGGTCCATCAACTGGACGGCGGAGCGGAACAAGGCCGTCACCCTGTCCGAGTTCGGCGGGGCCAAATTTTAAGCCAAACCATAAAAGGACGGCGGTTCTCACGAACCGCCGTCCTTTTCCGCACACAGCCGGGTTTTTCCTCATAGGATGGGCAAAAGGAGGGCAAAGCCATGGCAAACACCTACTTACTCAGCGACCCGTCCAAGCGTTACTTATGCTGCTACTACCAGATTCTGGACGAGATGATCCAGGGCATCACCACCGCCAAGCTCACCCGGAGCCTCTCCCACAACTTCATCGTCCAGATGATCCCCCACCACCAGGCCGCCGTCCGGATGTGCCGGAACCTCCTGCAATATTCCGACGACGGGGCCGTCCGCCGCCTGGCCCAGCGGATCACCGACCAGCAGACCCAGGGCCTCCAGGCCATGGAGGGGCTTCTGCCCGACTGCGGGCAGCCCGCCAATCCCCAGATGGACCTCCGCCTGTGCCACCGGCGGACGGAGCTGATCCTCCGGGAGCTGTTCTCCCAGATGGGCTCCGCCCCGGAGGGGAACCGGCTGGACCTGGTGTTCCTGCGGCAGATGATCCCCCACCACCTGGGGGCGGCGCGGATGGCCCAGAACACCCTGCGCTATCAGGTTGCCACCGGGCTGGCTCCCGTGCTGCGCTCCACCATCGACACGCACTGCAAGGAGGTCCGGCAGATGCGGGCTTTACTCCGGCGGATGGGCTGTCAAACCGTGTAGCTTGCTTTTGGGGACGGTTTCTGCTATACTGATGGCTCACGGCGTTACCGCCATGAAGGACGACAGAGAAAGGAAGTGACGCCTTATGTGGGCGGAGCAAAGCGTATTTTATCAAATCTACCCCCTGGGTTTCTGCGGGGCCCCCACGGAGAACGACGGCGTGACCGTCAGCCGCATCGGCAAAATCGGGGATTGGGCCGGGCATATTCAGAAGCTGGGGGCGGACGCGGTCTACCTGTGCCCCATCTTCGAAAGCGACCGCCACGGCTACGACACCCGGGACTACCGGAAGATCGACTGCCGCCTGGGCACCAACCAGGACTTCGCCCAGGTGTGCGAAGCCCTCCATGACCACGGCATCCGGGTGGTGCTGGACGGGGTGTTCAACCACGTGGGACGGGGCTTCTGGGCCTTCCGGGACGTGCAGGAGAAGAAGTGGGACTCCCCCTACAAGGACTGGTTCCACATCAGCTTTGACGGCAATTCCAACTACAACGACGGCTTCTGGTACGAGGGCTGGGAGGGCCACTTTGAGCTGGTCAAGCTGAACCTCCGCAACCCCGCCGTGGTGGACTACCTGCTGGACACGGTGAAGTTCTGGGTGGAGGAGTTCGGCATCGACGGCCTGCGGCTGGACGTGGCCTACTGCCTGGACAAGGATTTCCTCCGCCGCCTGCGCTCCTTCTGCGATGGGCTGAAGCCGGAGTTCTTCCTGCTGGGCGAGACCCTCCACGGGGATTACAACCAATGGGTCAACGATGAGATGCTCCACTCCTGCACCAACTACGAGTGCTATAAGGGGCTGTATTCCAGCTTCAACTCCATGAACCTGTTTGAGATCGTCCACTCCCTGAAGCGGCAGTTCGGCCCGGAGCAGTGGACGCTGTATAAGGGCAGGCACCTGCTGTCCTTTGCCGACAACCATGACGTCACCCGTGTGGCGTCCATCCTCCAGAACCCCGAGCACCTGCCCCTGCTGTACGGGGTGCTGTTCGGGATGCCGGGGATTCCCTGCCTGTACTACGGCAGCGAGTGGGGCGTCAAGGGGGACAAATCCCAGGGGGACGACGCCCTGCGCCCCTGCTTCGACGGACCGGAGTGGAACGGCCTGACGGATACCCTGGCCGCCATGGTCAAGGCCCGCCGGGAGAGCGAGGCCCTGTGCTGGGGCGACTTCCACGATGTGGTGCTCACCAACAAGCAGGCCATCTTCCAACGCCGCACCGACGGCGAGCGGGTGCTGGTGGCGGTGAACGCGGACAGCCAGCCCTACACCGCCCACTTCGACGCGGGGTGCGGACAGGCGGTGGATCTGCTCACCGGGCAGACCCACGACTTCGGCGGCGGCAGCGAGCTGCCCCCCTACAGCGTGGCTTTTTGGAGGTGCGAGCGGTAGCTTCCGCTCCTGTGTCAGACGGTAAAACGGCCCGGAAGCGGTGCTTCCGGGCCGTTTTTCATTCCTCCGGATGGCAGATCCCCCTGGACGGACAGCCGCCGCAGCCGCACCCACAGCTGGATTTGCCGCTCCCGCGCCTTTTCCACTGCCCCCGGATCACGGCGGCCACCGCCGCCACCACCAGGGCCAGCACCAGGAGATTGCCCCAGTTCTCGCTGAGAAGCTCCATCATGTCACACCCTCCCCGCGGCGGTCCGCTTGGGCGCGGGCCGGAACAGCAGATAGGCCAGCCCCGCCAGCAGAACCAACGCCGCCGCTGTAAACGGGCCGAAAGCCAACGCCCCCGTCAGAAGGCCGCCAAGCTGGTACACTACCAGGGCGGCCACATAGGCGAAGCCGCACATATAGCCGATGGCGGCCCAGGTCCAGCGGGGGCTGTTCATCTCCCGCCGGATGGCCCCGATGGCGGCGAAGCAGGGGGCGCACAGCAGGTTGAAGATGATAAAGGCATAGGCCGACGGGCCGTTGAACACCCCGGCCAAATTCACATACAGGTTCCCCGGATACAGCACCTGGAGGGTGGCCACCACCTCCTCCTTGGCGATAAGCCCCGTGAGGGTGGCCACCGCGGTCTGCCAATGCCCGAAGCCCAGGGGGATGAACAGCACCGCCACCATCCGCCCCACGGTAGCCAGCAGGGAGAAGTCGCTGTCCGACACCAGGCCGAAGGCCCCGCCCTCAAAGCCGAAGCTCTGGAGGAACCACAGGGCCACGGTGGACAGCAGGATCACTGTCCCCGCCCGCTTGACGAAGGACCAGCCCCGGTCCGCCGTGGTGCGCAGCACATTGGCGGCGGAGGGCAGGTGGTAGGCGGGCAGCTCCATGACAAAGGGGGCCGGATCGCCGGAAAACGCCTTGCACTTTTTCAGGATCAGCCCGGAGATCACCACCGCCCCCACGCCGATGAAGTAGGCGGACACCGCCACCCATACCGACTTGCCGAACAACGCCCCGGCAAACAGGCCGATGATGGGCATTTTCGCGCTGCACGGAATGAAGCAGGTGGTCATGATGGTCATCTTCCGGTCCCGGTCCTGGTCGATGGTGCGGGCGGCCATCACCCCCGGCACGCTGCACCCCGTGCCCACCAGCAACGGGATAAAGGACTTGCCCGACAGTCCGAACCGCCGGAACAGCCGGTCCATGATGAAGGCCACCCGGGACATATAACCCACGTCCTCCAACAGGGCCAGCAGCAGGAACAACGCCAGCATCTGGGGCACAAAGCCCAGCACCGCCCCCACGCCTCCCACAATGCCGTCCAGCACCAGGGACTTCACCACGTCGTTACAGCCCAGGGCGTCCAGGGCGTGCTCCACCAGCACCGGGATGCCGGGCACCCACGCGCCGTAAGCGCGGGGGTCTGGCTCTGTCACGGCGCGGGCGGCGGCATAGGCGTCCTCCGTGGCGGGCAGGGTGATCACCTCGCCCGCGTCAGCGTCATAGAGGTAGGCCTCCGCCTCCCCCGCCTCATAGGCGGCGATGACTGCCTCCGCCTCCTCAAAGGCCCGGTCAGCCTTCTCCCAGCCGTCCGTGTCGGCGGTGAAGGGGACGAACCAGCCCTCCCCGAACAGGCCGTCGTTGGCCCAGTCGGTGAGCCGCGCCCCCACGGACACGGGCCACGGCCCCATGGCGATGGCGTAGATCAAAAACATCACCGCCACAAAGATGGGCAGGGCCAGCGCGCGGTGGGTCACCACCCCGTCGATCTGGTCGGAGACGGTGGCGGCGTGCTTGGGGGCCTTCTTCTCCACCGCCTTTGCCACCACGCCGCCGATGTAGTCATACCGCTGGTTGGTGATGATGGACTCCGCGTCGTCGTCCAGCTCCCGCTCGCAGTCGGCGATGTGCTCCTCCAGGTGTGAGCGGAGCTCCCCGCCGATGCCCAGCTCCTCCAGCACTCTCTCGTCCCGCTCGAACACCTTGATGGAGTACCAGCGCAGGTGCTGTACGTCCACCCGGTCCTGAATGGACTCCTCAATGTGGGCCAGGGCGTGCTCCACGCTGCCCGTGAACATATGGGGGATGGCCCCCGCTTTGTGGGCCTGGGCCAGCGTCCCCGCCCGCTCCGCCGCGTCCAGCCCGCCCTCGTTCTTCAGGGCGGAGATCTCCACCACCTCGCAGCCCAGGGCCCTGCCCAGCCGCTCCAGGTCGATCTTGTCGCCGTTCTTCCGCACCAGATCGATCATGTTCACCGCCACCACCACCGGAAGGCCCAGCTCAATGAGCTGGGTGGTGAGGTATAGGTTGCGCTCGATGTTGGTGCCGTCCACAATATTCAGGATGGCGTCGGGCTGCTCCTTCACCAGATAGTTCCGGGTCACCACCTCCTCTAGGGTGTAAGGGGACAGGGAGTAGATCCCCGGCAGATCCTGTATGATCACGTCGGGGCGGCCCTTGAGGCGGCCCTCCTTCTTCTCCACCGTCACCCCGGGCCAGTTGCCCACGTACTGGTTGGAGCCGGTGAGGGCGTTGAACAGCGTGGTTTTGCCGCAGTTGGGATTGCCCGCCAGGGCGATCTTCACATCCATCTCGCTTCTCTCCTTTCGTACTGCGGGCCGTGGAGGGTTCGGCCCTCCCGTCCGCGCTATTAGCATTGGCTAACTCTTGGTCAAAAAAATGTGTCCGAAGCTCGGGCGGCTGAGCCGCCCGGCTCACGATGGCTCGGGCGGTTCTACCTCGATCATCTCGGCGTCCTCTTTCCGCAGGGACAGCTCGTAGCCCCGCACCGTCAGCTCGATGGGGTCCCCCAGGGGGGCCACCTTGCGGACATAGATCTCCACCCCTTTGGTGATCCCCATGTCCATGATCCGGCGTTTCACCGGACCTTCCCCGTGGAGGCGGCGGACCACCGCCGTCTTGCCCACCCGCACGTCCTTCAGCGTTTTCATGGCATCCTCCTTCTTTCCCGCTCTGTCCGCCCCGAGAGTTAGGAGCAGCTAACTTTTTCTTCAGCATGGATAGTTTACCACCGCTAACTCCCGTTGTCAAGAGCGAATCCGTCGAAATTTTCCGGGAAATTTCCGCCCCGGAAGAATTTCCCGCTTTCCGCTTCCTATCTTCCGGCAAACGTGGTATAATAGCCCCGGCGGAGCTTTGCGCCTGCGGCAAAAACCTCTGATTTAGACTGCGCGCACAGCCCAGATAAAACCGCGCGGGAGGAACCCTCTTATGGAATTAAACGAGAAGACACTGGCCAGCGAGCTGGCCTTTGACGGCGTTCTGCTGAAGCTCTACCGGGATCAGGTGGAGCTGTCCGACGGCGGCACCTCCATCCGGGAGGTGGTCCACCACCCCGGCGGCGCGGCGGTGGTCGCGCTGGACGGGGCGGGGAACGTCTACCTGGAACGGCAGTTCCGCTACCCCTACCGCAAGGTGGTGGTGGAAATACCCGCCGGAAAGCTGGAGCCGGGGGAGGAGCCCGCCCGGGCCATCCGCCGGGAGCTGAAGGAGGAGATCGGGGCCGAGGCCGCCCGGTGGGACGCCCTGGGCCACGTCATGCCCAGCGTGGGCTACACCGACGAGATGCTCTACCTGTTCCTGGCCCGGGGCCTCACCTTCGGGGAGCGCAGCCTGGATCAGGACGAGTTTCTGGAGCCCTTCAAGCTGCCCTTCGCCCAGGCTCTGGACATGGCGGCGGACGGGCGGATCAACGACGCCAAGACCGTGGCCGCCCTGTTCCGGGCGGACAGGCTGATGCGAAAGGAGCGGGAGGACGGCAATGGGTAAGAAAATTCTGGTGGTGGAGGACGAACGCAATATCGTGGACATACTCACCTTCAACCTCCAGCGGGAGGGCTATGACACCCTGGAGGCCCTGGACGGGGCGGCGGGCCTGCGGCTGGCCCTGGAGCAGGACCCGGACCTGATCCTGCTGGACCTGATGCTGCCCAAGCTGGACGGCTTCCAGGTGTGCCGCACCCTCCGGGAGCAGAGCCGGGCCACCCCCATCATCATGCTCACCGCCCGGGAGGAGGAGACGGACAAGGTGCTGGGCCTGGAGCTGGGGGCGGACGACTATATTACCAAGCCCTTCTCCATGCGGGAGCTGCTGGCCCGGGTGAAAAGCAATATCCGCCGCACCGATATGCTCTCCCAGGCCGCGCCCAGAAGCTCCGCCAACCGCTTGGACCTGGGCCGGGTGCAGGTGGACACGGACACCATGATCGTCTACAAGGACGGGGAGGCCCTGGACCTCACCCAGCGGGAGTATGAGCTGGTGAAAACCCTGGCGTCCAGCCGGGGCCAGGCCATCTCCCGGGAGACGCTGATGGAGCGGGTGTGGAACTACGATGGCTATGTGGGAGACGTGCGGGCGGTGGACGTAGCCATCCGCCGCCTGCGGGAAAAGCTGGAGGACGACCCCGCCGACCCCAAATTCATCATCACCCGCCGGGGCCTGGGCTACGCCTTCGGGGTGTAAGTAGATCGCGCGGTTGACGCTTTGCGGAGGCGGGGACTGCCCCGCCCGCGCCATTCACGGCAGAATCTTCAGACGGGAGGGGCAGACCCCTCCCCTACAGAATCTGTATTTGGAGAGGAGGCACGCCTGTGCGCCGCACACTGCATTTAAAACTGGTACTCATCCTGGTGCTGCTCATCGTTTCGCTGATGGTGGTGGTGGGCGCGTTCCTCATGAACTCCGTCACCGGCTACTATATCAACGACTTCTACAGCCAGACCGCCGCCGCCTTCGGCCCGGACAACGCCGACTTCGTCCGGGATCTCCGCACCCCCGGCGAGGGGGAGACAGACGGCGCGGCAAAGCTGGAGGCGGTGCTGTCCGCCTACGAGGGCGTGCTGGGGGTGGACCGCCGGAACCGCAACTTCTTCGTGCTGGACGGAACCGCCGGACGCTGGCTGGCCGGGTCCGCCCCGGAGCCGGAGGGGGGCGTGGCCATCACCCCCAACCTGTCCAAGGCCCTGCTGGGGGAGCCGGGCTTTGAGAGCAGCGTCACCGCCGACTATATGGACGCCGCCATCCCCATCACCCGGGGGGAGCAGTCCTACATCGTCTATATCCTGGACAGCCGGGAGACCGCCCGGGCCCTGAACGCGGAGATGTTCAGCCTGATTTTGGAGGCCCTGGCCCTGGGCCTTGTGATCTCGGTGCTGCTGTCCTTCCTGCTGGCCAAAACCATGGTGAACCCCCTCCAGCGGCTCACCGACGGCATCCAGCAGGTGGCGCGGGGGGACTTCTCCCGGAAGCTGGAGGTGTCCAGCAGCGATGAGATCGGCCAGCTCACCGAGAGCTTCAACGTCATGGCCCAGCAGCTGGAGACCAACATCAACGAGCTGGAAAAGGCGGAGCAGGAGCGCAAGGACTTTGTGGCCAACGTGTCCCACGAGCTGCGCACCCCCCTGACCAACATCCGCAGCTACGCCGAGACCCTGGATGACGGGGTGGGCGACCTGCCCCCGGAGATGGAGAAGCGGTTTCTGGGCGTGATCCTCAACGAGTCCGACCGGATGGCCCACATCTTGCAGGATCTGCTCACCCTCTCCCGGTTCGACTCGGGCCGCAGTGAGCTGCGCCTCACCCGCTTCCCCTTCGCCCAGGCGGTGGACGACACCTATCAGGCCGTCCTGATGGACGCCCAGAACCACGCCCACACGGTGGAGCTGTCCCTGCCCGACAGCCTGCCCAGGGTGCGGGCCGACCGGGAGCGGATCATGCAGGTGATGATGAACATCGTGTCCAACGCCATCAAGTACACCCCGGACGGCGGGCGCATCGTCCTGTCCGCCGGACAGGCGGGGGACAAGGTGTGGATGGAGGTGGACGACAACGGCATCGGCATTCCCGACGCCGACCGGGAGCGCATCTTCGAGCGGTTCTATCGGGTGGACAAGGCCCGGTCCCGCCAGTCCGGCGGCACGGGGCTGGGTCTGTCCATTGCCCAGGAGATCATGCGCCGCCACGATGGGCGGCTCTACCTGGTGGACAAGGCGGAGCCGGGGCTGACCATCCGCATGGAGCTGCCCGTGGCCGGGCCGGAGGAGGGCGGCCATGAGGGATAACCGCCGTCTCATGGAGTGGGGCAAGAACGCCCTGATCCTGCTGCTCACCCTGTCCGCCGGGGTGCTGCTGTCCATGACCCCCCTGGCCCGGGACAGCGGTCTGGGCGAGCTGCTCCGGCCCAGGCCCGCCCAGACCGGGACCTCCGGCGGGGGGAGCCCGTCGGGGCCTGTCCTTCCCGCCCGTCTGGCGGTGTACCGGGAGGGGGGCCGCTTCGGCCTGCAATACGATGACAACCGCATGGAGGAGGTCTTTGCCGCCTTCGTCCCCCTGCTGGGGGACGCGCTGGCGGGGGCCGGGGAGCCGTCCCCTCTGCCGGAGGCCCAGTGGCGGGACTGCCTGCGGCGGCGGGGGGCCTATTTCGACTTCGCCGGGGAGATCCCCCTGGCGGCCCTGGCCCGGTGGCTGGGGGGCGGGGCCTGCCCCCTGGAGGGCAGCGCGCGCCGGGTGGCCCTGGTGGCCGGGGAGGGCGACGCCGTCTCCCTGTGCTGGGAGAACCCGGAGGGCGGCGGGGGTTTCACCTGTCCCACCGCCCTGTCCCGGTCCCTCCACCTGGACCCGGCGGTGGATGCCGTGTCCCCCAACGGGGCCTATTTCGCCTTTGAGGACGAGGGGCTGTCCCGCCTGCTGGACCCCCTCACCCTGATCACCGAGGGGGATCCTGCCGCGGGGCTGTATTCGGTGGCGGCCCCCCTGTCCACCGCCGCCGGGACGGAGGCCCTGCTGGACGCGCTGTCCTTCAACAGCCAGAACCACGCCCCCGGCAGCAACGGCGAGGTCTACCTGGACGGCGCGGACCGGCTGGTGATCCGGGACGGGAGCACCGTCACCTACCGGGCGGCCCAGGAGGGCAAGTACCCGGTGGAAAACACCAACGGCTCCGTCTCCGCCGCCCAGGCCGCCCAGGGGACCCGGGCCTTGGCGGAGCGGGCCATGGCCCCCCTGTGCGGGGAGGCGCGGCTGTACCTGCTGTCCGTCCGACCCGAGGGGGAGGGCTGGCGGGTGCGGTTCGGCTTCCTGCTGGGCGGCAGCTCCGTCTACCTCTATGACGAGGGCTGGGCGGCGGAGTTTCTGGTGCGGGACGGCTGCGTCACCGGGTTCACCCTCCGCCTGCGGCAGTACGCCGCCCTGGGGGAGAACGCCTTGCTCCTGCCCATCCGCAAGGCGGCGGCTATGCTCCCCGACCTGACCAGGGAGCGGCGGGAGCTGGTGATCCAATACCGGGACGGGGGCGGCTCCGCCGTCTCCCCCGGCTGGGAGGCGGTGTGAGGGATGGAATGGCCCAAGCTGAAAAACATCATCATCCTCATCCTGCTGCTGCTGAACGGCTTCCTGCTGGTGCTGGTGGGGATGCGGTATACCGAGTCCGTCCAGTACGAGCGGGCGGCGTTGGAGCAAACCCTGAAGGTGCTGGAGGGGCAGGGCATCCAGGCGGACAGGGCGGCGTTGGCCCCCGCCGGGGAGCTGGCTCCCCTGACGGCGGAGCGGGACCTGGAGCGGGAGCTTCAGCTGGCCCAGGCCCTGCTGGGCCAGGACACCCAGGCGGAAAACCGGGGGGGCGGGCTGTACCTCTACCGGGGCGGCGGTGGGGAGCTTTCCGTCCGGGCGGGCGGTGAGCTGTCGGCGGCCCTGGCGGACGGGCCGGAGCAGCGGACCAGCGATCCGGGGCGTCACGCCGCCGCCCTCCTGCGGGACATGGGGATCCGGGCGGAGCAGACCGGCGTCACCCAGGAGGACGGGTGGACCCGGGTGCGGTTCCGGCAGAGCTGGGACGGCGTGCCCCTGTTCTCCTGCGAGGCGCAGTTCGCCTACCGGGACGGCCGCCTGCAAACCGTCCAGGGCACCCTGCTGGCCGCCCAGGGCGGGGAGAAGGAGGACGGCGGCGTCATGGCCCTACCCACAGCCCTGATGCGCTTCTCCGAGGAGATCGCCGCCACCGGGGACGTGTGCTCCGCCATCCAATCCATGGAGCCGGGCTGGCGGGGGACGGTACAGCCCCTGTCCGGAGGCGTCCGGCTCTCCCCGGCGTGGCTGGTTACCACCGACACCGCCCAATACTACCTGGACTGCGCCACCGGGGCACTCACCCGGATCACGGATCAATAACTGGATCGCGCCGCTTCCCGTATATCCGGGAGGCGGCGCGACTTTTCTTCCGGCGGTATGTCAGACAGGCCCTCCCTCATATGGATAGACAATCCTAATTTGCGAGGGGGTGCGCCCTTGTCTACCCTGTTGGCCGGGACGCTGCTGCTCACCGCCACCGGGCTGTTCTCCCAGGTGGTGGGCTTTGTGTACCGGATGTTCCTCTCCCGCCTCATCGGCGCGGAGACCATGGGGCTGTACCAGCTGGTCATGCCCGCCTACTCCATGCTGATGTCGGTAACCGCCGTGGGGCTGACGGTGGCGGTGTCCACCCTGTCCGCCCGCTATCACGCCCTGGGGGATTCCGGCACCGTCCGGCAGATCCTCCGGCGGGCCTTGGGGGGCTTCCTCCTGCTGGCCGTCCCCCTGAGCATCGCCGTGGCCGCCCTGTCCGACCCCATCTCCGTCTACCTCCTGGGGGACGCCCGCACCCGCCTGGGGGTAGTTCTGCTGGTGCCCTGCGTCCTGCTCACCGGGGTGGAAAACCTGCACAAGCACTGCTTTTACGGCATCGGCCGGGTGCGCCCCCCCGCCGCCGTGGAGACGGCGGAGCAGCTCATCCGGGCGGCGGCGGTGCTGGGGCTGCTGGCGGCCCTCCTGCCCCGGTCGGCGGAGGAGACGGTGGGGATCATCGTGCTGGGCATGGTTCTCTGCGAGGTGTTCTCCGCCTGCGCCCTCACCCTGCTGTTCCAGCGGCACTGGCGGCAGTTCCCCCCGGAACCCGCCCGGGACCAGGTGGGCCGGCGGCGGCTGTTTGCCATCGCCCTCCCGGTGGGGGCCACCTCCCTGCTGGGCACGGTGCTGGGCTGCGCCAACTCCGTCCTCATCCCCGCCAAACTGGTGGAGGGAGGGATGGAGCTGAGCGAGGCCATGTCCGAGTTCGGGGTGCTGTGCGGCATGACCCTGCCCCTGCTGGGCCTGCCCACCGGGTTCATCGGGGCCTTGTGCCTGGTGATGGTGCCCGACCTGTCCCGGCGCACCGCCAAGGGGGACAACCGGGCGGCGGCGGGCTTCCTGGACCGGGTGATGTCCGCCACCTCCCTGCTGATGGCCCCGGCCATGGCCCTGCTGGCGGTGGCGGGTCCCACCATCGGCCGGGCCATGTTCCGGGACCCCCGGGTGGGGGAGCTTATCCTCCCCCTGGCCGCGGGCACCCTGCTGGGGTGCTGGCAGTCGGTGCTGTCCGGGGCGTTGAACGGCCTGGGGCTTCAGGGCAAGGGGGCCAGGAACGCCATTCTCAGCGACGCGGCGCAGCTGGCCTTTACCTTCTTTGCCGTGCCCCAATGGGGGCTGGCGGGGTTCGCGGCGGGGTTCGTGGCCTCCGGCCTGGTGGGGGCGGGGCTGAACCTGGCCAGCGTCCTCCGGGCGGCGGGACTGCGGACCCGGTGGTTCCGGTGGTTCGTCCGTCCCCTGCTGGCGGCGGTGTTCATGGGGCTGTGGTGTAATCTGTTCTTCCACATTCTGCTGGACGGGGGTTGGGGGGAGGGCTGGGCCGCGGCGTGCTGCGCCCTGCTGGGGCTGGTGCTGTACGCCGCCGCCCTGCTGGCCCAGGGGCTGTCCGTCACCGTGGTGTTTGCCCGGTTCCGAACGGGGCTGTGGGGAAGGAGGTGTGCCCCATGACGCCGCGCATTCTCGTTTCCATCGGCGGGGGGAACGGAGCCAGCTATCTGGCCGCCCTCCAGGCCGCCGGGGGGCGGGGGACGGCCCGGTACTGCCCCGCCCCGGATCTGTCCTTTGACGGCCTGCTGCTGGCAGGCGGGGACGACATCGACCCCGCCCGGTTTGGGCAGGCCAACCAGGGTTCCCGGGGGATCGACCCCGTCCGGGACGGGGCGGAGCTGGCCCTGCTGGACGCCTTCTGCGCCGCCGGGAAGCCAGTGCTGGCGGTCTGCCGGGGGCATCAGGTGGTGAACGTGTGGCTGGGGGGCGGGCTGGTGCAGGACCTCCCCCCTGCCCTGGCCCCCTTTCACGGGGGCGGGGACGGGGACCGGGTCCACCCCGTCCGGACGGCGGAGGGTTCCCTGCTCCGGCGGCTGTACGGCCCGGTGTTCGCCGTGAACAGTGCCCACCACCAGGGGCTGGGCGGGCTGGGGCGGGGGCTGTCCGCCGCTGCTTGGTCGGAGGGCGGGGTGATCGAGTCCGTGGAGCACGCGCGGCTGCCCCTGATCTGCGTCCAGTTTCACCCGGAGCGGATGACGGGAGAGCTGGCGAGGCCGGATACGGTGGACGGGGGGGTAATCTTCCGGGCGTTTCTGGATATGGCGCGGAGGAAATAAGAACGGCGTGGCTTATTAGCAGGTGTCCCCGGAAAAAGGTAAGGGCAAGGCAGGCTGTGATGGCCTGTCTTGCCCTTTTACGCTGTATGCTCCCATTAAATCGCGTCGGTATTAAATCCGTCAAATTCAAAGGTATCCGTTTCCGGGTCATAGTAAAACGTGTAGTCCATGCCCAAATAATCGTCAACGGGAAGGCGGACGGTCGGGGGCGGGTAATGTCCTAAAAAGCGCATATAAATGTAGCCATAAATGCGATCGTTCAGCCTTTTTAACCCTGTCCGCCCCACATACCATTCCCCCGTCATTTCCGCCGCGCATGGAAAATCTTCCCCCGGCCCCGAGTCCCACGCCCCGCAATCCAGCAGGTAGCCCCAGGCCTCTTGTTCCGCCGTGGCGAGAAGCTCCGCTTCGTGCCGCTGATAAACGGATTTTAATTCCTCCGGCTCAAACTCATATTCGGGCTGCAATTGATTCCGGTAACATACGTGTTCCCGGTTTGTGTTCGGGTTGGGCAGTTCAATTCGTCTCAATCCATCTGCCTGCTTCATATGCTTACCCCATTTAACCCGTGGGATTACAGCGGCGTGCCGCCGGCGGAGAACAGGGGCAGCCGCTCCAAAAACAGGATGTCGTCCCGCTTGGCGGCGTCGCCCTCCGCCAGGATGGCCATGCGGCCCGCCACCATGCCGCCCGCCTGCTCCACCAGGTTCTCCACCGCCGCCAAAGAGCCGCCGGTGGAGATCACGTCGTCCAGGATCAGGATGCGCTTTCCCCGGATTCTGGCGGCGTCCGCCCCGTCCATGTACAGCTTCTGCTCCCCCTCGGTGGTGATGGAGCGGTCCACCGCCTCGAACACCCCGTTCATGTACGCCTTTTTCTTCTTGCGCACCAGGAAATACTCGTTGCGCCCGCTCTGCCTCGCCATCTCGTGGACCAGGGGGATGGCCTTGGCCTCCGGGGCCACCATGTAGTCGAACTCCGGCGCGAGCTTCAGCAGATCCCGGGCGCAGGCGCAGGTCAGCTCCACGTCCCCGAAGATCACGAACGCGCCGATCATCAGCGTGTCGCTGATGGGGCACAGGGGCAGATCCCGCTTCAGCCCCGCCACCTTCATCTCATAGGTCATATCCAGTCAGCTCCCCTTCCGGACGGGCCGGGCCCTCCCCCGCCGCCCGTTGTGATTTGTACGAGAGATATTATACTCTCCCTGTCCCTTCTTGTCAAAATGTAATGAAGTTTTCACAATAAGAAAAAAACTGTAGAAATCTGTCAACCGGTGTGCTATGATGAGGATGTCAATTCCATATCCTTCGGTATAATCGGAACGGGATGGGTTTCCGAGTCTCTACGGCCTGGCCGATCCAGGCGGCTACCGAAAACAGAACAGGTCCGGAAGTCCACGCGCTTTCCGGGCTGATTTTGTTTTTTCCCGACCCGGTTTGCCTGAAGGAAATTCTGGAGAGGGAGTTTTTTATGGAGAAAATTTTTAAGCTCAAGGAGAACGGCACCACGGTGCGCACCGAGATCGTGGCCGGACTCACCACGTTCATGACGATGGCCTACATCATCGCCCTGAACCCCAACATCCTCACCGTCTACGGCGCAGGCGGTCAGGACCTGTGGAACGGCGTGTTCCTGGCCACCTGCATCGCCTCCGCCATCGCCATGTTCTGCATGGCCTTCCTGGCCAACAAGCCCTTCTGCCTGGCCCCCGGCATGGGCCTCAACGCCTTCTTCGCCGTGGTGGTGGCCAACATCATGAGCATCACCAGCATGGGCTATGTGCAGAGCTTCCAGGCCGCCCTGGTGATCATCCTCATTGAGGGCATCGTGTTCATCGCCCTGTCCCTTCTCAACATCCGGGAGAAGATCGTGGAAGCCATCCCCCTGGGCGTGCGGCTGGGCATCGCCCCCGCCATCGGCCTGATGCTGATGAACATCGGCTTCGGCTCCAACATCTACATCGCCGGCGAAAACGGCCAGTTCTTCGTGATGAAGGACTTCTTCGGCGCGCTCACCGCCAAGGCCGCCAGCGATACCATGGGCACCGCTTACCCCACCATGGTGCTGTCTGTGGTCACCCTGTTCGTGGGCCTGTTCGTCATCGTGCTGCTGGCCAAGAAGGGCGTGAAGGGCGCGGTGCTCATCGGAATGCTGGCCGCCTCCGTGATCCACTGGATCGGCTCCTTCGCCTTCCTCCAGGTGAATCCCTTCGCGTCTCTGGAGAAGGCCAGCTGGCTGCCCCCCTTCGGCGACATGGCCGCCACCACCCTGTTCAAGTTTAACTTCCAGGGCTTCGTGGACATCGGCGCGTTCACCATCGTCACCCTGGTGATCACCTTCTGCATGATCGATATGTTCGACACCATCGGCACCCTGGTGGGCACCGCCTCCCGGGCGGGCATGGTGGACAAGCAGGGCAATATGCCCAACATGAAGGAGGCCCTGCTGGCCGACGCCGTCGGCACCGTCTGCGGTGCCTGCACCGGCACCTCCACCGTCACCACCTTTGTGGAGTCCGCCTCCGGCGTGGAGGCCGGCGGCCGCACCGGGCTGACCGCCCTGACCTGCGGCGTGATCTTCCTGGCCTGCATCTTCATCGCACCCATCGCCGCCATCATCCCCGCCGCCGCCACCTCCGCCGCCCTGATCTACGTGGGCGTGCTGATGCTCCAGGGGCTGAAGAACGTGAAGTTCGACGACCTGGATCAGATGGTGCCCGTGGCCCTGATGCTCATCGCCATGCCCATCTCCAGCTCCATCGGACACGCCATCGGCCTGGGCCTCATCTCCTACACCGTCATCAAGGTGTTCACCGGCAAGTTCAAGGATGTGTCCGTGCTGACCTACGTGATCTCCGCCCTGTTCCTGATCAAGTTCTTCCTGATTGTCTGACCGGGCAGAAGCAGGTAATATCCCCCTCCCCGCCGATGGCGGGGAGGGGGATTCTTTTCGGCATTTCCTGATCGTCCGACCGGATAGAGGGTGCGCGGGCAATCCCTCCTCCCCGCCGATGGCGGAGCGGGAGGGTTCTTTTCCGCATTTCCTGATTGTCCGACCGGATAGGAGGTGCCCGGACACCCCCTCCTCCCTGCCGATGGCGGAGCGGGAGGATTCTTTTCCGCATTTCCTGATTGTCCGACCGGACAAAAGCAGGAAACACGAAGCCCCTCCCCGCGTACCGGGAAGGGGCTGTTTCTGTCTTTTATGTCCGCTTGGTGCGGCCGCAACGCCGCCGGGCTTCCGCGTCCGGCCAGAAGTCGTTGGCCTCCATGATATCCCCCAGGGCGTCCACGTATTTCTCCGACTGGTGAACCACGAAGGCGTCCGCGTCGATGGGCACCTGCCGGGCGTCCATCTGCCGGATGCTCCAGATGTAGAGGATGTCCAGGGCCGGGATCAGCCGCGCCCCCTCCACCGTCAGCTCGTAGTCGATGGCGGGGGGAAACTGGTCCTCGTGGACTACCCGGCGGATCAGCCCGTCGTCGATGAGCTCCTTGAGCTGCTGGCTCAGCACCTTTTCCGACACGGGCAGCACCTTTAACGTCTCGTTGAAGTGGATTTTGCCGTAGGTGTGGATCTCGTGGAGGATGGTCATTTTCCACTTCCCCCCAATGCAGTGCAGGGTGTAGTGGTAGGGGTTGGTGGGCTCGTCGAAGGTCCTTCTTGCCATGGCGTTCGCCTCCTGGGGTATGTGGGTTTGTCTGTAGTTTAACATATTTTTCCCTTGTTGAACAGTACAAATTTTTGAGGGCTTTTTCAGCGAAAATCACGGGTTTTTTTTCGTTCTGCCCGCCGGGTTTTTACACCCTGCCCAAGTCCCGCCGGAGGGATTTGGGCACCTTCATAGATACCGGGCGGTAAGTAGTTACAAAATGGTTATCAGGTGTGGGAAAAGTGTGGATTGCGCGGGCTTTGGGCTTGTTTTATAATCAAAGCGTGTTAAGCGGAACCACCCGCAAAGATAAAATCTTTCAAGGAGGAACCCAAAATGATCAAGCGTACTTATCAGGAGCTGGAGCCCTACTTCCCCCCCGCCCACTTCGGCGTGACCTGCAAGCGGTATCACGGCAAGGATGAGACCGGCGCGACCAAGTTCTGGATCGGCGTGTCCGAGTTCGAGCCGGACGGCGGCGCGGACTGGGCCTATGAGGACAACCCCCTGGAGAAGGTCTACTACGTCCTGGAGGGCGAGATGACCGTCACCGACAAGGACGGGAACAAGTACGTTATCCACGCCAACGAGTCCATCAGCTTCCCGCCCAACGAGGGCCGCGGCCTGAAGAACGAGTCCGGCAAGCCCGCCAAGATGCTGGTGATCATCAACTACCCTGACGCTTGATCGAAAGGAGAGACTTCCAATGGTTGCTATCGAGAAGAATTTTGTTCAGAATATGTTCTCCGTGGAGGGCAAGGTGGCTGTGGTCACCGGAGCCACCGGAGCCTTGGGCAAGGTGCTGGCTAAGGCCTACGGCTACGCCGGGGCCAAGGTCATGATGACCGGACGCAGCGAGGGCAAGCTGAAGGACCTGGAGGCCGAGTTCAAGGCCGAGGGCATCGACTGCGCCTGCTTCGTGGCCGACCCCGCCAAGGAGGAGGACGTGCAGGCCCTGGTGAAGGCCACCGTGGACAAGTACGGCGAGGTGAACATCCTGGCGGTGTGCCACGGCTTCAACAAGCCCAAGCCCATCCTGGATCAGACCGTGGAGGAGTGGCAGTACATCATGGACGCCGACTGCAAGAGCGTCTACATCGTGCTGAAGTACACCGCCCAGCAGATGGTGGCCCAGGGCAAGGGCGGCAAGATCGTGGTGGTCACCAGCCAGCGGTCCAAGCGGGGCATGGCGGGCTACACCGGCTACTGCACCTCCAAGGGCGGCGCGGACCTGATGGTCAGCAGCATGGCCTGCGAGCTGTCCGCCCAGCACCACATCAACGTCAACTCCCTGTGCCCCACCGTGTTCCGCTCTGAGCTGACCGAGTGGATGTTCGATCCCGAGTCCGAGGTGTACAAGAACTTCCTGAAGCGGGAGCCCATCGGCCGCCTGGCTGAGCCCGCCGACTTCGCCGGATACGCCCTGTTCCTGTCCTCCGACGCCTCCAACTACATCACCGGGGCCAACTGCGACTGCTCCGGCGGCTACCTGACCTGCTGAGATGGGCCCCCTGCCCCCGCCCGCCCCGGCTGGGGAGAAGCCCCGCCACCTGCACATACTCTGGACCAACGCCGACCCCACTGCCGGAAAGCTGATGGTGATGATGTACGCCAGGTACAGCATGAAAAACGGCTGGTGGGACAAGTGCACCGTCATTCTGTGGGGCGCGACGGTGCAGCTGATGCTGGAAAACCAGGAGCTTCAGCGGGAGATGAACGCCCTCCGGGACGGGTACGGCGTGGAGTTCGCGGGCTGCATCACCTGCGCCCGGGAGCTGGACGCCGTGGACGGCCTCACCGCCCTGGACGTGGAGCTGGAGCCTTGGGGTCCCCATCTCACCCGGCTGCTCCAGACGGGCGCGCCCCTGCTCACCGTGTAAGCGCGGACCTTTCCATTCCAACCAACACACATTGATTATAGGAGGAGATTACCATGGGCAAGACTGTTTTCGTAGATCTCACCCACCCCTTCGGCGCGGAGATCCCCCGCTGGCCCTACTTCGACAAGCCCGACATCGTGGGCGCGCACTCCATGGCCAAGGGCGGCGTGCTCACCCAGTCCATCAAGTGCACCATGCACACCGGAACCCACTGCGACGCCCCCCGCCACGTGATGGAGTATGAGTTCGACGGCCGCCGCGCCCGCTACTCCGATGAGATGCCTGTGGACGCCTACACCGGACAGGCCATCGTCCTGAAGATCGACATCGAGCCCTGGGGCCTCATCACCGACAAGCACCTGGACGCCGCCTGCGAGAAGTACGGCATCAACCAGGCCGACCTGGAGGGCAAGGTGGTCTGCCTGAACACCGGGATGCACCGGCTGTTCGACGACTCCAAGGCCTACTACCACTACTCCACCGGCACCGGCATCGACGCGGGCAAGTGGTTCGTGAAGAACAAGGTCAAGTGCGTGGCCATGGACAGTCAGGCCCTGGACCACCCCCTGCACACCGCCATGGGCAATAACGGCATGACCCGCATGAACCTGCTGGGCGCGACCGGGAAGCCCATCACAGAGGAGTACAAGGAGCTGTTCGGCGAGGAGGCTTACGCCGAGTTCGACAAGTTCGAGTACATCCGTGTCCACGGCCAGGAGGCCTATGACAAGAAGTTCGGCGAGCTGGAGGACATCGGCATCTGGGGCACCTGGGAGCCCTGCCACAAGGAGATGCTGGGCCACGGCATCGTGGGCGTGGAGAACCTGGGCGGCGACCTGGACAAGATCCCCGCCGGGGTGTGGTTCCGCTTCAACTGCTTCCCCCTGCGCTGGTACATGGGCGACGGCTCCATGGCCCGCTGCAGCGCGGAGATCGACGAGGACCTGCTGGTGAAGGACGTGCCCACCCGCACCTACAAGTACGGCGGCACCGGCTACGGCGAGGCCGACGGCAACGGCGACAGCTGCCTGGAGTACATCCAGAAGCTGTTCAAGCGCAACAAGTAAGCCATTCCCAAACAAAATCAAAACCACTAGTAAACTAGTGGTTTGCAGCTTGTCGAAAAGCGGCCTGCCAGGGAAATATCCTGGCAGGCCGCAAAGCATA
>CAJUCA010000052.1 GCA_910585265.1 uncultured Oscillospiraceae bacterium | reverse complement strand
GGTGAAGAAGCCAGTTACCCGCAACTAGACGGAAAGACCCCATGGAGCTTTACTGTAGCTTAATACTGGAGTTCGGTAATTCATGTACAGGATAGGTGGGAGACTTGGAAACCGGGGCGTCAGCTTCGGCGGAGTCACCCTTGGGATACCACCCTTGGATTGCTGGGCTTCTAACCTGCGGCCTTGAATCAGGTCGGGGGACACTGTTAGGTGGGCAGTTTGACTGGGGCGGTCGCCTCCTAAAAGGTAACGGAGGCGCTCAAAGGTTCGTTCAGCACGGACGGAAATCGTGCAGTGAGTGTAAACGCATAAACGAGCCTAACTGCGAGACCGACGGGTCGAGCAGTAACGAAAGTTGGAGTTAGTGATCCGGTGGTATGTGAGTGGAAATGCCATCGCTCAACGGATAAAAGCTACCCTGGGGATAACAGGCTGATCTCCCCCAAGAGTCCACATCGACGGGGAGGTTTGGCACCTCGATGTCGGCTCATCACATCCTGGGGCTGAATTCGGTCCCAAGGGTTCGGCTGTTCGCCGATTAAAGTGGCACGCGAGCTGGGTTCAGAACGTCGTGAGACAGTTCGGTCCCTATCTGTTGCGGGCGTAAGAGATTTGAAGGGAGCTGTCCTTAGTACGAGAGGACCGGGATGGACGAACCTCTGGTGCACCAGTTGTCCTGCCAAGGGCACAGCTGGGTAGCTACGTTCGGACGGGATAAACGCTGAAGGCATCTAAGCGTGAAGCCCCCCCTAAGATAAGATCTCTCATCCTTAATGGAGTAAGGCTCGACGTAGACTATGTCGTTGATAGGCCGGAGATGTAAGCGCAGTGATGCGTTGAGTTGACCGGTACTAATAAGCCGAGGGCTTGACCTTACAATGAGAAGTTGTGCAGGCTGCTTGTGAGATTCACATTGTTCAGTTTTGAGGGTGCGCCAAAAACCCTGAAACGCACCTTTAGCTCAGTTGGTAGAGCACCTGACTCTTAATCAGGGTGTCCAGGGTTCGAGTCCCTGAAGGTGTACCACTCCCTGTTGGGTGTGAGACATCCAACAGGGAGCCCCAAAGAAGATGGAGCAAGGAAGCATAGTGAGGAATAGCCGAAGGCTGTTCCAAACGGAGCGGACTTTGCGACGACGACGGCCCGTTGGTCAAGTGGTCAAGACGGCGGCCTCTCACGCCGCAAACGGGAGTTCGACTCTCCCACGGGTCACCATTTTCTTAACTGAATAGGTTTTAACCGTGAAAGCGGTTGAAATAGATAGCGCGGCAAAGCCGCGCGGACGAAGTCGGTGCTGATTGCGGTGAGGGTCCACCCGTTCCCATCCCGAACACGGCAGTTAAGCTCACTCGCGCCGAAAATACTTGGCTGGCGACGGCCTGGAAAAATAGGTAGTGCCGACACAAAGAGGCGGACAGTCAAAGGACTGTCCGCTTTCTTTGATTTCCCGGGGTCAGTGCCCCCGCCGCTTTTGCCTGCGCTTCTCCTGCCGGAGGGCGAACTTCCGCTCCAGTTCCGCCTCCCGGCGTTCCTTTGCATGGGCCTGACGCTGTGCCTTTTGCCGCTCCCGCTGGAGCTGGAGGGCTTGCTGGGCCTTCGTGCCCGTGGGGGCGGCCTGCACCGCTTTCCGGGCCTCCCGGCTCAGCCGTTTGGGGTTGGAGGGACGGGGCCTGCCGTCAGCCGCCACCGGCGGGCTGAACCGCAGCTTCCGGTGGCTGGCAAGCAGCCACTCCCAAATTTCCTGATCCCGGGGCTCCCGGCCGAAAATGGTTTTACACACCCGGCAGCCGTCCCCGTCCTCCCGGCGGTACAGCCCCACCCAGAAGGGCGGCTCAAAATACACCGTAAGGCTCGCCTTGGAAACGCACATATTGAATTGTCCTCCTTATGCTTTCTCCGCGGAGAAGGGACAACCAAGGAGGCAGGTTACTGGCGGGAGGGAGGGCTCCCGCGCCCCGACTACCCGACGGGGACTGTGTTTTTATCTCCGCTGGGGACAAGTATAGCACACCCGGCGCGAAAAGTACAGGGAAGGAGGCGTCCGGCATGACCTGCAAGCTGGCGATCTGCGACGACAACGAGGAGTACGCCCAGTTCATCGACGGCCTGGTGGCCCAGTGGGCGGAGCGGTCCGGCGTCCAGGCCCGCACCGCCCGGTTCCCCTCGGCGGAGGCGTTCCTGTTCCGGTACGAGGAGGAGCGGGATTTCGACATCCTCCTGCTGGACGTGGAGATGGGCGGCATGGACGGCGTGGAGCTGGCCAAGCGGGTGCGGCGGCAGGACGACGGGGTGCAGATTGTGTTCATCTCCGGCTACGCCGACTACATCGCCGAGGGCTACGAGGTGTCCGCCCTCCACTACCTCACCAAGCCGGTGGACGGGGACAAGCTGTTCCAGGTGCTCACCCGGGCGGTGGGGCGGCTGCGGCGGAACGAGCCCACCCTCACCCTGGAGCTGCCGGGGGAGGTGGTGCGGGTGCCCCTGAGCAAAATCCGCTATGTGGACGTGCTCCACAACTATGTCACCGTCCACGCCGACCGGGACTACAACCTGAAGCGGCCCCTGGGAGAGCTGGAACAGGAGCTGGGCGGGCAGTTCTACCGCATCGGCCGCTCCTGCGTTGTGAATCTGAATTTTGTGAGCCGGGTGACCCGGACATCGGTGGAGCTGTCCGGCGGCGGCTCCCTCCCCCTGCCCCGGGGGCAGTACGAGGGGCTGAACCGGGCCATCATCGAGCGAATCTGAGAGGGGGAAGTTCCATGTCACTGCTGGCAAAGCTGATGGATAAGCGGCTGGGGGCGTACCAGCGGGAGCTGATCGAGATCCATTACGCCGAGGTGGAGAATATGTACCGCCAGATCCGGGGCTGGCGGCACGACTACCGCAGCCACATCCAGGTGATGAAGGCGTTGGTGGCGGAGGAGGACTGGGACGCCCTGCGGGGCTATCTGGACGAGCTGGAGACGGATCTCAGCACCGTGGACACGGTGGTGAAAACCGGGAACCCCATGGCGGACGCCATCTTGAACAGCAAGATCTCCCTGGCCCGGGCCCAGCGCATCCCGGTGCAGGCGGACGCCCACATCCCGGTGGCCCTGGCCCTGTCCGAGCTGGATCTGTGCATCATCCTGGGGAACCTGTTCGACAACGCCATCGAGGCGTCCCTGGCCCTGCCGGAGGCGGAGCGGCTGATCCGGGTGTACCTGGACCGGAAAGGGGCGCAGCTTTACATCTCCTTCACCAACTTCACCGCCGTGAAAAAGCGGAGCAAGACCGGGGGCCGCTTCCAGACCACCAAGGGGGAGGGCCACGGCTTCGGGCTGGTGCGGATTGACGCCATTGTGGAGCGGCTGGGGGGCTACCTCAGCCGAAACAGCGAGGACGGGGCCTTCACCACGGAGATCCTCCTGCCCATATCCCAGGGCGAAACCTCGTAGGGCAGGGGGGCGATCCCCCTAATGCGCCGTTCAGCCCCTGAGCGATGCAATTCAGCCCCCGGTTCACACAGCCGGGGGCTTTTGTGTTACTATTCTCCTTGAGGTGAGAGACATGGAAAACAAGACGACCCACAAGCAAAAGCCCGCCTACGGCATGGCCTCCAACTGCGCCTTCATGATCCGCCGGGCCTGGCGGGAGTGCAAGGGGGTGCTGTCCGTCTGCGCCGGACTGGTATTCTGCGGCGTGGCGGCCAGCCTGCTGGAGCTGTTCGTGGTGCCCGCCATCCTGAAGGCGGTGGAGGGGGGCGCGGCCCCCGGCGCGCTGGTCCGGCTGATCCTCTGGTTCACCCTGGGGATGGTGCTGGTGCGGGCGTTTCGGGCCTACCTGGACGAAAATACCCTCTTTGGACGGGTGACGGTGCGCTCCTCCCTGTGCCTGGATCTGCATATGCACTTCTGCCGCACCTCCTTCCCCCACACGGAGGATCCGGACTACATCAAGCGGGTGAGAAAGGCGTCCAGATGTCTGGACAGCAACCGGGACTCCGGGGAGGCGGTCTGGAAGACCATGACCGACCTGACCACCAACGTGATCAGCTTCCTGATCTACCTGCTTCTGCTGGCCCAGGCGGGGCCTTGGGTGGCGGGGCTGTGCATGGTGCTGGCGGCAGCGGGCTATTTCGCCGGGGAGCATATCCGCTCCTGGCGTTACCGCCACCGGGAGGAGGAGGGGAGGCTGAACAGCCATCTGGACTACATGATCGCCCGCAGCCGGGACATCCAGCTGGCCAAGGACATCCGCATCTTCGGCATCGGCCCCTGGCTCACCGAGCTGTACGACAAATACGGCCGGCTGTGCCAGGACTTCTACGCCAAAAGCTACCGCTTCTGCCTGTGGGCCGACCTGCTGGACCTGGGGCTGGCCCTGGCCCGGAACGGCGCGGCCTACGGCCTGCTCATCGCCATGGCCATCCGGGGGGAGCTGACGGCGGCGGAGTTCGTGCTCTACTTCACCGCGGTGAGCGGCTTTGCCCAGTGGGTGACGGGCATATTCGCCCAGCTGGGCACCCTCCACCGGCAGAGCCTGGAGCTGTCCACCCTTCGGGAGGTGATGGAGACGGAGGAGCCCTTCCGGTTTGAGGACGGCAAGCCCTTGGCTGTCAAGGAAAACCACCTGTACCAGCTGGAGCTGCGGGACGTGTCCTTCCGCTACCCCGGCGCGGAGGAGGACACCCTGTCCCACGTGAACCTCACCATCCGGCCCGGAGAGAAGCTGGCGGTGGTGGGCAGGAACGGCGCGGGCAAGACCACCCTCATCAAGCTGCTGTGCGGCCTCTACGACCCCACCCAGGGCCAGGTGCTGCTGGATGGGGAGGACATCCGGCAGTATGACCGCCGGGACTATTACAGGCATTTCTCCGCCGTATTCCAGCAGTTCTCCACCCTGGCGGGCACCATGGCGGAAAACGTGGCCCAGGCTTCCGGCGGGGAGCTGGACCGGGACCGGGTGTGGGCCTGCCTGGAGAAGGCAGGGGTGGCGGACAAGATTCGGGAGCTGCCCCGGCAGGAGGACACCCAGCTGGGCCGGGAGGTCTATCTGGACGGGGTGGACCTGTCCGGGGGCCAGCTCCAGCGGCTGATGCTGGCCCGCGCGCTGTACAAAAACGGCCCGGTGGTGGTGCTGGACGAGCCGACGGCGGCCCTGGACCCCATCGCGGAGAGCGACCTGTACCAGAAGTACAGCGACCTGACGGGGAACCGGACCAGCGTGTATATCTCCCACCGGCTGGCCTCCACCCGGTTCTGCGACCGGGTGCTGCTCATCGAAAACGGCGGCATCGCCGAGGAGGGCACCCACGAGTCGCTTTTGGAGCAGGGCGGGCGGTACGCCTACCTGTTCAGCATCCAGAGCAAGTATTATAATTGACGCAGTGAAAAAGAAGTGTACACTTCTTTTTCACTTGTGCGGCACGTCAGTGCCGCACAGGCCGCAAAGCGGCCTTGCGTCAGATTTCATAGTCAGCGCACAGGCTTTGCCTACAGCGGCACAGCCGCTGTTTTGAAAATCGGTATACTACCGATTTTCAAGTGTGCTGACTATATCAGGAAGGAGCGATGGAGGATGAATAAGAATCGACTTTCCCTCCGGGAGGCCGTGGCCTACACCCGGCGGGGGTTCGCCATCTGGTGCAAGGCCGCGCCGGAGGTGCTGGTGTCCGCGGCGGCGGTGCGGGCGGTGAACGCCCTGGCCCCCTACCTGCCGCTGTGGTTTACCGCCCGGCTGGTGAACGCCATCGCCGGAGGGGAGCCGGGCGCGGCGTGGCCCATGCTGGCGGGGCTGCTGATCTCCACGGCGGTGATGGGGGCGGTCCGGGCCGCCGCCAGTGCCTGGGACGGAACGATGATGGACGGCCGCCTGTACACCGTCTGGAACCGGATCCATTTTGAAAAGCTGCTGTCTATGGACTTCTGCGACGTGGACAACCCCAAGACCCAGGCCCTGCTCACCCAGATCCTCCAGAACAACAACTGGAGCGGCTGGGGACTGATCAACATCTACGGACTCTTTGCCGACCTGGTGGAGGCGGTCATGCGGATCGCGGGGGCGGTGGCCCTGTCGGTGAGCCTGTTCACACTGCCGGTGCCCCCGGGCAGCCCCCTGGTTTGGCTCAACAGCCCCCTGTGCCTGGGCGGGATGGGGCTGGCGCTGGTGATCTCGGTGGCGCTGTCCGGCGCGCTGTTTAACCGGGCGCGGCGTTACTGGAGCGAGTATGACGGCACCCAGGGGAACCGGGGCTTTTCCTACTTCTACTTCATCGCCATGCGGGAGCGGGAACGGGCGGCCGATATCCGCACCTACGCCCAGGACAAATTTTTGGAGGACGCGGGGAGGCAGGACATGGGCAGCGAGACCTCCTTCGGCCCCGGCTCCACCATCGGACGGCAGGCCAGGGGGCCCATGGGGGCGCTGTGTGCCGCCGCCGGGGCGGTGTCCCAGGGGTTCGTGGGGGCCATCTACCTGTTCGCGGGGCTGAAGGCCCTGGGCGGGGCCTTCGGGGTGGGCTCCGTGGCCCAGTACGTGGGGGCGCTGGCGGGGCTGGCCCAGGGCTTCACCGACCTGCTGGCGGTATGGAGTGTCCTGCGCTCCAACGCGGAATACCTCAAGCCGGTGTACGAGTTCCTGGACACACCCAACAAGATGTACCAGGGCAGCCTGACCACCGAGAAGCGCAACGACCGCAGGTACGAGATTGAGTTCCGGGACGTGAGCTTCCAATACCCCGGCACCGGCACCTGGGCCCTGCGCCATGTGAACATGAAATTTGACGTGGGGGAGCGGCTGGCGGTGGTGGGGGAGAACGGCTCCGGCAAGACCACCTTTATCAAGCTGCTGTGCCGCCTGTACGACCCCACCGAGGGGGAGATCCTTCTCAACGGCATCGACATACGCAAGTACCGCTACGATAACTATCTGGCCCTGTTCTCCGTGGTGTTCCAGGACTTCAAGCTGCTGTCCCAGCCCCTGGGGCAGAACGTGGCGGCGGCGGAGGACTACGACCGGACGCGGGCGGAGGAGTGCCTGCGCAAGGCGGGATTCGGCCAGCGTCTGGCGGAGCTGCCCAAGGGGCTGGACACCTGCCTGTACCGGGAGTTCGAGGACGACGGGGTGGAGGTGTCCGGCGGCGAGGCCCAGAAGATCGCCTTGGCCCGGGTGCTGTACCAGGACGCGCCCTTCATCGTGCTGGACGAGCCCACCGCCGCCCTGGACCCGGAGGCGGAGGCCGAGGTGTACACCAAGTTCAACGACATCGTGGAGGACAAGACCGCCATCTATATCAGCCACCGCCTGTCCTCCTGCCGGTTCTGCGACGAGATCGCCGTGTTCGACCACGGGCAGGTGGTCCAGCAGGGGAACCACGACGCCCTGGTGGAGGCGGAGGGCAAGTACCAGGCCCTCTGGGAGGCCCAGGCGCAGTATTACGCGAAAAAGGGGTCGGAGGAGCTGGAGGACGGCATCCTCTGAGAAACGCAAAGGCGGCGGCAGGTCAACCAACCTGCCGCCGCCTTTTGCCCGCTCCCGCTCAGAGCTGCTTGTACATGGCGTCCGCGTCCGCCTTGCCCACGATGTCGGCAATGGACAGCACCTCCACCCGGATGAGCTTTTCCCCGAACTTCAGCTCCAGCACGTCCCCGGGCTTCACATCGTAGGACGCCTTCACCGGCCTGCCGTTGGCGGTCACCCGGCCCGCGTCGCAGGCCTCGTTGGCTACGGTGCGCCGCTTGATGAGCCGGGACACCTTCAGCCATTTATCCAGTCGCATAGGATACCTCCATCAAAGAAAATGAGGCAGGGCCTGTGCCCTGCCTCACCGGGTTTCGTTTAATTACTGGGCCACCGTGTCTTTCAGGGCCTTGCCGGCCTTGAACACGGGCACCTTGGAGGCGGGGATCTTCAGCTCCTCCTTGGTCTTGGGGTTGCGGCCCAGGCGGGCGGCGCGCTGCTTGACCTCGAAGGAGCCGAAGCCCACCAGCTGTACCTTGTCGCCCTGGACGAGGGACTCGGTGATCACATCCACTACGGCCGCCACGGCGGACTCGCTGTCCTTCTTGGACAGGCCGGTCTTTTCGGCCACGGCGTTGATCAGATCTGCTTTATTCATGACGTTTCCTCCTGTAATCTTTTGAACATCTCTATACTTAAAGCGCGCTGCGCTGTTAAGCCTGTTCCTGCCCCTTGGCCTCCCGCCAGAGGGCGATCTGCTGGGCGTCGGACAGCTTGTCCAGGCTGAGCCCCCGTCCGGCGGCCAGCTCCTCCGTTTTCCGGAACCGGGCGGCAAACTTGCCGCAGGCGGCGTGGAGGGCGTCCTCCGGGTCGGCGTCCAGAAAGCGGCCCACGCAGACGGCGGCGAACAGCACGTCCCCCAGCTCCTCCACGGGATCGCCGTCCCCCTCCAGAGCGGCCCGGCGCAGCTCGTCCAGCTCCTCGGACAGCTTGTCCAGCGCGCCGGACACGTCCCGCCAGTCGAAGCCGGCCTTGGCGGCCTTCTTCTTCATCTTCTCCGCCCGCCACAGGGCGGGCAGGGAGCGGGCCACCGCGTCCACCGCGTCGGCCTGGGTGGCCTGGCCCTTCTCCTTCTGTTTCAGCTCCTCCCAGTTGGAGAGGATTTCCCCGGTGGAGGAGACGGACACGTCCCCGAACACGTGGGGGTGGCGGTAGATCAGCTTTTTGCAGATGCCGTCCGCCACCGCGTCCAGATCGAACCGCCCCGCGTCCTCCTCGATGGAGGTGTGGAACACCACCTGGAGCAGCACGTCCCCCAGCTCCTCCTTCAAATGTTCCGGGTCGCCCTCGTCGATGGCCTCCGCCACCTCGTAGGCCTCCTCCAGAAAATTGCGGCGGATGGAGGCGTGGGTCTGCTCCATATCCCAGGCGCAGCCGCCGGGATGGCGCAGTATGCCCACGATCTCTTGAAGATCCTGGAAATTGTAAGAAGGCTTGTTTGTCCAGTGTACCATAGTGTCACCCGAATTGCAATATATTTTGCGCGTAATCTTGCAGTTTTTGTAAAAATGCAGAACTCAAACGAAGGCGGCTCACTGAATCCGCAGCAGGCGGGCGATCTTGTCCCCCTTGGGCATCAGGGCCAAATCCTCCTTGGAGATGGCCTTGGTCAGCAGGATCAGGGCGAAGTAGACGATGGCCGCCACCCCGATGGCCGCCGTCACCGCCAGGGCGTTCCCCTTCCAGGACAGCATGGCCTTGCCCGCCTCGTCCAGCAGCAGGGCACCGTCCTCCCCCACCGCCAGGAACAGGGGCACCTCCCGCTTCAGCAGGGAGTCGATCCACTTCAGCAGCTGTCCGGTGAGGCCGTTCACCGCCCAGGCGGTCGCGCCCATGGCGGCGGCTGCCGCCGCGGGCTTGGCGAACACCCGCGCGTAGCTCAGGGAGCGGGGCAGGGCCAGCTTGATGATCACCAGGTCCAACAGGGTGATGATCCCGAAGCAGGCCAGGGTGCTGATGGCTCCGCCCCGGATGTTGATGTCCGGATTGCCGATGAGGAAATAGCCCACGATGAGCTTCAGGATACAGCCGATGAGGGTGGTGGCCATGGGCAGGGTCACCAGCTTGTGGGCCTGCATGATGGAATTGCTCACCAGCATGAAGCACACGGCGATGGAGGCGATGCCCAGCACGGACAGCATCCACCCCGCCAGCTCCACGTCGGTGGAGGGGTAGAGCAGGCGGATGATGGGTTCGCCTAAGACGAACAGCCCCACCCCGGCGGGGAAGGCCAGCAGGGCGGTGGTGCGCAGGGTGGTCTCGCTGATCTGGGCTCCCTGCCGGTAGTTGCGCACCGCCCGGGCGGCGGACACCGCCGGGATCACGCTGGAGGTGAGGGGCACCATAAAGGAGGCGGGCAGGTTGTAGAGGGTCATGGTCTTGTTGTAGACGCCCTTGAGGGTGCGGGCGGCGTCCTCTGTCATGTCCAGCCCCTCCTGAAGCCGGTCCATGAGGATGGCGGAGTCCAGAATGTTGGTGGCGGCGATGATGGACGCCCCCACGGTGATGGGGATAGCCAGCTTTGCCAGGGTGGAGAGGATCTCCCTGCCGCTGTCGGGCACGTCCCGGCCCGGCTTCTGGCGGGCTATCCGGCCCCGGTAGCACCAGTACATATAGACCATAGCCAGGGCCACCCCCACGGACACGCCTAAAATGGCCCCCGCCGCCGCAAAGGACTCGTCCTTCCCCGCCTTCATGATGGCGTTTGCCAGGATCAGGCCGATCACCAGCTTGCAGATGGCCTCGATGATCTGGGAGATGGCGGTGGGCGTCATGAGGGAGCTGCCCTGGAAGTACCCCCGGAGGGCGGACATGGGGCAGATGAAGAACACCGCCGGGGCCAGGGCCATGATGCTCCAGTAGGCCTGGCTGTTCTTCATGGCGTCCGCCAGCTCCCGGGGGAACACCGCCATGATCAGGAAGCTGATGGTGCCCAGGATGCAGAAGGCCACGGTGGCCAGGTGGAACACCTTGTTCACCTGGTTGGTGCGGCCCAGGGCGTTGGCCTCGGACACCATCTTGGACAGGGCCACCGGCAGTCCGCCGGTGGAGATGACGATGAGCAGGGAATAGATGTCGTAGGCGGTGTTGAAGTCGGCGAAGGCCGCGTCGGTGAGGATGTTCCCCAGGGGCACCTTATACAGCGCGCCGATGAGCTTGACGATGACGATCCCGGCGGTCAGAATGGCCGCGCCGCCGAAAAACGAGTTCTTTTTAGGGGTGGATGCAGACATATCCTCAGACCTTTCCTGTCACTGGAAGATAAGGGGCAGGGCGTACTGCCGGACCTCGGCCTTGATGCGGTCCAGGTCCAGGGTCAGGAAGGCCCCATTCCGGTATATGACCTTGCCCCGGGCCATATTCATGCACACGTTGGAGCCGTGGGCGGAGAACACCAGATTTTCCGCCTCATCGTGGCAGGGGATCAGGTTGGGGACGTCGAAATCCACCAGGATCAGGTCGGCGGTGCAGCCCGCCGCGATCCGCCCGCTGTTCCGGCCCAGGGCGCGGGCCCCGTTGACGGTGGCCATCTCCAGGGCCTGCCGGGCGGTGACGGCCATGGGGTCCCGGGCCGCGCCGTTGTGGAGGACGGCGGCCAGCTTCATGTCGGCAAACAGGTCGGTGCTGTTGTGGGAGCTGACCCCGTCGGTGCCCAGGGCCACGTTCACCCCGGCCCTGACCATGGCGGGGATGGGGGCGATGCCCGAGCCCAGCTTCAGGTTGGAGTAGGGGTTGTGGACGCAGGACACGCCCTTCCGGGCCATAACGGCCCAGTCCTCGGGGGTGGTGTAGACGCAGTGGGCGGCGATGGAGCGGGTGTCCCACACGCCGTACTGGTTCAGCACCTGGATGGGGGTGAGGCCGCTGTGGCGGGCTTTGTGGCGGGCCTTGCAGTCCTCGTGCTCCTTTTTCGTTTCGGAGATATGCACGTGCATCCCCAGGCCGTGGGCGTGGGCGTAGTCCGCCATCCACTGCCACAGGGGGGCGGAAGAAGTGTATTCTCCGTGGATGGAAGCGTCCACCAGGATCTGCCCGTCCCCGGCCTTGTGCCACTCCTCGGTGACGGCTTTCTGGTACGCGCAGTCGCCGCAGGTATCCGGGGAGAAATCCGCCGGATCGCCGAAGTACACCCCCCCCACGGACAGGTTGGCGGAGATGCCCGCGTCCATCACCTGCCGGGCAATGACCTCGGCGCCAATATACATATCCGCGATGCAGGTGACGCCGGAGGCGATCATCTCCGCCAGCCCCAGCCCGGCGGCGGCGGCGATGGCCCTGTCGTCCCACTTGGCCTCGGCGGGGAAGATATAGTCGTTGAGCCAGGTTTGCAGGTCGTGCCCCCCGCCGTACCCCCGCATGAGGGTCATGGGGATGTGGGTGTGGCAGTTGACGAAGCCGGGCATCATCACCTTGCCCGCGCAGTCGATGGTCTCGTCAAAGCTGCCCTGGGGCCGGGCCGGGCCCACGTAGGAGATGTCCGTCCCCTCCACCGCCACAAAGCCGTCCCGCAGGGTGGTAAAGGCCTCGTCCATCAGCAGGGCGGTGACGTTGGTAAACAGCGTTTTCATGACAGGCGTCCCTCCTTTACAGCTTTTCCAGGCAGGCCAGCACCAGCCGGGAGAATTTGTCCCTGGCCGCGGCGGCGGCGTCCAGCACCTCCTGCTCGGACAGGGGCTGGTCCAGGATGCCCGCGGCCATGTTGCTCAGCAGGGTGAAGCCCAGCACCTCCATGCCGCAGTGGCCCGCCACGATGGCCTCCGGAGCGGTGGACATACCCACCGCGTCCCCGCCCAGGGCGCGGACCGCCCGGATCTCCGCCGGGGTCTCGTACTGGGGGCCGTAGCAGTAGAAGTACACTCCCTCCCGCAGGGGGATGGACAGCTCCGCCGCCGCCCTCCGGGCCGTCTCCTGAAGCCGGACTGTGTACAGGTGGGAGGCGTCGGGGAAGCGCACGCCGAACTCGGGCAGGTTGGCCCCCCGGAGGGGGGACTCGGAGAACATCTTGATGTGGTCGGTGATGAGCATCAGATCCCCGGCCTGCCAGTCGGTGCGCACGCACCCGGCGGCGTTGGTGACGATGAGGGTGTCGCAGCCCAGCAGCCGCAGGACGCGGACGGCGTAGGACACCTCGTCGTAGCCGTAGCCCTCGTAATGGTGCATCCGGCCCTGCATGACCGCCACATTCCGGCCCGCCAGGGTGCCGAACACCAGACGGCCCGCGTGTCCGGGGGCGGTGGACGCCTTGAAGTGGGGGATCTCGCCGTAGGGGATGGCGGTGGGATGTTCCACCACGTCGCCTAAAAAGCCCAGGCCGGAGCCTAACACCATGGCTACCTTGGGGATAAAGCCCCCGATTTTTTCCTTAATGTAATCTGCGCTCTCCTGATATTGGGCGAATGTGAATGCCATAGTAACAGCCTCCTATGGATAAAATTTGGTGAATCAATATAGTTTACACTATTTTCCGCCAAAAATCAATGAACAGGATATAAATTCCGCAAAAAAGCGTTGGGAGTTTTGTGGAGCGTCCCCGTTGCTTTTTTCGCGGATTTGGGGTAAAATACCGCCGACTAACAAATGCGAGGAGGCCGGACGGATGAGAGACGGCTTTGTGAAGGTGGCAGCGGGCACGCCCAAGATCCGGGTGGCGGACTGCGGCTACAACGCGGGGCAGATCATCGCCCTGATGAAGGAAGCGGCGGCGCAGGGTGTCAAGGTGCTGGCCTTGCCGGAGCTTTGCGTCACCGGGTACACCTGCGGGGACCTGTTTTTGCAGCCCACCCTGCTGGACGGGGCGGAGCGGGCCTTGGGGCGGATTTTGGAGGAGACGAAGGAGTTGGATCTGCTCACTGCGCTGGGTATGCCGATTCGGGCGGAAAACAAATTGTATAATTGTGCCGTTGTAATTCAAAGGGGAGATATCTTAGGGCTGATCCCCAAGACACATATTCCAAATTATGGGGAGTTTAATGAACAGCGGTGGTTTGTTTGCGGTGGGGAGGTGGACTTCTACGTGTCCGACCTGTGCGGGCACCGTCCCTTGCTGTGTGCCGGACAGACTTTTGACTGCAATATTCCCAATTTGATCATCGGAGTGGAGATCTGCGAGGATCTATGGGCGGCTGAACCTCCAAGTGTAAAGCTGTCCCAAAATGAAGCCACGGTGATCTTGAATTTGTCTGCCAGCGATGAGGTGGCGGGCAAGGCGGAGTACCGCCGCCAGCTGGTCACCGGGCAGTCGGCGCGGCTGATATGCGGCTACGTCTACGCCGACGCGGGAGAAGGAGAAAGCTCCACCGATCTGGTGTTCTCCGGCCATAACATGATCGCGGAAAACGGCACCATGCTGGCGGAAAATCGGTTTGCCACCGGGCTGACGGTCAGCGAGATCGATGTGCAGCGGCTGGCCTATGAACGGCGGCGGATTAACACATTCCCCTGCGGCACTGGATGGGTGAATGACGGCACGTTTTCTTTGGAGGTGTCCGACACCCCCCTCACCCGCCCCATCTCCCCCACCCCCTTTCTCCCAACGGACGAATCCCGCCGGGGGGAGCGGTGCGAGGAAATCCTCACCATCGCCGCCCTGGGCCTCAAGAAGCGGCTGGAGCACACCAATGCCCCCTGCGCCGTGGTGGGCCTGTCCGGCGGGCTGGACTCCACCCTGGCCGTCCTCATCACCGCCAAGGCCTTTGATCTGCTGGGCCGGGACCGCAAGGGGATTTTAGCCGTCACCATGCCCTGCTTCGGCACCACCAGGCGCACCCGCTCCAACGCGGAGCTGCTGGCGGCGGAGCTGGGGACGGACTTCCTGGAGGTGAACATCGGCAAAGCCGTGGAGCAGCACTTCGCCGACATCGGCCAGTCCAGGGATGATCACTCCGTCACCTTCGAGAACGCCCAGGCCCGGGAGCGCACCCAGGTGCTGATGGACCTTGCCAACCAGCGGGGGGGCTTGGTCATCGGCACCGGGGACCTGTCCGAGCTGGCCCTGGGCTGGGCCACCTACAACGGGGATCATATGTCCATGTACGCCGTCAACGCCTCCATCCCCAAGACGCTGGTCCGCCACCTGACGGCCTGGGAGGCGGAGCGGCTGGGCGGACGGGCCGGGGAGGTTCTCCGGGACATTTTGAACACCCCCGTCTCCCCGGAGCTGCTCCCCCCCAAGGACGGGGAGATCGCCCAGATCACCGAGGATCTGGTGGGGCCTTACGAGCTGCACGATTTTTACCTGTACTACGCCATCCGCTGGGGCTTCCCGCCCCGTAAAGTGCTCCGCCTTGCCAGCCGCGCCTTTGAGGGGCGGTATGACCGGGAGACGCTGCTGAAGTGGCTGAAAAACTTCTACCGCCGCTTCTTCGCCCAGCAGTTCAAGCGGTCCTGCCTGCCCGACGGGCCGAAGGTGGGCTCGGTGAGCCTGTCCCCCCGGGGAGATTGGCGGATGCCGTCGGACGCGGTGGCACGGCTGTGGTTAGACGAGTTGGAAAATCTGTAGGGCGCACGGTGCGCCCGCCTGCAAGACCTGCTTCAAAACCAGCGGGCGCGCGATGCGCGCCCCTACGAGGTGATTGTTAATGAACCTGCTTGTCGATCTGTTCCTGACCTTCGCCCGGATCGGGGTGTGTACCTTCGGCGGAGGCTATGCCATGCTGCCCATCCTCCAGCGGGAGCTGGTGGAGAACAAGCAATGGGCCACCGAGGGTGAGCTGGCGGACTACTACGCCGTGGGCCAGTGCACCCCCGGCATCATCGCCGTGAACACCGCCACCTTTGTGGGCCGCGGTCAGGCGGGCATCGCCGGGGGGGCGGTGGCTACCCTCGGGCTGGTGTTCCCGTCCCTGGTGATCATTATGGTGATCGCCGCCTTCCTGCAAAACTTCATGCACCTGGAGTTTGTGGTACACGCCTTCAACGGCGTCCGGGCGGGGGTGGTCGCGCTCATCGCGTCCAGCGTCATCAAGCTGTTCAAAAACGCCGTCATCGACTGGCCCACCCGGATTATCTACGCCGTGGTGCTGGTGCTGGCGGGGTACGGCACCTTCTTCTCCCTGCCCCAGGGGGGGCTGGGTACGGCGTTGGGCTTTGTGATGTCCCCGGTGTTTCTGGTGATCGCCGCGGGCGCGGCGGGCCTGTGCGTCCGCGCCGCGATGGGAGGGCTCAAGTGATGGTTCTGGTTCAGCTGTTTCTGGAGTTCTGCCGGGTGGGGCTGTTCTCCGTGGGGGGCGGCCTTGCCACCATCCCCTTCCTCACCGATTTAGGCGAGCGCACCGGCTGGTTCGGCGCGGGGGATCTGGCCAACATGATCGCCATCTCCGAGTCCACCCCCGGCCCCATGGGGGTGAATATGGCCACCTATGTGGGCTTCCATACCGCCGGGGTGGTGGGGGGCGTGGTGGCCACGGTGGGGCTGGTCTTCCCCTCGGTGGTGATCATCCTCATCATCGCCGGGTTCCTGGAGAAGTTCCGCCAGTCCAAGGCGGTGGACGCGGTGTTCTACGGCCTGCGGGCGGCGTCGGTGGCGTTGATCACCGCCGCGCTGCTCCAGGTGGCGAAAATCGCCCTGCTCACCCCCGGCCAGCCCTGGGAGGGGATGCCCTTCCAGTTGAATTTGGCGGCGGTTATCCTGGCGGTAATCATTTTTGTGCTGGTGAAGTTCTCGCCGCTGAAAAAGCTGCACCCCGTCTGCTTTATCGGCCTGGCGGCGTTGGCGGGGATTGTGTTCCAGATGTGATCGGGAAAAACTTCATGCGTCCCCAGCCGGACGCATGAAGTTTTATCCATTCTTAATAGAGTTCGGGGTTGACAGATTAAAACGTTCGTTCTAAAATAGGAACAAATCATTGAGGGAGGGCCAGCCATGCCGAAATTTGAAGTGGCGTCCGAGTACACCCCAAGCGGCGGTTCCCCACAAAAGCACTGCTTTTGCGGGGGCCCCTGGATTTAACTCAAATGGACAGGCAAAGCCCGTCCATTTCAAGGTTTTGGCGTGCGCCAAAACGCTTGTGCGCCGCACTTGCGGCGGCGGGCCGCAGGCCCGCTGCTGGCCGCCGGTGAATTACGAGATACAGTAATGGGGAATCGCTTATGCCAAAATTTGAAGTCATATCGGAATACACCCCCAGCGGCGACCAGCCGGAGGCCATCGCCGCCCTGGCGGCGGGGATCGAGAACGGCCTGGACGAGCAGACCCTGCTGGGGGTCACCGGGTCGGGCAAGACCTACACCATGGCGAAGGTCATCGAGTCCGTCCAGCGGCCCACCCTGATCCTGGCCCACAACAAGACCCTGGCCGCCCAGCTGTGTGCCGAGTTCAAGGAGTTCTTCCCCCACAACGCGGTGGAGTATTTCGTGTCCTACTACGACTACTACCAGCCGGAGGCCTATATCCCCCACACCGACACCTTCATCGAGAAGGATTCCTCGGTGAACGAGGAGATCGACCGCCTGCGCCTGTCCGCCACCGCCTCCCTGCTGGAGCGGCGGGACGTGATCGTGGTGTCCTCCGTGTCCTGCATCTACGGCCTGGGCGAGCCGGAGGACTACGGCAAGATGATGGTGGCCCTGCGGGTGGGCACGGTGATCAAGATCGAGGAGCTGCTGAAAAAGCTGGTGGCCATCCGCTACGAGCGCAACGACATCGCCTTCGAGCGCAATATGTTCCGGGTGCGGGGGGACACGGTGGAGATCTGGCCCGCCTACTGGAAGGACACCGCCATCCGGGTGGAGTTCTTCGGGGACGAGATCGACCGGCTCAGCGAGATCAACGTGGTGACGGGCGCGCCCATCCGGCGGCTGAACAACATCCCCATCTGGCCCGCCACCCACTACGTCACCCCCAAGGAGAAGATGGACGCCGCCATCCAGCACATCTACAAGGAGATGGAGGAGCGGGTGGCCCTCTTTGAGTCGGAAAACAAGCTCATCGAGGCCCAGCGGATCAAGCAGCGCACCATGTACGACATTGAGATGATGCAGGAGCTGGGCTACTGCTCCGGCATTGAGAACTATTCCCGGGTGATCGAGGGCCGCCCGGTGGGCTCGCCGCCCCACACCCTGCTGGACTACTTCCCCCGGGACTTCGTGCTGTTCATCGACGAGAGCCACGCCACCCTGCCCCAGGTGCGGGCCATGTTCAACGGCGACCGGGCCAGGAAAACCACCCTGGTGGAGTACGGCTTCCGCCTGCCCTGCGCCTTCGACAACCGGCCGCTGAAATTTGAGGAGTTTGAGAAGCGGCTGAACCAGGTGGTGTATGTCTCCGCCACGCCGGGGGAGTACGAGCGGGAGCGGTCCGGGCAGATCGTGGAGCAGGTGATCCGGCCCACCGGACTGCTGGACCCCAAGGTGGAGGTCCGCCCGGTGGAGGGGCAGATCGACGACCTCATCGGGGAGATCACGGAGCGCACGGCCCGGGACGAGCGGGTGCTGGTGACCACCCTCACCAAGAAGATGGCGGAGAGCCTGACGGACTACCTGAAGGGGGCGGGCATCCGGGTGCGGTATATGCACCACGACATCGACACCATCGAGCGGATGGAGATCATCCGGGACCTGCGGCTGGGGGCGTTCGACGTGCTGGTGGGCATCAACCTGCTCCGGGAGGGGCTGGACCTGCCGGAGGTGTCGCTGGTAGCCATTCTGGACGCGGACAAGGAGGGCTTCCTGCGCTCGGAAACATCCCTGATCCAGACCATCGGGCGGGCGGCCCGGAACGCCGACGGCGTGGTGATTTTGTACGCCGACGCCATCACCCCCTCCATGCGCCGGGCCATGGACGAGACGGAACGCCGCCGTTCCATCCAGGACGCCTTTAACAAGGCCCACGGCATCGTGCCCAAGACGGTGAAGAAGGCGGTGCGGGAGCTGATGGCCCTGTCCGCCGAGGAGAAGCCGGATTACAACGACAAGGAGCTGGCCCAGATGACCAGGATCCAGCGGATGGAGGCCATCGCCAGCCTGGAGAAGCAGATGAAGGAGGCCGCCAAGATGCTGGAGTTCGAGGTGGCGGCTGCGCTGCGGGATCAGATCATCAAGCTGCGGGGGAAGTGATCCTGTCATGGAGCTGCGGCAGCGGAAGAAAATGCGGCTGCAAGGGTATGATTATGGCCGGGCAGGTTACTATTTCATCACAATTTGCGTGGCAGAACGGGCAGAACTGCTGGGCAGGGTTGTGGAGGAATGTAGGGGCGCACATTGTGCGCCCGCATACGTAACGCTTTCGGACGTTGGACGCACGGTGGAACACGTCATTCTGCAAATACCGGAATACCACAAAGGGGTTTGCGTTGACAAATATGTGATCATGCCAAATCACATCCACATGATTTTGACCTTGGCAGAAGATGGCGGGCGCACAATGTGCGCCCCTACACACCGTCCCGCCATTCCGCAAATCGTCCATGGCATGAAAGAAGCGATCACCAAAACGATTGGTTTTTCTATCTGGCAGAAAAGCTACCACGATCACATTATCCGCAACGGTGCAGATTACTGGCGCATTTGGGAATACATCGGCAACAACCCCGCAAAATGGCGGGAGGACTGCTATTATAAGGATGGCGCAATATAAATGTCCAAACAAAAAGAGGAAAAAACCAACGTCATGCGGGTGCTGGACCAGAAAAGGATCCCCTACACCCCCCACGCCTACCCCGTGGGGGACGCCGCCCCCGACGGCGTGACCGTGGCCCGCCTGCTGGGCCAAAACCCGGACACGGTGTTCAAGACCCTGGTGGCGAAGGGGGCCTCCGGGGGGTATTACGTGTTCGGCATACCCGTGGCGGCCACCCTGGATCTGAAAAAGGCGGCAAAGGCGGTGGGGGAGAAGTCCATCGCCATGCTGCCCGCCAGGGAGCTGCTGCCGCTGACGGGGTACGTCCACGGGGGCTGTTCCCCGGTGGGGATGAAAAAGGCCTTTCCCACGGTGTTTGACGAGACGGCGGAGCTGCTGGAGACCATCTGCGTCTCCGCCGGGAGGGTGGGGTATCAGGTGGAGCTGAGCCCGGCGGAGCTGCTGGCCCTGGTGGGCGGAACCACCGCCGGTTTGACTGCGGAGGAAAAGGAGGGTGCCCAATGAAATATGAATGGCTGGATCAATATCTGCTGGACAAGCCCGGGGCGGAGAAGGACTTCAAGATCGAGTGGGGCTGGCACCGCTACATGGTGCGGGGCAAGCTGTTCGCCGCCGTCTGCTCCCCCAAGGGGATGAAGGACGAGCGGTATAACGGCCACGACCTGGTAAATTTGAAGTGCGATCCCCGGCTGGGAGAGGCGTTCCGGGAGCAGTACCCGGAGATTCTCCCCGGCTTCTACTGCGACAAGAAGCTGTGGATCGCCGCGCTGCTGGACGGGGAGCTGCCCGACATCGTGCTCAAGGATCTGTGCGATATGTCCTATGAGCTGGTGGCGTCCAAGCTGCCCAAGTACGTGCAGAAGGAGCTGGCGGGCGGTGGATGAGCGGGAAAAGCCCTTTTTTCTCCCCGAGGAGAAGGCGTGCGGGTTTGCGCCGGAGCATGAAGCGGAACAGCCGGAGCCCGCCGGGATCTACCCCTGCCCCTGCTGCGGGTATCTCACCCTTCCCGTCCCCAAGGAGGAGGCCATCGCCTATATCTGCCCGGTGTGCTACTGGGAGAACGATGTGTTCGACCCCGGCGAGGACGGCCCCAGCGATGAGAACGGCGGCATGACCCTCCGGCAGGGCCGGGAAAACTTCAAGAGATACGGCGCGGTCCGGCCGGATCTGGCGCGGCACACCCGCCCGCCCCGGCCGGAGGAGCGGCCCAACTGAAAGGAGCGTTTGATCATGGCCTTTGTATCCCTGTTTTTCATCTTCCTGCTGTGGCCCGTGTGGATCGTGATGATCGCCCTGGCCTTTATCCTGCCCTGGCTGGGCGTCGCGCTGACCACGGTGGCGGCGGTGCTGCTGGCGGCCAACGCGGGCTTCCTGGCGGTGCTGCTGTTCGCCCGGCACAAGTGGAAGGCCATGGGCAAGCTGGACAAGGCGTATATTGACGGCTTCCAGGGCTGGAAGCGGTACGCCCTGCTGGCGGTGAAGCTCCTGCTCACCGCCGGGGTGATCTGGGAGCTGCTGGTGGTGCTGGTGTGCGCAGGGCTGCTGATCCTCCAGCCCTGGAACGCCGTGCTGCCCTGATCGGGGCGGGGACGGCGGCCCTGTTGACAAAGCCGCCAAAAAATTGGTGAAACTGGGGCTTGACATTAAAAATGTGTTTCGTTATCCTGATATCCGGGCCAAAATCTAAAGAAAACCGAGGAGAACACCCATGCAGGACAAGATCGTCATCAAAGGCGCGCGCGAGAACAACCTGAAGAATATCGACGTGGAGATCCCCCGGGACAAGCTGGTGGTGCTCACCGGGCTGTCCGGGTCGGGCAAGTCCTCCCTGGCCTTTGAGACGCTGTACGCCGAGGGCCAGCGGCGGTATGTGGAGTCCCTGTCCTCCTACGCCCGGATGT
>CAJUCA010000051.1 GCA_910585265.1 uncultured Oscillospiraceae bacterium | reverse complement strand
TGTGCATATAGTAGAAGTCCTCGTTCTGGCGGTTCATGGCGTCCTTCAAATACAGTCCGGAATTGATCGCACTGTCCAGTTCCTCATAGTCCTGGCGTGTGTCCCCCACGTCCCGCATCCGGGAGCGGTTCACCATGGTGGTCTGGGAGATCTTCGAGAGGATCTTCTCCTTGCTCTGGCGCTTGACCGTGAAGCTGAGGCTGACGCCCTCCCCGGCCTCCACCAGGGGGGCCAGCCAGCAGGAGCCCACGGTGGTGGAGTAGCCGTAGCCCGCCACGTAGAGGTAGGCGTGGTACACCCCGTCCACCAGGATGCAGTCCCGGCTCTTGGTGTCGATGGCGGTGGGGGATAATATGTCCAGGATGGTGGTGGAGCCCGCCTCCAGCCCGGACAGGTCCGTTTTTTCCTCGCCGAACAGCAAACGCTTGATGGGATTCTGCTTGGGTTCGGCGGTGCCGGCCTTTTTCTTGGCCCGCTTGGGCGGGGCCTTGGTCGTTTTCTTCTTCTGCATACTTCTCACTCCTCAAACACGCCGTGGACGGCGGTGGTCATGTCGAACACGCCCTCCGGGAGCTGTACCCGCCGGGCTGTCCGCTTGTTGATGATCTCGTACAGCAGCTTCAAAATGAAATCGTCCATAAAGCTGGGCTCCAGCACCTCCAGCTCGCAGCCGTCCAGGTAGCGCCGGGCAGTGTCCGCCTCCTCGTTGAGCCGCTGGACAATGGCGGCAACGGTGCGGCCTTTGGCGTGCATCCGTCCCTCGTACTGGAAGATGAGGAAGAAGCGGTGCCGCAGGGCGTCGCTGGCCACCCCCTGGCCGATTTGGGCGATGTTGTCCTCGATCATCTCCCGGCAGGCCGGGTTGGGCTCGGTCGCGGCGTACTCCTTCATCCGCTCCACATAGTCCGCCGTGTCGGCGGGCAGGGTGCGGGCCTCAATCTGCAAATCGTCCGGAGCGATCTTCAACCACGCGGCGTAGCTGGAAATGATGTTCTCCCGGTCATTGGGAGATTTCAAATAGATGTTCACCGGCAGCACCTCCAGAATCTTGACGAAGCGGCCGTCCTTTGTCACCACCACCCCGCCCACGATGTTCTTCACAGGGAGCCACGCCTGGATGCTGTCCCGAAAGGGCTCGGCGGCGGGGGCGTTTGCCCCGCCGCCGAACAATAACTGTTTCAAATCCATAATTTAGTTTTTTCCTCCTCTGTAAGTCATAAGGCGGCGTTTTTTTCGCCAGCGCCACCAGGAGCCGACCCAGCGGGTGAGGCTGTCGTCCCGCACGCCGATGAGCCCGAAGCCCCCCAGGGGGACTATGATGATGAGCGTCACCGTAATCTTGGCGGTCAGCTCCAGGGGAAGCAGCACCATGCAGAAATACAGCACCGGCAGCACCAGGAGCACCGCCTCCACCAGGTTCCGCAGCTCGAACAGCCCCATCACCCGGCCCGCGTCGGTGAAGTTGGCGGGGATGTGGTAGGTCTCATTCATCGCCGCTCACCTCCAGCAGACGGCCCCGGCAGCGCCGGAGATCCCGGTTCATATCCCGGATGACGGCGGCACGCCGGAGGATCGCCTGTTCCACCGCATCGGCCAGCTGTGTTTCCAGACGGGGCGTAGCCGCGATCTGCCCCAACTCCGCCCGGCTGATGTACTGATCGGACAGCCAGGACGCCTCAGACAGCTCGGTGAGCTGGAGCCCATGGCGCAGCCGCAGCGTCCTCAGATTGGTTTCATGTTCCATATGCTTCACTCCAAATAGTCGATGTAGGGGAGCTTACACCACTCGGTCCAGCCTCGCCCTGCCAGCCTGGTCTTGATGACCCCCACGGAGGTGTTGGCGGCCTCAATCACGTAGCCGTTGCCGATGTACACCCCGATGTGGCCGTTCATGTGGACGGCAAGGCCCACGATCTCCGGCATGGTGCTGATGGGGCCGTGATCCCGCCCGGACACCCCCGCCTGGGTGGCGGCCCGGTACATGGTGTTGGCCCCATAGTCCGGCATTCCGTTGGTTCCGTAGCGGATGGCCCCGGTGGAGGCGTCCAGCCAGCCGTAGCCTTTGATGAGACCCACGCAGTCTGTACAGCGGCGGTTCAGCCAGTGGGAGCGGATAAAGCCCGCGTTCTGGCCCACCCAGTCCGGGTACTGCTGGATTTTGTAGGCCAGCAGGGATTCCGTCAGCACATTGCCGTAGGTGCCCCAGACATAGCCCCAGTTGTTCTCCCACGCCTGGATGGCGTAGCAGGCCAGATCCTTGTTGTTTTTTGTGCCGGGGCTGACAAATCGGGACAGGTCGATGCCGTTGCCGTAGTTGGGGCCGTGTTCGCCCCCGGAGTTTCCGGGACCGGGCTCGCCGCCGTAGCTGGGACGGTACTGTTCAAAATAAGGGGCGTACTCCTCAAGGGCGTTGCTCTCGGACAGCACCTCGTAGATGGCCCCGGCCCAGGTGCGGCCCTCCTCGTCAAAGCCCAGGTTTTCCATGAGCTTGTCCGGGCCCAGGTGCTTCACCGTCACCTTCAGCACGTTTTTCTCGCCCTCCAGCAGGGAGTATTCGTGGGTGAGCCGGGAGGTGCAGAAGGTGCGGATATCCTGGGCGCTCATGGCGTCTAAATCCTGTTGGTAGGCCGCCGAGTTGATGGCGATGAGCCAGGCCAGGTCGTTTTCATCAAATACGCTGTCGATCCTCACCTCGTCGATCTCAATGCCGTCCGCTTCGTACTCCGCGATGATGCTGGTGACGATGGAATCCACCTGGGTGTTCTCGAAATCCTCCAGGCTGATGTAGACGCCGCCCAGGGCCAGGGCCTGCTGGGTCATGCGGGTGACTTCCTCGGCGTTGGAGTTCTCATACCCAAAGAACATATTGGGCAGGGCGGTGAACACCAGCATGGGGATGAGCAGCAGGAGAACCAGCAGGCCCGCCGCTATTTTAATAAGGAAGGGTGCGGCCTCCTGGGCGGCGGCCAGGGCCGCGCCCTTGGCCCCGGTGGCGGCCAGGGCGGTGAGGATATGAGCCGCCGCCCTGGCCGCTTCACCGCTCCGGCGATGGTTTTCATCCACGGCCGTTCCCCCCTCTCCTGTTGGGCGGGGGCCGGTGGGCAGGCTTCGCCCGCGCCGTCCGGGCCTTGGCCGTATGGGATTGCCCCGCCGCCTGTTTGCCGGTGGGCGCGGTTCCTGCGCCGCCGGGGCGGACACTGGGGGCACCGCCCTTCACCGGGGACGATGCGGACGCGGGAGATCTGCGCCCTTCCTGCCGGGCCGGTCTGGAAGATGCGCCGCCGCCGGGGCTGCGCCCAGAACTGTGGCTGCGTTCCTGCGGAGCCGGATTGGGGGCTGTGGCCCCTGCCGGAGGTGCGGCGGAGGTCGAAGCCGTATTCTTGCTGGGCCGGGATGGGGAGCCGTCAGGCCGCTGGGTACTGCGGGAGGGCCTTCCTGCGCTGCCGGGCTGGGACGTACCGCCCGGCCTGTCACCGAATTTGGGAACAGAGGGCCCGCCGGGACGGGGTGCACGGGGTGAGCCGGAGGGCGCTTTTGCGGTGGAGCCGCCCGGCCTGCCCCCTTCCGCAGTAACTGTGGTCTGGGCGGAGGTCCGGCTGGTGTTGTTCACCGTGCTCCCGCCCGCAGTCTGCGTGGCGCTGTGGGTGGAGCGGGCCGCCCCGGTTCCTGCCGCGCCGGACTGCGGGCTGTTGGGCTGCCTCGGCCGGGTGGATGTTGGCACCGTTCCTGCCCCGCCGGGACGGGAAACACCGCTTTTGGGTGTTGTCCCCATCGAGCCGGGCCGGGAGCCGCCGCCCTGTTGGGAGGGGCTTGTCCCACCCTGTTTCGGCGCGGTCTGCCCACCGCCGGAGGGCGGCACATAGCTGCGGGGCCTCTGGCCCCCGGGCGGTACGGAGCTTCTCCGCCCCTGCTGGGGCCGCCCGCCGCCGCGCGGGGTATTGGACGAAGCGGTGCCGGTATTGCCGGCATGGGCGGAGGTCTGGGCCGTATTTTCCTGCCGGGTGTCTGCCTGCTGGGCGGTGCTTTGATACGTGTACCTTCCGCCGCCCCGGGTTCCGCCAAAGTTCTGGGAACCGTTCCCGGAAGTCTGACTGCTGCTGGAACGGCCCCCACCCCGTCCGCCGCCCTGCACCCCATTCCCGGAGGTCTGGCCGCCGCTGGAGCGGCCTCCGCTGCGGGTGCCGCCAAACCGTCCACCTCCGCCGGCCGAGAACCGGGAGCCGAGCTGGAAACCGCCGAACCCGCCGCCGGAGCGGGTGCCGGAAGCGGACGCGCCGCTCCCGAAGCCAAGGCGGCCCATCACGCTTTTGGTGGCCTGGCTTGTCACCGTGCGCACCGCCGTGTTCACCACCGTGCCCAGCAGGGTTCGGCCGCCCCCGCCGGTGAGGGCCGGGTTCAGGCCGATACGGGTGATGATCTCATCCGATTTGTGGGCCACCTTCACGATGGCGAAAATCAGAACCATCCAGGGTATTACGTCAAACCCAGAGGGCACCGTAGACACCACCGAGAACAGCATTTTGAAGCACACCAGGTTGGTGACCATCAGCAGGCACATGGAGCCGAACATCCGGCACCAGCCGGTGAAAATACCCGCAGTGTTTTTGCTGCCGCCCATGGCGAAGGCCAGCGGGGCGGTGAGGGTAAGCATTGCCAGGATGACGTACCGCTCGGCAATCTCAATGACCAGCTTCAGTACCTTGAACATGACGATGACGCTGCAAATGATGGCCATGACCCAGGAGGCGGTGAGGGTGCCGAAAATGCTCTCGTCCAACAGGGACACATTTGTGGCGTCCGGGATGCTTAGCAGCTCCATGATGTTGGAGGTGAGGTCCAGACCAATCCGGCAGATTTGGGGGCTTGCCAGCAGCAGGAACGCAAATACGAAGGTGCGGGCAAACAGCAGCCTGGGGTCCTCCCCCTCAAAGCCCAGCCCCGCCGCCATGCTTTTCAGCGCCTGGAACACCAGGTTCCCCAGCAGCAGGGCCCAGCCCGCCGCCAGAAGCACCTGGGCCATGTCGTCCATGATGGGGATGTGGGATTGGAGGTAGGCGAAGTCCAGCCCCATGATATCCAGCAGCCCTCCGGCGATGAACCCCCACATCTCCACAATCAGGCTGTAGATCCACTCGAAGAAGCCGCGAAAAATCAGTTCCAGCATGGCGTCACGGCGTCAGGGTGTTGAAGCCGGAGAACTGGGGCGTGATGTAGGCGATGAAGGCCCCGATGCCGTTGATGACGGCCCAGGCCACCCAGATGCGCTTGAGCCAGTCCCAGGCCTGGTCCGACTTGTGCTGGTTGCCCGACAGCTTCACGCCGATGACCGCGATGGCGGACATGAGCCCGGCCAGGGCGGTGCTGATGCCGGCGATGTGGTTATACACGTCCACGATGATGTTCTGGGCCACCGTCCACATATCGTTTCCGGCGGCATTGGTGGCCATGGCCGGGAGGGCCAGGGCCGCGCAGAGCAGAATTGCCGTCATGGTGCGGACGTAAACGCGGGGGAGCTTGGGGCACAGACGGCCCCAGAAGTTTTCTTTGGGTTGCATGAGATTCTCCTTTACGGCCGTCCTTGAAGGGCGGCGTGTGATTTGGTATAATGGGATAAATAAATGCGGCGGAGGTGTTCATATGGCACAGCGGGAGCGCATGGCGCAATATATCCAGGAGCGGTACGCAGCGGAGCCGGAACATCTCTGGGCGCGGTATCCCAATTACGCCGTGTTCCGCCAGAGCACCAGCCGGAAGTGGTTCGCCGTCATCCTGGACGTGGCCCGGAAAAGCCTGGATCTCCCGGGGGACGGAACCGCCGATATCATGGATTTGAAATGCGGCCCGCTGATGGTGGGCTCCCTGCTGGCCCAGGACGGTTTTCTTCCGGCGTACCATATGAGCAAAAGCTCTTGGATCTCCGTGCTGCTGGACGATACCGTGCCGGACGAGCAGATCTACCCGCTGCTGGAGCTGAGCTATGACAGCGTGGCCCCGAAACGGAAAAAGGGTTAATCAGGGCGTTCCTGCGGGCTGCTTTTCTGCCGCGCCGCCTCCAGCATGGACAGCAGCTGGGCGGCCTCGGCGCAGTAGGCCGGGGGATAATACCTGGGCACACAGGTGCGCTCGATGAGGAACGCGGTTCGGTCCAGGGCGGGGTATGTAGATTCATATTGAATGCGGATAAATAACATCTCCTTACTTGAATCGTGACCATGGATGTGATAGAATAAAAGTTACTATAGCTATAGTCAGTGGGGTGCTTGAATGGGAAGGCCTTTCAAACTTGATCTATTCGACCTCATCTTGGTTGCCTTTGCGGTAGTCGCGCTGGTTTCTTTTATCCGCTTTTTGTTCAGCAGTGCGATCAGACATATTCGGGTGTCCCGATTCTTTGCCCGGCATCGACCGACGGTAGGTATTTTGGATCAATATGAAAAAGTTGACGCGGATACCGATGTCACGATGCACCCTGTTTTTGCTGAGAAATCAATGCGCCTCGTACCGCGCACTTCATATACGCCTGACCAGTATTTTGTACGACTGAAATGCAGATGCGGCGATACGCGCTTTTATGCCACCTATCGAATTTCGGCTGAGGACTATGAGCAGGAGAGGGCCGGGGCATCCGTTCAGATAGAGTCACACTGGCGTCCAATCGGCTATGAGGTGCTGTAAGTCAGAATATCGTCTGGAGTTCCCTCCCCATCCAGAACAGGACCATGAGCTTGGAGGTGCTGAGAGCGTTTTGCGCTTCTCTGCGGCTTGATGGAGAGGAAATACGCAACAGCTAAAGCGGCAGCCGTTCATTCATTTCCCCCGCAGGGTTGAAATCCAGCCCACGTTTTGGTATGATTGATTCGGTGATTGAAATGATTTATGCTTGTGATAACTGCGGGTTCCTTTTCAGCCGGTCCACCGAGCCGGACCAGTGCCCGGACTGTGGGAAAAGTGCGGTTCGTTCCGCAAATGAAGTAGAGCGGGAAGAATTCACGGCCCGTATGAATGGGCAGGCAGGAAGCGAACCTTCTGAGCCGTATCCCGACGCTGTGGAGACAGCGATTGAGGAGATCTGCTGCTTTAAGTTCAAACTGCCCGCCACCGCGCTGCAAATCGACAGCCGGATGATCATGGAAATCGTGGTGGAGCATTGGATAAACCCGAATGATCAGGACACAGTTATGGCAAATGTCTGGGCAAGGCCGGTCGGCGGTACAATCAGTGGTTTTCTGATACCGCTTCATATGCAGGCCATTCCAAACGAGCCTACACTGGAGCGGGCAGAACGGATCGTGGCAGAACTAAATGAAAGCGGCTTGTTTATGGAACAGCTCCACAAATTCATCATCATGATGATAAATTCTGGGCACTGATCCATCAGTAAGCAGGGGGCAGCCCCTTTCGGAGCCGCCCCACTGTTTGCGTCAATACCCCGTCTGGGGCAGGGTGGGCACAGGCCCCAGCCTGCGCACGATGGTGAGCCAGGTGGCCTGGGCGGTCTGCCAGGTGCCCTGGTACTTGCCGCCCACGTCGGCCCGGTTGACGATCTGATAGTTGTCAGCCAGTGTGCCCAGCACCTGTACCGTCAGCGTCGGGCCGGTGGTGGACTGGAAGCCCACGGGAACGCGGCCAAAGTCGAAGTAGACATCGGTGACATACTCCCCGGCCTGCATGGGGATGGCGTTCAGGCTGAACGAATAGTTGCTGCTGGTGAGCAGGTTGGACGCCAGCACCTGGTAGCCGGAGCGGTAGTTGGTCTTGTACAACACCCGGTAGTTAAGCCGGGCGCTGTAGGTGCCGGTGGTCAGCACCGTGCCGCGCACAGCGTCGGTGGGAATCCGATCATGCCAGTAAAATTCCGAAAGCGCCACATTGCTGGTGTTGGCCACCGTGATGTCGTACCGCATCTGGCTGCCCGCCAGCACCTGGGCATTGCCCCGCTTGGTGATGGTCACCCCCAGGTTGGAGGGCTTGTCGTAGTCGGACAGCTTGATGATCTGGCCGGAATACTCCAAGGTTTCGTCGAAGGTGGTGCCGCTGAGCTGCCAGTAGGGCGGCGCGGTGACCTCTTTGATAAGGTAACGGCCCAGGGGCAGAGGCTTGGACGCCGCCACGCCCCGAGCATCCGTAGTGATGTAGTCCACCACTTTGCCGGACCGGGCCTCGCTGATTTCATACACCGCGCCCTTCAAGGGAGCGCCCGCCGGGGTGCCGGTGACCTCGTTGTACTCGGCGGCGTACTTGCGGATCTGGAACTGGCCCGTGATGGGGGTGTTCTCCCACTCGATCTCGATGGTTTTGCCCGGCTGGACATAAACGGTCTTGTACTCCTTGTCCAGCTCATAGCCCTGGGCGGCCTCCAGTTCGCGGATATACAGCCGGCCCTTCCCCTTCACGGTGAGATCGTCGATGTAGATGTAGCCCTGGTCATCGGTGGTGTACTCGCCGATGGGATTCTTATTCTGGTCGTAGACCAGGAACTTTACCCCGTATATCCCCTCTTTTGTGACGGAATTGATCTTGTGGAGGATGATACCGCTGAAGGCCTCGTTGGTGATGGTCACGCTGGCGGTCTTGCCGTCCTGCACTGTGAAATAGTGGGGCGTGGGGTCCAGCTTGTACCCAGACTTGGCCTCGGTCTCCAGGACGTAGTAGTCCCCGGCGTCCAGCTTGACGTGCACCCGGCCATCGCTGCCGGTGGTCACGGTCTGCACCAGGCCGCCGTCCATCTTCCGAATCTCGAAGGTGACGCCGCCCAGGCGCTTGGTCTTATCGGCGGCATCCACCTTGATGATCTCAGCACCGCCGATGGGGGTGTTATACACCGTGATGTACTGGGTGTCGGCGGCGTTCACCTGCACGGTCTGGTTCTGGGTGGCGGGATCGACCACATAACCATCCAGCGGTTTCACCTCGGAAATGACCAGCGTGCCCACGATGCCGGTGAGACGGATCTCACCATTGGCGTCCGTGGTGTAGAGACCCTTGGAGGACAGATGGCCGTTGTCCGCGTCCACGTAGGAGCCGTCCGCGTAGGTCAACTGGAATTGAACCCCACTGAGCGGCTTTTTCGTGACGGAATCCAGCTTTTTGATGACGATGCCGCCCTGCTTTTGGTTATAGAAGCGGAGCGTCTGCACCTCGCCGGCCTTGATCTTGATGGACTTGGGCGTGCCGTCCAGCACGAACCCTTCCACCGTCTTGATCTCCTTCGCGGTGACGGTGGTACCAGGCTCCAGGCCCTCCAGCACGATGCGGCCGTTCTCATCGGTGATGAACTCACCGTTGGAATTTCCGATGACCGCACCGCTGGAATCGGTGACTAAGAAGGTCACGCCCTTGATGGGGGTGGTGGTGCCTTCGATGTACTTCTCGATCACGAGGGTGGTAGACGGGGTGTTGTAGAACCGCAGCGTTTGGGTGTCGTTGGGGTTGACCACCACCGTCTGGGTCTTGGTGTTGGGGTCGATGGAGTAGCCGGGGATGCTGCGGGTCTCCGTCACTACCAGCGTACCCACTACCCCGTTGATGGTAATTTTGCCGTCCTTATCCGTGTAATAGAGGCCGTTGGAGCTGATCTGGCCGTTGGCGTCGGGGACGAACTCGCCGGTGGAGGTGGTGACCTTAAATTCCACGCCTTCCAGCGGCTTCCCATCCAGGGAGCTCTGCTTCACGATGACCAGCGAACCGGCTTTGGAATTTTTGATGACCACCGTCTGGGTGTCGCCGCCGGTGCCAATGACCACGTTGGTGGAGGGCGTGTCGATGACGTACCCGCCGTCCGGGGCCTTGATCTCAGAAATGACATAGGCGCCCGGCGCAAGATTGGTGATCCTGATTTCCCCCTGGGCGTCGGTGGTGAAAATGCCGTTAGAGGTCAGGGTGCTGGTGCCGATCACGCCGTCCAGCCCCACCTCGCAGCCAGCGGCGGTGGTGATGCGGAACTCCGCGCCGGCCAGCGGTTTGTTCGTGGCGGAATCCCGTTTCTGGATGATCAAATTTCCCTTGGGCTGGTTTTTGAAGGTGAGGGTGACGGTTTTGCCCGCTTTAATCTGAATGGTTTGCGATTGGGTATCCTTGATGAAACCAGGAGGGGCGGTCACCTCGGTGACGATCACGGTTTTGTCGGGCTTCAGGCCGTCGATGCGCACCTCTCCGTTTTCGTCCGAACGGAAAATGCCGTTGCTGTCGCCGATGACGGAACCGTCGGAGTAGGTCACCTTGAACTCGGCGTTTTGCAGGGTGACGCTGGGATTTGTGGCGCACACCTTGCGGATCAGGAGGGAGCCGTCCGGCGCGTTTTCAAAGCGGACGGTGACCACAGACTGCTCGCCGCTGTCCGCCAGGAACACCGTCTCGGAGGACTGGAGGATGGTATAATTGTCCCCGGGATCGATCTCCTCCACGAGGTAGGTGCCTGGGTTGAGTCCTGTCCACATACACGTTCCATTGGGACCGGTTTTCTTCTGCCCGATGATGGTGCCGCCCGTGCCCGATGTGCCGCCCAGCCAGCGCAGCTGGAAGGTGACGCCGCTCAGCGGCTCATGGCTGACGGAATCGTACTTCTCGACCACGATCGCGTTTTTGGGCACATTTTCGAACTGAACCTCGTGGGTTTCGCCGGCTTTCAGGTAAATATCCTGCGTATCAGGCGCTTTGATAGTGAAACCGGGGGCGCTCTCCAATTCGCGGATGCGGTACCATCCGGTGTCGATGTGCTCCAGGATGATCTCGCCAGCCTCGTTGGTGTAGAACACGCCCAGGTCGTTGAGTTCGCCGGTGATGGTATCATCCGACCCGCGCCATATCTGGAACTTGACATTGGCGATGGGGCTCTTTGTGATGCTGTCCACCTTCAAAATTTTGAGGGTAGGCTTGATGATATTGGTGAGCTCCAGGGTGGTGGTGCGGTTTTCCTCCAACTGGACGATGTGCACCGTGTCGTCATGGACATAATTGGGGGCCGGTTCCACCTCGAAAACCTTGTATGCGCCGGGCCGGAGGTTCTCCCAGAAAATGACCCCATCGGGCCCAGTCTGCCGCTGGTCGGTAAAGCCGCCGTCCACCTCCTCGATCTTGAAGGTAACGCCCCTGACGAACTCGCCCGTCTGGGCGTCCCGCTTCACAAGGCGCAGGCCCGGCAGGGTGGAGTTGACGAAGTCCACCACGATATCCTTGTCCTTGGCGGCGTCGATCCACACGGTTTTGCGGTTGTTGGTATCCATGATCCAGGGGGAGGGCACCGCCGTCTCCTCAATTTCGTAGCACCCACTCGGCAGGGCCTCCAGCACGACTTTGCCGTCCGCCCCGGTGACCACATCGTTCTCGTAGCCGATGTTCACGCCCCGGATGTGGAAAGAGGTGTTGGGGATGGGATCGCCGCTCTCCGCGTCTCGCTTCTGGATGGTCAAAGACCTTTTGTGATGGTTCATCTTGGTGACCACGATGGTCTGCTCCCCCTGGAGATCCTCGGCGTCCACATAGACGCCAATGGGGGTTTTGTCGCAGTCCATGCCTTCCGGGGCCGCCACCTCAACAAACTCATAGTGGCCCTCCACCACATTGGACACCGTGATAGTGCCGTCCGCCTGGGTTTCCTCGGTGCCGATGATCTGGCCGTCCCGGAGGATCAAAAAAACAGCTCCCGGGAGGGGGCTACTGCTCTCATCCACTTTCTTCAGTTGAATCTTAACCTTGCTGGAATTCTCAAAGACAAGGGACACGTCGTGTTCCCCGTCCCAGACGAAGGGCTGCTTGACTTTACTGGTGTCGGAGCTGAGGATGAATCCCTCCGGCGGGGTGATCTCCTCGGCGAGATAGCTGCCTTTGGGAAGATCGGAAAAATCCAGGTCCTCTTTGAGGATATACCCGCCGTCCTTGGTCACATATTCCCCGAAGAAGCTGCCGCCATCGTCCAGCTTGACGCTGGTGATGCGGATGATCGCGCCGGGGATGCCCACGGTGGGGTTGTCCGCGTCAACTTTCCGAATGGAACCGGTGCCGGAGTTGGGGGTGCCGGGGCCCTCCGGCTCATTATAGAAGGTGAAGGTGTTGGCCACAGAGGCGTTGGGCATCACCGTTACGGTTTGGGAGGTGGTCTGGGCTACATAGCCTTCCGGAACGGCCTCCTCGGTGATGAGGTACTGGCCCGGGGCAAGACCATCTGCTGTCTGAGTTAACGTAATAGTACCGTCGGGGCCAGTGTCCCGAGTTACGGAAAAATCCCCAGATCCATCAGCGCTCTCAATTTTGAAAGTAACACCGGATAACGGCTTATTAGTACCAGCCTCCAGCTTCTTGATCGTTATTTGCACGGTTAGGTCTTCTTGCCCTTCGCCCGGCACAGCGATAAGCAGACGCTGCATGGGGGTGCCGGACTGACCCACCAGCTTCCACGGCTGCGATTTATCCCAATCATACTGCCACAGGTGGTATCTGTAGTAATACTCGGGGTGATCCAGTACTAGATCCACGCCGGTTTTGATGTAGTCGTAGGCAGAGTATCCCGTTTTGCCGCCATCGGAGCTGTCAATGATGCTGTGCGTCCCAATTTTGCTCCAATCTTTGATCCAGGAGGACTGCCCATAGGTGTCATGATACAGCTTCATGGCGGCCACGAACTCCTCCGCCATCTGCTCGATGAAGCCCTCCCGGTTGCTGTTCACATCCAGGATGACCCCGTGTTCATAGAGCCAGCTTCCCGCCTGTGCGACAAGGAACCATATGTCGGACCAATACTGCGTCCAGGTCTCCAGTCCGCGGGCATTGCCGGCATCTGTGAAGTTGCCATAGGTGTGGGAGTAGACGTAGGTGAGCAGCACCCGCAGCGAGGTGTTGTCCACTTCACTCTGGAAGTTCCACTTCTGGCCGTTTGCGGCGGGACCCAGGGTGCCCTTTTGATAGGCGCACAGGGCGCGGGTCGTGCCGAAGTTTGGTACATCCACCTGCTCATCAAACACATACGGAAGGCCCACATTATTTATGATGCTGCTGGCGGCTTTGTAGCGGACGGTTTGGCCGCCAATCTTCATGTAGTCCGAGGACTTCTGCGTGATGGAGCCGGGGGCACTGGACAGCCCCGTGGCCGCGAAGGCGGAAAGAGGTAGGATACCCAGGATACATACCAAAGCCAGAAGCAAGGACAGGGCGCGGTTAGCAAATTTACTTTTCAAAATGATTCCTCCTTGGATAGCAGAGGCCGGGCTGCAAAAGCAGTCCGGCCCTTCAGCATTAGATATTATTGTTTACTCAGGATAACGTGTTTGGATTGCATAGTCTGGCTGTTTCTCAAGCCACCATTTGAAATACTGCCCACCCCAAATAGCTTTGTTATGGATTCCACTTTCAGTAACTTTGATATACTCGTCTGTTTTTTCAAGCACAACAACCACGTGTCCGCCTGGGGTATTCCTAAACTGGACCAAATCGCCAGTTCGGATGTCTTCCCAATGAGGATTGTTTACCCTCCGCCAAGGCAAGTCACCAAATGCGGCATCAGAACACTTCATAGCCCAACCAGCACAGGCATCACAGTTGCTGTAGGGGCGATCCAGCGGATTATTGGGAACATATGGTGCTCCATAGGGCGTATTAGTTGGATAGATTTCTTTCAACGCCACAATAGTGGCCCACACATTTTCCTCCGTCAACGGTTTCCCATCGGCGGTGGTATAGCCGTTGTCAGTGGGCAAAGGGCTTGGATCTGGGCCCGGTTCGGGGAGGACCGGCGCGGTTGGCTCCGTCCCGCCCAGTATATTGCGGTCAAAGCGGGCCAGCATGGCGGCCACTTCCGCCCGGGTGATGGTGCCCAGAGGATTGATGGTGGTGGCCGACGTGCCTTCCATGATCCCCATGGGCCAGGCCCAGCCCAGTATGGCCGCTTCCGCCTCGCTGTACAGGGGGCCAAAGCCCGCCATGGAAAAGCGGTCCCACGCCATGTCGGTGAACGGGGCCTGTGTGATGACGGAAGGATCGTCGTTGGCCTTCCCCAGAGACTTGGCGAAGTTATAGAGCATGACGCAGAACTCGGCCCGCCGGACATTTTCATCTGGGTAGAGCAAGGTTCTGGACAGATTCACACTGGGAAAGACACCATTCTGATACGCCCAGATCACGCCCGGCATATACCAGGCTCCGACTGTCACATCCACATAGGGAGCAGAACCGCTTACTGCGGGGCTCCCGGCGTACCTGTGCAGCACCGTGGCCAGCATGGCCCGGCTCATTTCGGTGGACGGGCCAAAGGTATCGGGGCTGGTGCCGTTGAACAGCCCCCGCTCGGTCACATACTGGATATCCCCCGCCGCCCAGTGGCTGGCGGGCACGTCCCGGTAGGCCGCGAACGCCGGGGCAGCCAGGGATACGGCCAGCACGGTGCACAGCAGAACGCTCATCATCCTTTTCCTCATGGTGTCACGCTCCTTTTCCATTTCTTTCTGATTCGAGCATAACCCCATTCGGCGGTGTTGTCAAAGGATTATTTGAATTCCCTGCGCCGATAAAATTGTTTTGCCTTTCCACCTCCTCAAATCCGGTTAATTCAGCTGATTTTAGGAACCTTTCTCCACAGCCTGCACGCAAATTCTTTTTGTGGGCTGGTTCTCCAGGCAGGTGGTGAGGGTGATGCGGTTGTCCGCTGTGCCCTGGAGATAGCTCCAGTCGTTGTTGGCGATGGTCTTTACCATGACAACCTCATAGGTGCGGGTACCGTAAATGGTGGTGTAGGTGATGATGTCGCCGGCCACCAGGTTTTTGATGGAGCCGATGTTATACTTGGCCCCCCGGTTGTGGCCCGCCACCCCCACATTTCCCAGCCATGCGGAGGTGGAGCTGTAGTGTCCCAGCCCCTTGGCCATGCTGGCGGTGGTCTCGCCCTCCCACACCGGCACACTGAGGCCCAGCCGGGGAATCTTCACCGTGCCGATGCTGCCGTTTTTGTAGGCCATGCCCTGGACACTGGTGTAGGCGGGCTGCTGAACGCTGGGCGGGGTGGGGGTGACAGCGGTGCCGGCGCCCTCAATCACCAGCTCGGTGAGGGGGCCGCCGCCCCCGCCGCCGATCCCATAACCGCCGGGATCGCCCACCGTGGACACCACCCCCTGGAGCCCGGGCAGGATGGTGCGCTCCATGATGCCCGCCTGGATGGTGCTGAACCGGCCATACTCCAGCTCGGGCACATCGTAGTCCACGGCGTTCCTGCCGCCGTAATTGTACTGGGTGCCGTAGACATCCTCATAGCTGGTGCTGCCATAGTAGTCCTGGGGCGCGGTGGTGGAAAAGCTGTAGTCCGAGGCGAAGGCCGGGGCCGTCAGGGACAGCGCCGCCCCCGCCGCCAGGGCCAGCCCCAGCAGGTTTCTCATCTTGTTCATGTTTCACGTTCCTCCTGTTCGTCATCTGTCTCGCCGTCCTCCGTCCGCAGCGACTTGACCTCCCGGCGGGACAGGATCAGCAGTACCGTCAGCACCACTGCCGTAATTGCCCCCGCACCACCCAAAACGTTGCGCAAAAAGTTAGGGGAGGACACCACCCGCTGGAACAGGTTGGGCTGTTCCTCTGTAGGGGCGGGGCTGGACTCCGGCTGGTGCTCCTCGCCCAGGTAAGTTACCCGATAGGTAACGCTCTCCACTCCCTCGTGGGTAACCTCACCCACATAGTTGGCGGTGGTGACATACCCGGTGGCGGCGCTGTAATAGCTTTTTCCTGTGTAGGTGGCCACCGCCTGATAGGAGCAGGGGGCCGTCATGTCCCCCACCACTTCGGCGCCGATGACCTGCCACTCCACGCTGGACAGGTTCAGCGTCACCCCGTTTTTCACCGTGGTGGCCGGAACGTAGGACATATCATTGCGATCCAGCGGACCGATGGTCTTGGTGGCCGTCACCGTGCTGCTGCCGGTAGTGTAGCCCGCTGCCTGGGTATTGATGCTGGTGTGATCCAGGGCCAGAGTGCCCGCCCAGGTGCCGTCGCCATACTCCATGGTGGGAGCCAGCTCCTTCAGGATTACATCCAGGTTCTTCTTGGCCGTCTCCACCGTCACCGTCTCGGTGTGGATCTGCCGCTCGGACACCAGGTTTTCCTCCTTCACGATATCCGCATAGGTATAGAGAAAGCCCTCCAGCTGGAAGGGCTCCTCGATCAGCGTCCGGGCGTCCACCTCGGGGGAGACGGTATAGGTCTTGACCACCTGCTGGCTGCCGTTGAGGTTCTGCACCACCGTACTGGTGGGCACCTCCAGGGCGTTGGCGCTCATGGTCAGCGCCGCCGTCAGCAGCAGGCAAAGGCAAATCTTTTTCATTGGGTTCAAATGCTCCTTTCATCGAATTGGGTGCTGGGATAACCGGGCCTTCCCCGGTGGGGGGGCCGCGAATGGGCGTATGCCGGTTCACCGCTGCTCCTCCTTCACGATGTATTCCACCGCCAGCTCCGGCTGGTTCTGGATCCGGGCCAGGATGTTGAGGGACTGCTCCAAGGCCTGCATAGTGTCCCGGCTCTGCCGCTTCACAAACCCATGGAGCAATAGGATTCCGCCATCTGCCTGGATGGTGAAGATGACCCGCACCAGTACCTTCCCCCGCTCCCGCAGCTCAAAGAGGTTGCGGTAGCGTTCTAAGGTAAAATGCTTGAAATGGGGCTCCCGCAGGGCGGAGCGGGGCGTGCGGGGCAGCTCAATGAGCTGGCGGATCAGCTTTTCCCGCAGCCGGGGCTCCAGGCCGTCGATAAACCGGGCCACGGGGGCCGCCCGCTCGGGAGGCGTGTAGACTTTGATACCCTTCATGTACTCACCTCCTCCACCGCCGACGCACCATCAGCCGCCGCTCATAGCACAGGATATTGGATGGCTGTTTTTCGCCGCCATCTGCCGGCTCCATGCGCCGCCATCCCGCCGCCCGCAGGGCGGAGTCCGGCCTGCCCTCTGGCAGAAAGGCGATGATCCGCCAGTAGCCCAGGGCCTGGGCCGCCCTCGCCGCCGCGCCGTAGAGCATCCCGTAGGCGGTGCGGCCCCCGGTGGCGTAAATGCGGTCAATCTGCACCGCTTGGCCGTCCTCCCGGCAGCGGCCCGCGATGGCCGCGCCAGCCAGCTCTCCGTCCAGGGCGCAGCCCACGCAGAACTTGCAGCCGCGCATGGGCCGGTATGAACGGCTGTGTTTTGCCAAGAAGTCATTGGCCTCCCGCAGGGAGAGCGGGACAAGGTAAATCACGTTGTCCTGGCTCATGGTGTGCATCCCTCGCTTTCGTTCAGCCGCTTCAGGTGGGCCAGAAAGCCGTCCGCAAAGGCTTCGGCAAAGGCCGGACTGCCGCTGAGCCACCAAACGGGGTCGGGCAGGGCGCGGTAGATGCTGTCGTATTGCAGGCAGATCATCAGGAATTTCCCGTGGGGATCGCCGGTGTCCCCGCCGTCCACCAGGGGCATGATGGCCGCCTTGACGGCCTGGGCGTCGTCCTGGTGGTAGTCGCACAGGTCGTCGTAGAACTGCCCGGCGAAGATGCAGCAGAACACCGCCATGGCGTCCCGCTCCACCGATTCGTCCGCCGCGGCCAGCCCCATGCGGCGCAGGCGGTCCAGGGCCGCGCCGTCGAAGGGGCTATGGGTGGGTCGATTGCTTCTCATTTCGGGATCATCTCCAGTAACTTTTCAAATTTCTCTACCGCGTCCCGCGCACTGGCCATCTGCCGCCGGAGGGCGTTGGCCTGCGCTGGCGGCAGCCGGACAAAGGCTTCCGGGCGGCATTGTTCAGATACCCGCCGGAGTATCTGGGCGAACCCCGCCGCTTCTTCCGCGAGGGCCTCCGGGGACGGGGCAGGAGCGGGATGGGCGGCGGGCCCCGCCCGAACCGGAGGAGCATATTCCTCCACCGATCGGATCTCCCCGGCGGCCAGCAGGGCGGCGGCCTTTGCTTGGGAGCCGGGCTCCAGCCGGGAGAGGGCCAGGGCCTCCTTTCGGGTGACCGGCGCTTCCGCGCCCCGGAGGATGCTTTTGGTCTCCGGGGTGAGCCTCTTGGCGATCTGCACCTGGCGCTCCACTGTCCGACGGCCAACGCCCAGCTTTTCAGCGGTGTCCTGGGCAAAGGATTTTGTGGTCTGCGTCATTTTGTCGCTGACCTCCTGGTGCTGGTTGCCGCGAAAGGGGCCGCCCAGGTTAGTCTGGACAGTCTGCGGGTGAAGGGCTTCATAAAGCTCCTTCCGCCGCAGAAGCAGCTCTCCGAACTCAAGGGCCGTCAGGTCACTGCGGACAAAGTTCTCGTCAATCTCCGCCAACTCGGCCCGCAGGCCCTCCAACTCGCTGACAACGCACTCGATCTCTCTCCATCCCAGCAGCTTGGTGGCCTCCAGCCGGTGAAGTCCGGCGATGAGGGTGTGCCCCCGATCCACGGTGATGGGGTTGAGCAGGCCAATCTCGGCGATGCTGTCCGCCAGCTCCCGGACGCTGCCCGGCGCAGTCTCTCGCCGCCCAGGATTTATCTTGATTTCATGGATTGGGATACGCACGGGGCCACCTCCAGGGCATAAGAAAAGCCTGACGCCGCAGCGCGGCGCCAAGCCTTCTTAAAATATTCGGTTCAGCCGACCCGCTCCCGCAAGAACTCCAGGAACAGGGCCTCAATCTCTTTGTCGCTGTGTCCGTCCAGGTAGGGGGCGAACTGCTTCCGATTAAAAGATATCTTCTTGGGCGGGGCGGCGAGCCGCTTCTCCGCTTGAGCCTGTGCCTCCCGCCACGCCGCGTACATATCTTGGCGATTGGCGGAAGGGGGCGGGCACTTGGAAGCGATGTGCTTCATAGCAGCCTTATTGATCGGGCAGCCCTCAATAGAGCACATTTCGATGAACGCCTGCTGGGACTCCGGATCATAGTCCGCCATCATGTCAGCGCAGGCCAGGTTCAGCTGCTTGGGTGTGCGCTCCATGATGTCGGCCAATTCCGGGATCAGGTATGTCAGCTTGATGGCTTTGCGGATCTCATACTCGGTGACATTGAAGAACTCGGCCACCAGCTTCCGTGCGTTATATCTTAGGCTGCCATCAGACTTCAAGTGTTCGTTCCCGTCAAACTTTTGGCGATTCTCGCCAAAAGTTTCATTGCCATCCGCATACCATTGCCCATGGCGGTTCTTGGCGTCCAGCAGCGCCTTATATGCCTTGCCCCGTTCAATAATGGACAGGTTCTGCCGCTGGATCAGGTTGGTGGAGGTGGCGATGACGATTGCCCGCGCGTCATCCGCTTCCACGACCTCGGCGGGAATAGTGGCCCACCCGGCCAGCCGGGCGGCGGCGGTACGGTTGTGCCCTGCCAAAATTTCATAGCAATCTGTCTCCGGGATGGGCCGCACGATGATCCGTACCATCAGCCCTTCTTCCTGGAGCTGGTCGGCAAAGGCGCGAAGCTGGTAAGGGGTGTAGGGCTTAAAGCCAATATCTGCGGTAAAAAAGGATGAGAGCTTGTCCAGCGGCAAATCGCAGATACTGACATTTGCCGCCGGCGGCGCTTCCCGGAACAGCTTCGCGTAGGCTTCGTCCGTGGCCTGGAGTTCAGATGCCCGCTGGGTGGCAGACATACGGCGCTTCAGCAGATCGTCCATAGGCTGCTTAGCCAAGGGCCAGCACCTCCTCCGCCAAACTGCGGTAGGAATCTGCGGCGGCGTTTTTCGGGGCGTACTCAAAAATGCTCTGCCCCGCCGCCGGGCACTCCGCTACCTTAATGGAGTATTCGATGGGCCGCTGGAACACATGGAAGGACTCGCCGTACACTTCGCCCACGCTGGCCCTGACGCTCTGGCACAGTTGGGGTCTGGATTGGTACATGGTAAGCAGAATGCCGGCGATTTTCAGCTTGGGATTGAACTTCTCCTGGACAGACTTCACCAATTCCAGCACGTCGGGGATCCCTTCGCTTGCCAGAAAATGAGCTTGGACCGGAACGATGCAGTAGTCCGAGGCCGCCAAGGCATTGACAGTAAGAAGTTCATGTTTCAATCCACAGTCGATAATGATATAATCGTACAGTTCCTTTAACTGCTCCAGCATTGTGGCCATGACCTTTTCACAAGCCCGATCCACATCGCCCACGGCATTGTACTGGGAGAGCTGCATCACCTGGAGCCGGGCGGCGGCGTCTGCCAGACGGCGGTTGGCCGGAATCAGATCCACGCCGCTGTCTGTGTGGAGGATGGCTCGTTGTAAATGGAGTTCCAGATCCTCCGGGTAGTCGATGGCGGCCAGCAGCAGGTTAGACAGGGTGCGGGGCTGCTCCGCCGGGGTGTAGCCCAGGGCGGCGGTGAGGTTGCCCTGGGCGTCTCCATCAATAAGAAGAACCGATTTTTCTGCGGTGGAAAGAGCGGCTCCCAAATTCAGCACAGTGGTGGTTTTTCCACATCCTCCCTTAAAATTACTGGCAGCAAAAATGTAGCCCATTCTGCACCTCCGTAAATACTTGCCCCAAAAGGACAAAAAATTGGACCAAATCATGAAAACGGCTTGGTTCATAAGCGCTTTCTGACTTGGTTCAAATATATCACTATCATCCGTAAAATGAATTGGGTTAGGAAATCCGTTCCGGCGGGCGTAGTCCTCTACCAGCCTAAACCGGAGGCCGCACTCGGTGGGTGTCTCGGGACAGCCCCTATCAAACGTGATGTGCATCGTCCGAGCACGTTTCAACTCTGCCGGCTCATCCTGTGTGAACGCCAGTTCTTGGGCCGGCCTGGACACACGTCAGCTGTGTTTGCCAGAATAAAGCTCCCTGATTGCTACTACTTAGGCTGAGATCAGCCTTGTTATCTCAATGAGCCTGCCATTCTCGATAGTTGTTTAGGGCACCATATCTGACGTAAAAGCTGCTCCAAGTCTCTATTTGGTTGCTGTGGTAGGGTAAACGGATGTCGTAACCCCGACGCTTGATAACGGGTAGATCCAGTCAAAATGGCACAGTAGTTGATTCGGTAATATTTGTCGCTCCCTGCAAAATGGTGCTGTTGCTATTTTAAGTGGGGACTGCCATTGTGACGCCGGATATGTCCCGGCTGGACACCCGGCAGGGACACGGCCTCACCGGAACGCTGATCGCAGATATCGTCCTCCAGCCACTCAACTATGCGGCGCAGGCGGAGCGTGAAAACATCCGGTGGCAGGCTAAAGGCAGCGCGGAGGCATAAAAAACTGACCGAAGTTGTATACAACCTCGGACGAAAAAATATTTTTGAAAAAGTCTTAATTTCAAATGGGCATTGCCGATATGTAGTACAGAACGGCAATTAAGATTTCTGAAAATCTTCTGACCGGAGTTGTATACAACCTCGGACGATTTTGTTTGTCCAGCGCGGAAAAGGAGCGTTTTATGCAGCCTATCGCAATAAAGTCTGAAGATGAGATGCTGCACGAGCAGGTTCGCAGGCTGGCCCAGGAAGTCCTGTCCGAAATTTCAGAGCTGGAGCCTTCCCGCAGCAAAGAGATTCTGGGTGCCTTTGTTTCCGAGCTGTTCCTTTCCGTTGCGGAACAGGAACGCCGCCAAATGCGCCGCGAAAGGCAGGCGGAGGGCATCGCGGCGGCAAAGGCCCGGGGCGTCCGGTTCGGCGCGCGCCGCAAGCCCCTGCCGGACAATTTCGAGGAGTGCCGTCAGGCATGGCGGGGCGGGCAGATGAGCCTCCGGCAAGCCGCCGGGGCCTGCGGGATGTCCCACGCGACCTTCCGGGACGCGGTGACACGAGTGGAAAACGCGGGATAACCCGTGGCCGCACCGCCGTCAAATTCGGTTTCAAACGGCTGACGAGCCGCTTGAAATATAGTCCCCGCGTTGTTTTCCG
>CAJUCA010000050.1 GCA_910585265.1 uncultured Oscillospiraceae bacterium | reverse complement strand
TGTTCAGCGTCCGGGGGATGGGGGTGGCGGACAGGGTGAGCACGTCCACCTGCTTGGACATTTCCTTCAGCCGCTCCTTGTGGGTGACGCCGAACCGCTGCTCCTCGTCCACCACCAGAAGCCCCAGGTTCTTGAACCGCACGTCCTTTTGCAGCAGGCGGTGGGTGCCGATGAGCACGTCCACCGAGCCGCTTTCCACCCCGGCCAGGGTTTTCTTGATCTGGGCGGGGGTGCGGAAGCGGCTCACCAGGTCGATCTCCACCGGGTACTTGGCGAAGCGGCCCCGGGCGGTCAGATAGTGCTGCCGGGCCAGCACGGTGGTGGGCACCAGGATGGCGGCCTGCCTGCCGTCCAGCACGCACTTCATCACCGCCCGGAGGGCCACCTCCGTCTTGCCGTAGCCCACGTCCCCGCACAGCAGGCGGTCCATGGGCCGGGGGGCCTCCATGTCCCGCTTGATCTCGTTGATGGAGCGGAGCTGATCCTCCGTCTCGTGGTAGGGGAAATCGTCCTCGAACTCCTTCTGCCAGGGGCTGTCGGGGGCGAAGGCGTACCCCGGCTGACGCTGCCGCTGGGCGTAGAGCTGGATCAGGCCCTTGGCTAAGTCCTTGACGGCCTTCCGGGTGCGGGCCTTGGCCTTCTCCCAGTCCGCGCCCCCCAGCTTGGACAGCTTCTTTTTCTCCGGGTCGTCCCCGCCGCCGATGTATTTGGCGATGGCGTCCAGCTGGGTGGCGGGGACGTAGAGGGTGTCCGTCCCGGCATAGGCCAGCTTCACGTAGTCCTTGTCCACCCCGTCCACCTGCATCTTCACCATGCCCACGAACCGGCCGATGCCGTGGTGCTCGTGGACCACCAGATCGCCGGGGGTCAGGTCGGTGAAGGAGTCCACCTTCCGGCGGTCGGCGGCGTGCTTGAGCCGCTTGCCCTTTTTCCGGGGGCCGTCCGCCCCCTCGGTGAGCACGGCGTAGGGACAGCCGATGTAGTCAAACCCGGCGGACAGCCCCCCCACGGCGATGGTGATGCTCCCCGGCTGGGGCAGGCCGTGGAGCTGGAAGTCCACGGCGGAACGGATCTTCCGCTCCCGCAGGAGGGACTGGAGGTTCAGGGCCCGCTGCTCGCTGCCCACCAGCACCACCGCCCCGGTGCTGGCGGACTGGAGCTGGCTGAGGTCGGCGGCTGCCGCGTCCAGGCTGGCCCCGAAGGAGGGGAGCTGCCGCCCTTGGGCGGCGAGCACCGCCTTGGGGGGCAGGGGGGGCTTGGAGGTGGTGAAGGAGTCCAGGAAGCACAGGCCGTGACGGGAGAGCTGGGCCATGAGATCGTCCATCCCGGCGGCAAAGACGGCGTGCCTGCCGTCCACCGCCCCGTTCTCGATGAGGGTTTTCACGTCCTCCCCCAGCTGCCACAGCCAGTTCCGGCCCCGCTCCGCCACCCGGCTGGACTCGGACAGGCACACAACGGCGTCCGGGGGCAGGTGGTGGGCGGCGGTGGCCAGGGTCTTGTACCGGGCGGGCAGATCCCGGTCGGACAGCCGCTGCCACTGGCCGTTTTCGTCCCGGACGGGCAGAAGCTCGCTCACCGGGAGGAACTCCGCCCGGTCCAGCTTGCCCGTCCGCCGCTGGGAGGACACGTCGAACAGCCCCATGGAGTCCACGTCCCGGTCCCAGAACTCCACCCGGACGGGGCTGTCCATGCCGGGGGAGAACACGTCTAAAATCCCCCCCCGGAGGGCGAACTGGCCCACGCCCTCCACCTGCTGGCACCGGGTGTAGCCCAGGGCGGCCAGACGGCCCGCCAGCTCCTCCGGGTCATAGCTGCCCGTCAGCTCCAGCTCCACCACGTGGGCGGACAGCTCCTCCGGCGGCAGGGTGCGCTGGAGCAGGCCCTCCACCGTGGCGGCGATGAGGGGGGCCTTCCCCCGGGCCATGGCCCGGAAGGCGGCGATCCGCTGGTGCTCCCACTGGCGGGAGGCCACCGCCCCCTGGTGGAACAGGAACTCCCGCGCCCCGATGAGGACGGCGGGGGTGCCCGTCAGCGCGGTGACGTCCGCCGCCAGCCGGACGCACTCCCCCTCGTCGGCGCACAGCAGCACCACCGGGACCTCCAGCCGGGTGAGCAGTCCGGCGGCGAAGTGTGCCCGGTGGACGGGAGACAGGCCGGACACCTCCGCCGGGGAGCGTCCGCTTTCCAAAGCGGCCTCCAGGCGCAGGTATTCCGGCACCGTATTCAGGATGTTCAGAAGCTGTTTCATGGGATATCCTCAGTTGTAGCGGTTCATGGCCTTCTGGGGCCCGTCCTTCAGGAAACAGGCCGCGGCGTCGGCGGCCCGCTTGGCCGCTTCGTCCAGGATTTTCCGGTCCTCCCCCTGGAGCCTGCCCAGCACCCAGTCCGCCATGTCGTAGTCGGGATGGGGCTTGCCCCCCACCCCCAGTTTGATCCGGGGGAACTGGTCGGTGCCCAGGTGCTGGATGATGCTTTTCAGCCCGTTGTGCCCCCCGGCGGAGCCTCCCGTCCGGATGCGCAGCCGGCCCAGGGGCAGGTCCACGTCGTCGGAGAACACCAGCACGTGATCCGGGGGGAGCTTATAAAACCGGGCCGCCTCCCCCACCGCCTCGCCGGACAGGTTCATGTAGGTGGCGGGCTTCATCACCAGCGCGCCCTGGCCCCCCACCTCCGTCTGGGCGGTGAGGGCCTTGAACTTCACCCGGTTGACGGCAAAGCCCCCCTGGTCCGCCAGGGCGTCCACGGCCCAAAAGCCCGCGTTGTGGCGGGTGCCATCGTACTTGTCCCCCGGATTGCCCAGGCCCACGATGAGCCAGGACACAGGGAGCTTTTTGGAAAACAGCATAAAAAACACCTCGCAAAAAGCCTGCCTCGCACAGGGGGCGCGGCTGACGTCAGCCCCCTCACCCGTCACGGCTTCGCCGTGCCGCCCGTCTCGCCTTCGGCTCGGTCGGCGATGGGCGCTTGCCACTGGCAAGCATCGCCCCCTGGGGGTGGAGGGCAAGGGGCAAAAGGCCGCAACCGCCCCGGGGCGCGCTGGCCCCGGAGCGGGTTTTCTCTCTGTATCGGGTTGGTTCGGGGGGCGCGTCAGCTCCACAGCTTGGACACGGACCGCTCCTCGTAGATCCGCTCGATGGCCTCGGCAAACAGGTGGGCCACCGACAGGTACTTGATCTTGGGGCAGTTCTCGGCGATGTCCTCCTTGGGCTGGATGGTGTCCAGGAATACCACCTCGTCCAGGACGGAGTCGTTGATCCGCTGGATGGCGGGGCCGGACAGCACGCCGTGGCTGGCGCAGGCGGTGACGGACTTGGCCTGGCCGATCTCCACCAGGGCCTTGGCCGCGTGGCACAGGGAGCCGCCGGTGTCCACCATGTCGTCCAGGAGGATGACCCGCTTGCCCCGCACATCACCGATGATGTTCATCACCTCGGAGGAGTTGGCCTTCTGCCGCCGCTTGTCCACGATGGCCATGGGCATATCCAGCTTCTGGGCGAAGGAGCGGGCCCGGGCCACGCTGCCCACGTCGGGGGACACCACCATGGTCTGGTCGTGTACCGGGGCGAAGCGGCGGAAGAAGTGGTCCACAAATACGGGGGAGCCCATCAGGTTGTCCACCGGGATGTCGAAGAAGCCCTGGATCTGGTTGGCGTGGAGGTCCATGGTCAGCACGCGGTCCGCCCCCGCCCGGGTGATCAGGTTGGCCACCAGCTTGGCGGAGATGGGATCCCGGGGCTTGGTCTTGCGGTCCTGCCGGGCGTAGCCGAAGTAGGGGATCACGGCGGTGATCCGGCCCGCGCTGGCCCGCTTCAGGGCGTCGATCATGATCAGCAGCTCCATCAGGTTGTCGTTCACCGGGGAGCTGGTGGACTGCACCACGAACACGTCGGAGCCGCGGACCGTCTCATAGATGGAGACAAAGTTCTCGCCGTCGGAGAAGGAGCCGGTCTCGGCATTGCCCAGGGGGATGCTGAGCTCCTTGCAGATGCCCTGGGCCAGGGCCTTGTTGGAGCTGCCGGAAAAAATTTTCAAATCCTTGCCGTGTGAGATCATGCTTCGCAACTTCCTCTCTTAAATCAGTGGTTGGTGAGTGGGTTCTATTGTCAAATCCAAGCCGGATTTCAGCGCGAAAGCGTAAGGGCGGCCTGAAAAAGCCGCTGAAAGCATTATATCAGATCCGCCGGCAATTTGAAAGGTTTTTTCACGTTTTCACTAAAATGTCCCATTTCACCAAAATCCCGTCGAAAAAAGGGAGAGAAGCGGTGAAAACGGCGAGAGGCGGGGCCTCAGCTGTGGGCGGGGGCGGGGAGCCACCGCTGAATCCGGCGCATCCGGTGGAGGTGGGCCACCTCCAGGGTGGCGCACAGCTTGTCGGCCAGGTTCACCGCCACCGCCACCCGGGACCGGGGCAGGTGCACCGCCAGGGGGAACATATGGGACACGATGGCGTTGCGCTCCTTGTCCGACAGGTCGGGGCACAGGGCGGCGGCGTTGCGCAGGGCGAACTCCGGGTGGTCCAGGCACTGGTTGCCGGGATGGGCGGAGCGGTCGGCGGGATCATAGAGGTACAGGTCGTGGAGCAGGCCCGCCCGGGCGGCGGCCCGGTAGTCCCAGCCGAAGTACCGGGCCAGCCGGAAGGCCACGTAGGACACGAACAGGCAGTGGTCGAAGCAGGTGGTGGAATAGTGCCGCTGCCACTGCTTCATGGAGGACACCTCATCGCTCTCCAGCAGAGGGCCCACGCACTGGAGGAAGGCGGCGGTATTCAAATCATGCTTGGACATAAAGAAAGACTCCTTTTTTGGTGTCGCAAAGCCCTCCACCCATAGGGGGGAGGGTGCCCCCGCAGGGGGCGGGTGAGGGGGCGGACGTTGGGTGCTCCCTGTATTCCAGGCTTGGGACACGGGGCGTATCCCCTTGCGCACCCTCATCCGTCACGGCTTTGCCGTGCCACCTTCCCCCTTGCAGGGGGAAGGCTGAAGTTTCTTGACACACGGCCCAAGTCTGTCAGGCCGTACACCAACATTATAGCAGGGTCAAACCCGTTTGTCAGCAGTCTTTTGCAAGTTTTAAACGGAAAATCTGGAAAATTTTTCAACCCTTGACGGGGACTGGAATCCATGGTATGATAACTGTACTAATACGCATAATACATTCTTGAAAGGAGGCGGGGCTATGTTGAGCCTGAATTACCGGGACAGCCGCCCCATCTACGAGCAGGTGCGGGACGGCCTGCGCCGCCTGATCATCACGGGGGCCATCCCGCCGGGGGACCGCCTGCCCTCGGTGCGGGCCATGGCGGGGCAGCTCGCCATCAACCCCAACACCATCCAGCGGGCCTATGAGGCCCTGGAGCAGGAGGGCTACGCCTGCTCCGTGCCGGGGAAGGGGAGCTTCGCCGCCCTGCCCCAGGACGTGACGGACAAGCGTCGGGAGGAGCTGCTGGAGAAGCTGGACGCCATCGTCCAGGAGCTGGTGTACCTGGGGCTGACGCCGGAGGACATCGGGAGACGCTGCGCGGACTTTGGAAAGGGGGAGAGGGAATGATTGAGGTCAAAAACGTGGTCAAGAGCTTCGACGGCTTCCACGCCCTGGACGGGCTGACCATGACGGTGCCCAAGGGCGCGATTTACGGGCTGGTGGGCCCCAACGGGGCGGGCAAGTCCACCATCCTGCGGCACCTCACCGGGGCCTACCGCCAGGACGCCGGGGAGATTCTGCTGGAGGGCGCGCCCATCTATGAGAACCCCGCCGCCAAGCGGCGGATGGCGGGCATACCCGACGAGCTGTACTATTTCAGCTCCGCCTCCACCCGGGACATGATGCGGTTCTACCGGGGGATCTATCCCTCCTTCGACCAGGAGCGGTACGGGAAGCTGAAGGAGGCCTTCCCCGCGGTGGACGAACGCCGTCCCATCCGCCGCCTGTCCAAGGGGATGCAGAAGCAGTCCGCCTTCTGGCTGGCCCTGAGCTGCAGGCCGGACTACCTGCTGCTGGACGAGCCGGTGGACGGCCTGGACCCGGTGATGCGCCGCCAGGTGTGGTCCCTGCTCATGGGGGACGTGGCGGAGCGGGGCACCACGGTGCTGGTGTCCTCCCACAACCTGCGGGAGCTGGAGGACGTGTGCGACCACGTGGGCATTCTGAGCCGCGGCAGGGTGGCCCTGGAGCGGTCCCTCACCGAATTGCAGGGGGGAATTGTCAAGCTCCAGATCGCCTTCCAGACCGAGACACCGCCGGATCTGCCCGCCGGGATCGACGTGCTCCACACCGACCACATCGGGCGGGTGTATACCTACATCGTCCGGGGGAGCGCGGAGGACGTGGAGGCCCGGTTCAAGCCCCTGGCCCCGCTGTTCCTGGAGGCCCTGCCCCTGACGCTGGAGGAGATCTTTATCTATGAAATGGGAGGTGAGGACTATGCGGTCCGGGACATCGTTCTTTGATTGGACGGTTTTCAAAAAGACGGTCTGCCGCTTCTGGCCCCTGTGGGGGGCGTACTTCGCCGTCTGGCTGGTGATGCTGCCCCTGAACGGGCTGATGTTTCTCCAGATGGACCAGCATAACACAGGCTACATGGAGGACTTCGCCTTTCACATGGTGCCCGAGGCCGCGCCGGAGCTGGCCCTCCAGCTGGCCCTTGTATTCGGGGTGCTGGCGGCCATGGCGGTGTTCAGCCACCTGTATAATCCCCGTTCGGCCAACTTCTTCGGCGGACTGCCCGTCCGGCGGGAGGGGCTGTTCCTCACCCACTATCTGGCGGGGCTGGCCTTCCTGGTTGTGCCCAACCTGGTGATTTTCCTGCTCACCCTGCTGGTGGAGCTGGCGGGGGGCGTGGTGTGCTGGCAGGGGCTGGGCTTCTGGCTGGCGGCGGCGTGCGGAGAGGGGTTCTTCTTCTACTCCCTGGCGGTGTTCTGCGCCATGTTCACCGGGCACCTTTTGGCCCTGCCCGCCTTTTACGCCGTGATCAATTTCCTGGTCATCGGCGTGACGGAGCTGCTGAGCGTTGTGTTCCGGGCGTTTTATCACGGCTTTTCCGGCTTCGCGGACGGCGTGCATGAGGTGGTGAAATGGTTCACCCCGGTGGTGCGGCTGGAGGAGCGGGTACGCGCCCTCTGGCACTGGGTGGACGAGGCCGCCCAGGTGTCCGGCGGCGAGCGGGTGCTGGAGCTTCACGGCCTGGGGACAGTGGGCGTATACGCCATCGCGGCCCTGCTGCTCACCGTGGGGGCGTTCTTCCTCTACCGCGCCCGGCGGCTGGAGAGCGCGGGGGACGTGGTGTCCGTCAAGGCCATGCGCCCGGTGTTCCAGTACGGCGTGGCCTTCTGCGCGGGGCTGGCCTTTGGCATGGTCACCACCATGTTCACCGGCGGCGGGGAGATCATGCTCATGACCGCCATTCTGGTGTGGGGCGTGATCGGGTACTTCGCCGCCCGGATGCTGCTGGACAAATCCTTCCGGGTGTTCGGCAGGTGGAAGGGCGGGCTGGCGGTGGCGGCGGTGTTTGCGGCCCTGTTTTGCGTGGTGGGCTTCGACCTCACCGGGTTTGAGACCCGCATACCCGACCCGGCCAAGGTGGACAGGGTGGTGCTTTACGGCCTCTACGCGGTGCACCTGGGGGACAGCGGGGACGGCTTCCAGCAGGAGCTGGACGATCCGGAGCTGCTCCAGCTGGTGAACATCCTCCACCAGGAGGCGGTGGCGCAGCGGGACGAGGAACGGCAGGCCCAGCTGGGGGGTGTCAGCACCCAGCTGAGGCTGGACTACCGCCTGAAGGGGGGCGGTACGCTGTCCCGGCGGTACACTCTGTGGCTCGACCCGGACGAGATGGACCGGGAGGGCACCGCGGCCTGGGCCGTCCAGCAGTTCTATGACAACCGGGAGCTGTACTGGGGCGTGTACGGCTTCGCCCGGCTGGAGGAGGTCCTGGCCGGGGGCCTGCGGCTGGACCGGGTGGAGCTGAACCATTATGACGAAACCACCGGGGAGGAGAACGGCGGCGTCCTCTACGGCGGGGACGCCCGGACGGTGCTGGAGGCGGTGAAGGAGGACTTCTTCGCAAACCGCATCGGGGTGCGCCGGGTGGACGACGAGGAACGCTGGCACGGCGGACCGGCGGAGAGCTCGCTGGTGTTCTATTCCAGCGATGCGCCGGAGGGCGGGTATTACACCGTGCAGATCGCCCTCCAGGATACGGCGTCCAGTACGCTGTCCGCCCTGGCGGAGCTGGAGGACCGCATCGAGCGGGGCGGCCAGGGGACCTGGGAGGACGGCTTCCCGGCGACAGAGGCGGGGTAGGTGAAAACCGCCTTGCGTTTCCCGGAGGGCTGTGCTATAATGGGGACAGAAGGAGGTGTTTCCATGGGCATGACCGATAAGCAGTTCCAGAGCTGGGTGCGCCTCCTGTTAAGTGCCCTTAGGCATATGGACGAGGAAACAGATCCGGAAAAGAAAGCGTCCAAGCTGGCGGAGATCCTGGAAAACCTGCAAAAGACGCTGGAGGACTGATAAAAAACCGCCCCTTTGCGCTCTATGCAAGGGGGCGGTTTTGTGGTATAATGCGGTCACGTTCCCTTCGGCGCACTGCGCAGGCGCGGACGGGAGACGCTGGCGGCACCGTTCCAGTGCCAGCGAAGGCCGCTGTGGGCCGGGGTATGAAATGCCGGCTCATTCGTCAACCGCAATAGCCGGATTGCCCGCGCCCCTGCGTCAGGCGGGGGTGGGGGTGCTTAGGGGGGAACCCCCTAAGTGTGTCTTTGCCTACTTTCTGCACAAGCAGAAAGTAGGTCGCCGAAGGCAAAAAGGAGGTCACACCATGCCGGGAAAAGAGGAATTTATCGAGATCTACACCCAGCACATCCACCGGGAGGGCAGCGCGGAGCTGCTGGACTACCTGGAGCACAAGAGCGATTTTTTCACCGCCCCCGCCTCCGCCCGGTTCCACGGCTCCCACGCCGGGGGGCTGTGCGAGCACAGCGTCAACGTGTTCCGCTGCCTGGAGGCGTATTTGGCCCGGGAGCGGGTGAAGGAGGTCTATGGGGTGGACTACCCCATGGAGTCGGCGGCCATCGCCGCCCTGCTCCACGATCTCTGCAAGATCGGCTGCTACAAGGCGGGCACCCGGAACGTGAAGGACGACGCCACGGGGAAGTGGGAGAAGGTGCCCACCTTCTTCTATGAGGATAAGCTGCCCTACGGCCACGGGGAGAAATCGGTGTACATCATCTCGGGCTTCATGCGCCTCACCCGGGACGAGGCCATGGCCATCCGCTGGCACATGGGCTTCTCCGGCCCGGAGGACAGCCGGATGGTGGGGCAGGCGTTGTCCCAGTACCCGCTGGCCTTCGCCCTGGCCACGGCGGATATGGAGGCGTCCTATTTCCTGGAGGGGAAATGAGAAGGCCCTCTCCCCGCAAAGCGGGGAGGGGGGCTGTTCGCTCCGCCGCGGCGGATATGGAGGCATCGCGTTTCCGGGGGGGCGGGTAGGGGCGCACATTGTGCGCCCGCCGTCCGGTGAATGTGTCCAGGCCTTTGCGGGCGGACAATGTCCGCCCCTACAGGGAATGAAAGGCCCCGCCGCGCAAGCGGCGGGGCCTCTGATCATTTCTGGAGCTTGGAGAAGGCCCCGGAGTTCATGCTGAGGCCGAACTCGCCCGGCTCGTCCTCGCCGGTGTAGCCCTTCTTGAAGTTCAGGCTGCCCTGGGACGCCTCCAGCTTGTAGATGGGGGAGTACTCGCTGGACTGCTCGGTCTCCTTGGCACCCATCTCCTTCACGTCGTCCCAGGTGAGGTCCTGGTAATCCTTGCCGTTATAGGTGATCTTGAAGTTCTCGGCGGCGTCCTTGCGCACGTCCACCCGGCACACCACGCCCTCGGTCTTGGACATCTTCTCCTCCTCGGAGAAGTCCACCTGGGAGGAGCCCACCATGTTCTTCTGGAAGGGCACCCAGACGGACACGGAGAACTGGTTGCCGGAGCCCTCGCCCTTGCGGATGGTGTAGTAGCAGGCGACGTACTTGGCGTCCTCCCGGATCTCGTTCTGGGAGCCGTTGAACTCCAGCTCCCAGCCCCAGCCCGCCATCTCGGCGGTGGTGGTCTTGCCCAGCACGACGGTGTGGTCGTCCATGGTGATCTCCATGGGCATATCGGGCTTGCCCATGCCCTCGCAGGCGGTGAGGCCCAGGGCCATCACCAGGGCCAGGGTCAGCAGGGTGGCGCGTTTGATCAGGTTCATATGGTTTTCTCGCTCCTATCCTCGTATTTGGGCCGGAATCCGGCTCTACGCAATCTGTCGGCACACGGCAGGGAAAAATAAGCGAACAGGTTATTAAGAATTTCCTAAGAAGGGTTTTCCCGGTAAAAAAGGTCCCGGACAGGTGCCGTCCGGGGCCTTTGGCGGTTCAGTAGAGGGAATCCAGGATCCCGATGGCCTGGGCCACGGCGTGCTCGTCGCAGTGGCCCAGGGGGGCGCGGCCCCGGGCCGCCAGCCAGCCGCGCACCTCGGGGGCGCAGTTGGCGGGGGCGAAGGGGAGGGCGGACAGCTCCAGCATGGGCAGGTCGTTCTGGTTGTCCCCCATGCAGTAGAAGTGCCTGGGGTCGATGTGGAGCAGCCGGGCCGCCCGGGCCGCCATGGAGCCCTTGTGGCAGCCCTTGGCGGTAAGCTCCAGCAGGTAGGGGTTGGAGAAGATGGCCTCGAAGCTGTCCCCCCAGCAGCGCAGGAGATGGGCCTGGGCCGCCAGCAGGTAGGGGTGGTCCTGCTCCAGCAGGACCTTGATCCAGGGGGTGGGCATGGACCCGATGGGGCAGGGGATCTGGACGCCCCCCACCTTGGTCAGGTGGGCGGTGGTGACGGCGTTGGGGTTGTGGACATAGATTTCCTCCCCGTGGTAGGCCTCCACCGCCAGATCGGGGAACACCCGGCACAGCTGGGCCAGCCGCTCCGGGGCGTCCCCGTCCAGGTGGGACTCCGCCAGGCAGCGGTCCGCCTGGTAGTCGTACAGCATGGCCCCGTTGGACAGCACCACCGGGGCGTTCAGCTCCAGCTCCTCCTTGGCGATCTGGGGGGTGAAGGTGCGGTGGGCCCGGCCGGTGGCGATGGAGAAGCGGCCGCCGTTCCGGATGAAGTAGCGGATGGCGGCGCGGTTCTCCGGGGAGACGGTGTGGGCAGTATTATATAAGGTGTCGTCGTAGTCGGTGTAGAACAGCACGCCGCTGAATTTGCCCACAAAAATCAGTCCTTATTTCAAATCTTCCCCGTTCAGGAATTTGCTCAGGGGCTTCATCAGCGCCGCGCACACCACCACGGCCAGGAGGGTGCTGGGGAGCATATAGCCGCCGTTATACAGCGCGGAGTAGAAGAAGGGGGAGGTCATGGTCATGCCCATAAACGTCTCCGGCATCCACTCGGCGTAGACGGTGACGCCGCTGATGTAGTGCACAACGAACCGGGCCGCGCCGGCGGCGGCGGCGGCCAGGGGGATCAGGTTGGCCTTGCGCTTGAACAGCCCAGCCAGCCCCACCATGGCATAGGCACCGGTATAGTCAAACACGATGGAGACCCAGCTGATCACAAAGCTGTCCAGGCCCAGGAAATACTTCAGCGTGCCGAAGGCCAGTCCGGCAACGATACCCCAGCCCGCCCCCCAGCGCACGGCGAACAGGATGATGGGGATCATGGCCGCGCTGATGGAGCCGCCCTGGAACCACAGGTCCAGCTCCACAAAGGTGAGGGCATACGCCAGCGCGATGGACACCGCGCCCTCGCACAGCATCCGGGTGGTCTGGTTCACGTTCTTCATTGTCGTTTCCTCCTGAAATAAGTATACCGCAATGCAAACGGTGCAATGCGGTAGCGGGAGAAACGACAATGGCCCAACTTGTCGGATTCACTTCCTACGCCGGCATTACCCGGATCAGGTACGAGGGACCGGGAGGGCTTTCATCCTCCACATCACAGCCGGAAAGTGCATCCAGCGCCCCTGTGACATTCCATTCACTATGCGGTTGCACCTATTGTACCGGAAGCGGGAGGCCCTGTCAAGTGGGCTGGGCAAAAGGGCGAAAATCAGGGGTAATTTTTGGAGGTTTTGCCAAGTACACCAGAGAATGTGCCCCCGTTCCCCCGAAACCGCCAAAACGCAACAAGATATGCCCCAAAGATCTGCGGCTTTGTCCAGGGGCCGGAAAATCAGGGCTTGACTGGAGGGACAAATCAGTGTAAGATAAGGCTGTAACTGTTTTGTAACCCTTTGCGTTTCTTTTGTAACTGGGCGGCAGGACAGTCGGAAACCCGAAGCGCAACAGGAGGGACAGCCGTGAAGCGCACGCACGACAGCCGCGGGTCCAAGGACGCGGTCAAAGAGAGAGCTGACGTGAAAGGCGGGAGCGACGCCAAAGAGCTCCAGGGGGGCGGGAAGCCCCAGTCCTGGAAGCAGTATATTGATCAGGCCATGCCTCCCCAGGAGCAGGCCAAACAGGAGGAACCCCAGCCCCAGGCCGGGCCCGTCCGCCCCGACAGGAGGGCGGAGGCCAAGGCCGCCTGGGACGGCCTCCGCAGAAAGGCGGAGGAGGCGGGCAGGTCCGCCGCCCAGGCCGCCGGGGGCGGCTGGAGCAGGGTGAACGGCCTCACCGCCGGACGGCTGGAGAAGGCGGGCCAGGGCATCGCCAAGGTCCGGGACATGGTGGCCCGGCACCCGGTATCCCCGCTGCTGTACGCCACGGTGCTGGCGGCGGCCATCTGCTGGACCGCCTTCAGGGGCACCTACGTCCGGGCCTACGTCATGGAGGTCAACGGACAGCCGGTGGGGCTGGTGTCCAGCGAGGATGAGGGCAAGGCCATCGTCTCCAACGTGGGGACCAGGGCCGCCAGCGTGCTGGGCGAGGATTACGACTACGAGCCCCAGGTGGACTTCGCCCCGGCCTATGCCGCCCCCGACGCCCTCAGCGACACCGTGGCGGTGGAGGACGCGCTGTTTGACGGCGTGGGCGCGTATATGACGGCTTACGCCATCTCGGTGGACGGGGTGGAGATCGGCCGGGCCGCCGACAGCGGGGAGCTGTACCGGCTTCTGGACGAGATCGCCCAGCCCTATCTCCCCGTCGACGCCATCCGCTATGAGTTCGTGGAGGACGTGCAGATCACCCCGGTGGAGATGCCCGCCAACAGCACCTTCGACCTGGAGTCCATTCGGGCGGAGCTGTCCGCCCTGTCGGTGGAGGAGGCCACCTACGAGGTGAAGAAGGGGGACACCTTCAACGCCATCGCCTACTCCCTGGACATGATGCCCAACGAGCTGTCCGTCCTCAACCCGGACGTGATCGTCAACAAGCTGTGGGTGGGCCAGGAGCTGATCATCCAGCAGGCGGTGCCCCGCCTGTCCGTCCGGGTGGTCACCAACGAGACCTATGAGCAGGAGATCCCCAGCCCGGTGGAGTATATCGAGACCGCCGAGCTGTACGTGGGCGACACCAAGGTGAAGGAGCAGGGCGAGGACGGCATGGCCCTGATCAACGCCCAGGTCACCTACGTGAACAACGTGGAGCTGGACCGGGAGGTTCTCTCCTCCCAGACCATCAAGGAGGCCACCACCACCTACACCTACACGGGAACCACCCCCCGGCCCGTCACCGCCTCCAACGGCTACTTCATCTGGCCGGTGCGGGGCACCATCACCTCCAACTTCGGCGGGCGCAACCTGTGGGGAAGCTACGACTTCCACCTGGGCCTGGACATCGCCGTCCCCTACGGCACCGGGATCAAGGCCGCCGACGGCGGCACCGTCATCAAGGCGGGCTGGAACGGCAGCTATGGCCTGCTGGTGGCCATCCGCCACGACAACGGCATCGTCACCTACTACGGCCACAACTCCTCCGTGCTGGTGAGCGTGGGCCAGAAGGTGTATCAGGGCCAGATCATCGCCCGGGCCGGCTCCACCGGAAACTCCAGCGGCAACCATTGCCACTTCGAGGTCCGGGTCAACGGCACCAGCGTCAACCCCCGCAACTACCTGTAACGGACAAAGCCCGCCCCCGGAGCTCCGGGGGCGGGTTTTTTGCGGAGCTTCCACAGGTTCCCCCGGGAGTGTGGAAAATTTCTCGAAAAATCTCGAACAAATTTCCGAAAGCCTCTTGACAAACTCGAACAAATATATTATTATTTGAGGCAAGAGAACAGACCGCCGGGAACGGGGTCAAAACATCCCGGATTATGGGACACACTGCGCGGTATGCTTAGGCCAGACAGGACAAAGGAGGCTTTGGCAATGAGACAAACCATCTATCTGACCCAGCACAGCTTATGGCAGAACCAGGCCGCGGGACAGCGGCTGGAGCAGGCGTCCGGCGGGGACAGCGCGGCCCCCCGCTGGTGGGAGGCACCCTCCGCCCCGGCGGGCAGGGTGGTGGATCTGGCGGCGTGGAAGGCGGAGAACCTGATGGAGCTGGACCGGGCCGGGGAGGAGACGCCGGAGCCGGAGAGCGGCCTGGCGGCCTACGGGGGCCGGGAGCTCCGCCGCCGCCCCCGGGAGAAGCACCGGGCGGCCCTGGCCCTGGGGGAGCTGGCGGCCACCCTGTCGGTGGCGGGGCTTGCGCTGGCGTTGATCCTCCGGGTGCTGCTGTTTTGAGAGCCTGTTTAAAATCTGGCGGAATGCCAGACGGGCGCGGATTTTTTCGCTGGGCAAGGCGATTTGACGCAGGAATACTTTGTGTATTTCAAGTCAAATCAACGCGGCCCAGCGGAAAAAGATGTGCCGGGATGGCGTTTTGATAGATTTTAAACAGGCTCTGAACGGAATATAGACGGAACGCGGGCGGGAAAACCGGCCCGCTTTCGTTTTTTGCGCTAAAAAGGGCGGGGACAGGTAATTTCCGCTTTACAAATGGGAATAAATATGATATGCTTCCAAAGTACGCCCCGATATGGGGCACCCGCCTGCTTAGTTCTGGGACAACGCCGCGAAACGCGGCACACACCCGCCCACCACTCAGCGGCAGGGAATTGATTCAGAAAGGTGGAACCTCCCATGATTCGCAAGGATCAAAAGACCTCCGTCATCGAGGCCAACCGCACCCACGAGACCGACACCGGCTCCCCCGAGGTGCAGATCGCCATTCTCACCGCCCGCATCCAGGAGCTCACCGAGCACCTGCGGGTGCACATCCACGACAACCACAGCCGCCGCGGCCTGTATAAGATGATCGGCAAACGCCGCAAGCTGCTGGATTACCTGGCCAAGAAGGACATCGAGCGGTACCGCGCGATTATCGCCAAGCTGGGCATCCGTAAGTAACACCCATAAAAGGGCGGCGCGCCCCGCGCCGCCCTTTTGCCCGTTTGAGAGATATCCCCCATAGAGCCGCGCTTTTAGCAGTTGAACATGGGTCCCGGCAATCGTTGGGGCTTATGTTCAAGTGCTAAAGGGTGCCGGCTCTCAACAGAAGCGCGGAGCCGCGGGCAGGCGAAGCGTGACAGCTCAAATTTACAATCTGAAAGGAGCAAACACCCATGTCAACTGTCATCAAGCACAAGCAGTTCGCCAGCCATAAGGTCTACGAGACCACCGTGGCGGGCCGGCCCCTGTCCATCGAGGTGGGCAAGGTGGCGGAGCTGGCCAACGCCTCCGCCCTGGTGAAGTACGGCGAGACCACCGTCATGGTGGCGGTCACCGCCTCCGCCCGTCCCCGGGACGGCATCGACTTCTTCCCCCTGTCCGTGGACTTCGAGGAGAAGCTCTACTCCGTGGGCCGCATCCCCGGCAGCTTCATGCGCCGGGAGGGCCAGCCCTCCCTCCCGGCCGTGCTGGCCAGCCGCCTCATCGACCGTCCCATCCGGCCCCTGTTCCCCTCCGACCTGCGCAACGATGTGGTGGTCACCTGCACCGTCATGAGCGTGGACTACGACTGCTCCCCCGAGGTCACCGCCATGATCGGCGTGTCCGCCTGCCTGAGCTATTCCGACATCCCCTGGGCCGGGCCCATCGGCTGCATGGAGGTGGGGTACTGCGACGGCAGGATCGTCATGAACCCCAACCAGGAGCAGAAAAAGACCTCCCAGATGGACGTGACCGTGGCGGCCACCATGGGCAAGGTGGTGATGATCGAGGCCGGGGCCAAGGAGATCCCTGACGAGATCATGTACCAGGGCATCGTGGAGGCCCACGAGGAGATCAAGAAGCAGGTGGAGTTTATCAACGGCATCGTGGCCGAGATCGGCAAGCCCAAGTTCGAGTACCAGCACGCCGACTTCGACCAGGAGCTGTTTGACGACATCGTGGCCAGCTTCATGGACGAGGCCAAGGCCGCCATGGACACCGACGACAAAAACGTCCGGGAGCAGCGTTGGAATGCCATGATCGACCACTGGCACGAGAAGTACCTGGAGCGGTATCCCGACATGGACAAGTACCTGGAGGAGTTCACCTACAAGTTCCAGAAGAAGATCGTCAAGGCCTGGCTGCTGGAGGGCCACCGGGTGGACGGACGGGCGAAGAACGAGATCCGCCCCCTGGCCGCCGAGGTGGGCGTGCTGCCCCGGGTCCACGGCTCCGGCCTGTTTACCCGCGGCCAGACCCAGGTTCTGTCTGTGTGTACGCTGAACACCCTCTCCGCCTGCCAGAAGCTGGACACCATCTGGGAGGAGACGGAGAAGCGGTATATGCACCACTACAACTTCCCCAGCTACTCCGTGGGCGAGGCCCGGGGTGCCCGCTCCGTCAACCGCCGGGAGAAGGGCCACGGCGCGCTGGCTGAGCGCGCGCTGGAGCCGGTGATTCCCTCCGTGGACGAGTTCCCCTACGCCATCCGGGTGGTGAGCGAGGTGCTCAGCTCCAACGGCTCCACCTCCCAGGGCTCCATCTGCGGCTCCACCCTGGCCCTCATGGACGCGGGCGTACCCATCAAGGCCCCCGTGGCGGGCATCTCCTGCGGCCTGATCCAGGATGACGATGGCTCCTTCACCACCTTCATTGACATTCAGGGCGTGGAGGACTTCCACGGCGAGATGGACTTCAAGGTGGCGGGCACCAAGAAGGGCATCACCGCCATCCAGATGGATCTGAAGAACGACGGCCTGTCCCACGCCATCATCAAGGAGGCGTTGGAGATCACCAAGGACGCCCGGTTCGCCATTCTGGACGAGATCATGCTGCCCTGCATCGCCGCGCCCCGGCCCGAGGTGAGCAAGTACGCCCCCAAGATGATCACCGTGAAGATCGACCCGGACAAGATCCGGGAGGTCATCGGCAAGGGCGGCTCCGTGATCCAGAAGATCACCGCCGAGTCCGGCGCGCAGATCGACATCGAGGACGACGGCACCATCCACATCGCCTCCCCCAACGCCGAGGCCTGCGAGATCGCCAAGAAGATGATCGACACCATCGTGTTCGTGCCCGAGGTGGGCTCGCTGTACTACGGCAAGGTGGTGCGCATCCTCCAGTTCGGCGCGTTCGTGGAGCTGGCCCCCGGCAAGGACGGCATGGTCCACATCTCCAAGCTGGCCAACCACCGGGTGGCCAAGGTGGAGGACGTGATCAACATCGGGGACATGATCTGGGTGAAGGTCACCGATATCGACGAGAAGGGCCGGGTGAACCTGTCCTATAAGGACGCACTCCGGGAGATCGAGGAGAAGAAGGCCCGGGGCGAGATTGTGAAGTAAACAAGAAACCGTAAACAGGGGGCGGCGTTTGCCGTCCCCTGTCTGTTTTCAGGAGGTATCTCATGGTGTACTTACAGAAAGCCGCCCTAACCGATGGGCGGGACGTGTACGAAATGCTCCAGCGCATCCCCCCGGAAAACGGGTTTTTGAACAGCTGCTACCAGATGGCGTGGGAGGACTTCCCCAAATGGCTGGCCAAGCGGGTGGATCGCAGTCAAGGTATTGGACTGGAGGACTGGCAGGTGCCGGATACCACGTTTTGGCTCATGGATGACGGGGTTCCCGTGGCCTTCGGGTCGCTGCGCCACCGCCTCACCGACGCCCTGCGGGAAACCGGAGGGCATATCGGTTACGCTGTGGACGGAACAAAGCAGAACCGCGGCTACGGCAAGGCTCTGTTGGGGCTGATGATCCAAGAAGCCCGCCGCATGGGCATCACGGAAGAACTGCTGGTCACCGTCCACCCGGACAACACCGCGTCCCGCAAGGTGGCGGAGGCCAACGGGGGCGAGCTGCGCCGGGAGACGGCGGAGCTCGTGTATTACTGGTTTGTGTAGCAAACAGGGGGCGGCAGATGCCGCCCCCTGTCATGTTACCCTGGGATCGGGTGCTTGATCGCTGGTCAGGCCCGCCGCCCCAGCCGCTTCCACCAGGGCAGCGGCTCCTCCGCCCGGTCGGGCAGCTCGATCAGGAACTTCCCCGAGGCGTTGAGCACCGTGGTGTCCCCATACTGCCGCTGGCGGGGCTGGGTGGGGACGTACTGCAAGTGGACGTGCCCATAGCAGTGGTACAGGGGGCTGTACTTGTCCAGCAGCTCCCGGAAGCAGGCGAACCCCTGGTGGCAGGGATCGTCCATGTCCCCCAGCCCCTGGGCGGGGGCGTGGGTGACGAGGATGTCCACCCCGCCCCGCCGCAAGGCCTTGCGCACCTTGGCGATCCGGCGGCGCATTTCCCGCTCTGTGTACTGGTGGGGGCCGTGGTTATACCGGGCGCACCCCCCCAGCCCCAAAATCCTGTACCCCCGGAAGCTCACCAGCTCCCCGTCGATGCAGTCGCAGCCCTCCGGGGGATTTTGCTCGTATTTGGCGTCGTGGTTGCCGTGGACGTAGAACACCGGGATATTGCCCATGGTCACCAGAAAGCTGAGGTAGCTGGAGGGCAGGTCCCCGCAGGAGAGGATGGCGTCCGCCCCGCCCAGCTTATCCTTGGAGAAATGGTCCCAGAGGCCGGGGTCGGCGGCGTCCGAGATGACCAGCAGCTTCACAGGACCGCCTCCTCTGGGGGAATCTGCTTCCGGTGGATGCCCAGGCGGCGGACGGTGGGCTGGGCCACGGGGAGCACGTCCTCATAGGCGGGGAGGGAGCCCTCCACCCGGTCGCACAGCCAATCCATCTTCAAAATCTCCTCCATGGTCAGACCCCGGCTGCCGTCATTGATCACCTGCCCGTCCTGGGCGGTGATCCTCCGGTGGAAGGGCTGGATGGCCCCGGCCTGAATCCCCGCCTTGAGGATGCGGGCCAGCTCCAGCACGCCGTCGGGCAGGTCCCCGCTGTACTTCAGATCCACCACGCCGCTGTTCATCCCCCACCAGAAGTTGAGGGCCCGGTCGCTGTCCCCGGCCAGGGGGATCCGCCGGGGGTCCTGGAGGAACTCCCGCACCATGCGCACGTAAAACTCCCCCCACAGCCAGCTGGGGGAGGCCAGCAGCTTCAGCTTCCCGTCGTCCCCCAGGCGGGCCAGGCCCTGGGCGCCCTCTGGCTGCTCGGCGATATAGTCCCGGTCGCTGACCAGCCGGATGCCCTGCCGCCGGAAATCGTCCAGGTAGTCCCCGGGCAGGCAGTGCCAGCGCAGGTGGATCCGGGCGTCCGGGTTGGTGAGGGACGCCCCCAGGGCAAAGGCGTTGATGCTGGCGGGCACGCTGAGGATGGGGTAGCTGCCCACATAGCCGATCTGCCCGTTCTTGCACAGCGCGCCGGCGATGGCCCCGGTGATGAACTTGGCCTCATACACCCGGCAGTAGTAGGCCTTGACGTTCACATAGGGCTGGTCGATGGAGCAGTTGAGGAAGCGCACCTTGGGGTACTTCACCGCCACCCGCAGGGTGGCGTCGATGAGGCTGACGGAGGTGGTGAAGATCAGCTCCGCGCCGTCGGCCACCGCCTCCTCCACCACCGCCTCCGCCCCCTGGGGGTCCACGTCGTAGTAGCAGGAGACGGACACGCTGTCCCCCAGCGTCTCCTCCAGGTACTCCCGGCCCTTGTCGTGGGAGGCGGTCCACGCGCTGGTCTGGGGATTCTTCTGGAACAGGAAGGCACAGCGCAGCTTCCTGCGACCGAAGGAGGCCAGCAGGCCGGAGCCGGACCGTTTCTCCTCCCCCATGGGGGCCAGGCTGACGGCGATGGGCTGGGTGTCAGTAAAGACGCACAGCTCCTTCCATACGGCGGACAGGGTCTGGCGGTAGTCCTCCGCCTCCATGGTCAGGAACTCCATGCCGGTGTGGAAGCTGAGCCAGCGCACCAGGGCGTCCCCCGCGGTAATGCCCAGCCCGCCGCCGCCCAGGCGGTAGAAGCTGTCCCGGAAGCTGAAGTAGTGCCGCTTGAACTTGCGCTGGAAGTCCTCGGGCCAGGGCTGGTCCTTGGAGAAGCCCAGGGCGGCCTGGAGGGCGGCGTAGCCCCCCGGTTCGGTAAAGTGGACGCCCCAGCATTTGGAGCAGCGGAAGAAATCCAGAAACTCCATATAGATCTGGACGGTGATGTCCTCCGTCTGCTCCGGCATGAGCCGGATGACCTCCGCCCGGATGGTGGCGGAGCCAAGGGATTTCAGCACGCTGACCCGCTTGTTCCCCTCCTCCACATAGAAGCGGCCCAGGTACTCGTAGCACTTGATGGGGTCGTGGATGCCCTCGGTGAGCTGGGCCTGACACAAATTGGTCCATTTGGCGGCGAACTCGGTGTCCTGGTCCAGCAGGGGGAAGAAGCTGGGGGAGAAGGAATTGCACCGGGCGTCCTGGGTGGAGCCCACCACCAGGTAGATGGGGATCTCCATGGCACCCAGGGCGATCTGGGACAGGGGCTTCTGCCGGGCCTGCTGGAGGGACTGGATATAGGGGTAGCGTCCCCGGTGGACGCAGTTTTTATATTCCCGCTGGCCCTGCTTGAGGGCGTCGGCGTAGTATTGCAGGGCTTCGGCACTGGACATTGGGTTTGCTCCTTTCTTTGGGAGGGGGGACCCTCCTGGGGGCTTTGGGTTTCTCCCCCTGCGCGGGGGAGGGTGTGCCCCTGCGGGGGGGTGTTCCTTTCTGCACGAGCAGAAAGGAACGCCCCCCGCAGGGGCGCACCCCGGGCGCACCCGGGAAAAGTCACGCAGGGGGAAAGGGGGAGGCAGGGGGGGCTACCCCTCCTCATCAATCTTCAAAACAGCCATGAAGGCTTCGGTGGGCATCTGCACAGTGCCCAAACTGCGCATCTTCTTTTTCCCTTCCTTCTGCTTCTCCAGCAGCTTCTTCTTCCGGGTGATGTCGCCGCCGTAGCACTTGGCCAGCACGTCCTTGCGCAGGGCCTTCAGCGTCTCCCGGGCGATGACCTTGCCGCCGATGGCGGCCTGGATGGGCACCTCGAACATCTGGCGGGGGATGTTCTCCTTCAGCTTCTCGCAGATCCGCCGGGCCCGCTTGTACGCCTTCTCCCGGTGGGCGATGAAGCTCAGCGCGTCCACCTGGTCGCCGTTGAGCAGCAGATCTACCTTTACCAGATCGGAGGGCCGGTATTCGTCCAGCTCGTAGTCCAGGGAGGCGTAGCCCCGGGTCTTGGCCTTGAGCGTGTCGAAAAAGTCGTAGATGATCTCGTTCAGCGGCATGAGATACCGGATCTCCACCAGGTTGGTGTCCAGGTACTGCATATCCTTGTACTCCCCCCGCCTGTCCTGGCACAGGGGCATGATCGCGCCCACATAGTCCGGCGGGGCGATGATGGACACCGCGGCGTAAGGCTCCATGGCCTCCTTGATGGAGCCGGGGTCCGGGTAGTTATGGGGATTGTCCACCCGCACCACGGTGCCGTCGGTTTTCGTCACCTCGTAAATGACGGAGGGCAGGGTGGTGATGAGGTCCAGGTCAAACTCCCGCTCCAGCCGCTCCTGGATGATCTCCATGTGGAGCATTCCCAGAAAGCCGCACCGGAAGCCGAAGCCCAGGGCCACGGAGGACTCCGGCTCAAAGGACAGGGAGGCGTCGTTGAGCTGGAGCTTCTCCAGGGCGTCCCGCAGGTCGGGGTA
>CAJUCA010000049.1 GCA_910585265.1 uncultured Oscillospiraceae bacterium | reverse complement strand
TGACGGAAAAATCCCTCGGCCAGCCGGCATCCTCGGCTGTGAATACAGGTTCTTAGGTTCTGAATCCAAGCGTCCCGGCAAACCGCCGGGGCGTACATAGGAGCGTTATTATGCACCTGACCACCAACGCCCTCGTCCTGCGCGAGGTGAATTACAAGGAATCGGACAAGATCCTCACCCTGCTGACGGAACAGGAGGGCAAGCTCACCGTGTCCGCCCGGGGGTGCCGGAAGAAGGGGAGCGTGATTGCCGCCGCCTGCCAGCTATTGGTCTGGGGGGAATTCACCCTGTACGAGTTCCGGGAGATGTGGTCGGTGAAGGAGACGGCGTCGGAGCGGCTGTTTGACGGGATCAGGGCGGATCTGGAAAAGCTGTCCCTGGCCAGCTATCTGGCGGAGGTCACCGAGGCCCTGGCGGAGGAGGGCCAGCCCGACCCCGGCCTTCTGGCGGTGACGCTGAACTGCCTCCACGCCCTGGATAAGCTCCCGGTTTCCCCGGCCCAGGTGAAGGCGGCCTTTGAGTGGCGGGCCATGGCCCTGGCGGGGTATGAGCCCCAGCTGGAGCGGTGCGGGGTGTGCTTCCGGGAGCAGCCGTTGGAGCCTCACATCCATCTGGGAGAGGGAACCGTCCACTGCGCCGCCTGCCGGAGCCGCCTGGGGGAGGGGGTATCCATGCCGCTGACCCCGTCGTCGCTGGCGGCCCTGCGGCACATTGTCTGGGGCCCCCGGAAGCGTCTGCTGTCCTTCCGGCTGGACGGGGAGGGCATGAAGCGGATGGGGGACGCGGCGGAGGCTTATCTCATGACCCGGCTGGAGCGGGGCTTCCGGACGCTGGACTTCTACAAATCCATTACCTATAAACCTGCCGGGAGGCCCTGACGGCGGCCCGGCCCGAACCATTGAGGAATTTGATCATGACACCATTATTTGAAAAATCCATAGAGACTCTGGAGCTGCCCCGGGTGCTGGCCCTGCTGGCGGAGGAGGCGGCCACCGAGGAGGGCCGGGAGCGGTGCCTTGCCCTGCGGCCCCTGTCCGTCCCCGGCGACGTGAGCCGTCTGCAAAAGCAGACCTCCGCCGCCTTCGACCTGCTGGTGAAGCACGGCACCCCGTCCCTGTCCGGCATACGCCCGGTGGCGGCGGCCCTCCAGCGGGCGGACCGGGGGGGCGCGCTGAATACGCGGGAGCTGCTGGACATCGCCCTGGTGCTGCGGTGCGCCCGGAATGTCCGGGAGTACGGCTCCGGCGGGGGCGAGGGGAAAACCGTGCTGGACGGCTACTTTGAAAGCCTCACCGCCAACCGCTTCCTGGAGGACAAGATCACCGGGTCCATCCTCAGCGAGGAGGAGATCGCCGACGCCGCCTCCCCGGAGCTGGCGGACATCCGGCGGCACATCCGGGCGGCGGCGGGCAAGGTGCGGGACGTGCTCAACCGGCTCATCTCGTCCAACCAGTCCAAGTATTTGCAGGACGCTATCATCACCATGCGGGGCGGGCGGTACGTGGTGCCCGTCAAGAGCGAGCACAAGAACGACATACCCGGCCTGGTGCACGACGTGTCCGGCTCCGGCGGCACCTTCTTCATCGAGCCCATGGGGGTGGTGAACGCCAACAACGAGCTGCGGGAGCTTCAGGCCAAGGAGCAGAAGGAGATCGAGCGCATTCTGGCGGAGCTGTCCGCCGACTGCGCCGGGTTCAAAACCGACATTGAGGACGATTACCAGACCCTCATCTCCCTGGACTGCATTTTCGCCCGGGCCAAGCTGTCCTCCGCCATGGGGGCCATGGAGCCTGCCCTGGGGGATCACATCGAGCTGAGAAGGGCCCGCCACCCCCTGCTGGACGCCAAGACCGCGGTGCGAAACGATCTGAGGCTGGGGGGGAGCTTCGACACCCTGGTGATCACCGGGCCCAACACCGGCGGCAAGACGGTGACGCTGAAAACCCTGGGCCTGCTGACCCTGATGGCCCAGTGCGGCCTGCACATTCCCGCCGCCGACGGCTCCACCGTCAGGGTGTGCTCGGCGGTGCTGGCGGACATCGGGGACGAGCAGTCCATCGACCAGTCCCTGTCCACCTTCTCCTCCCACATGACCAACATTGTGGCCATTCTGGAGCAGGCGGACAGCGGCACCCTGATCCTGTTCGACGAGCTGGGGGCGGGCACCGACCCGGTGGAGGGGGCCGCCCTGGCCGCCGCCATCATCGAGTCCGCCCGGGCCATGGGGGCCAATGTGGCCGCCACCACCCACTACGCGGAGCTGAAGGTGTACGCCATGACCACCGCCGGGGTGGAAAACGCCTCCTGCGAGTTTGACGTTGAGACCCTGGCCCCCACCTACCGGGTGCTCATCGGCATACCCGGCAAGTCCAACGCCTTCGCCATCTCCCGGCGGCTGGGCCTGCCCGGCTATATCATCCAGAAGGCCGCCGACCGGATTGACGCGGAAAACGTGCGTTTTGAGGACGTGCTCAGCCAGCTGGACCTGCAGCGGCAGGCCATGGAGAAGGAGAAGGAGCAGGCCGCCCGCCTGCGCCGGGAGATGGAGGAGGCCCGCGCCCAGGCGGAGCAGTACCGCCAGCGGATCGAGGAGGAACGCCGGAAGGCCACCGAGAAGGCCCAGGCGGAGGCCCGGGCCATCCTGGAGCAGGCCAGGGACGCCGCCGACCGGACGTTCAAAGAGCTGAACGAGATGCGCCGCCGCCAGGAGCAGGCGAAGGAGTGGATCGATGACAACGAGGAGCGGGCCCAGCTGCGCCGGAAGCTGAACGAGGCGGACGCCGCCCTGGGCGGGCGGAAGGAGGAGCTGCCGCCCCCGCCCCCCACCCGGGATGCGGTGTTGGGCGACACGGTAGAGCTGCTCAAAATGGGCACCCAGGCGGAGGTGGTGGGGGTGAACAAGGACGGCACCCTCCAGCTCCAGGCGGGGATTTTGAAGCTGAAGGCCAAGCAGGACGAGGTGCGGGTGCTGGAGGACGTCACCGCCCGGAAGAAGCAGAGCGCGAAGGACAAGGCCCGGGCCGCGGCGGTGAGCCGTCCCTTCCGGACGGCGGCGGCCAAGGCGGAGCTGGACCTGCGGGGCATGATGGTGGACGAGGCCATCGGCGCGGTGGACCTGTTCCTGGACAACGCCCTCATGGGCAAGCTGGAGACGGTGACCATCATCCACGGCAAGGGCACCGGCGCGCTGCGCAAGGCGGTGCGGGAGCACCTGAAAAAGAGCCGCTACGTGAAGGAGTACCGCCCCGGCGTGTACGGCGAGGGGGAGGACGGCGTGACGGTGGCCACGCTGCGGTGATCCGCGTCCGCCTGCCGGGGACAGTTGGGATGGTGAATTGTAGGCGGTTTTTCTAAAAGTGCCCACGAGAATTTGGTGAAAATGCTCTTGACGATCGGGGGCTAAATTTGGTATCCTATCAACGTACAAAGATTCGGAATTGAGGGCGGGCAGGCGGCATAACATGGGCTGCCCGGAGCCGAAACTTTTTGATGGAGGGAATACGCTCATGTTTATGAAAGAGACTATGGTAAACAACCAGGTTGGCCTGCACGCCCGTCCGGCCACGTTTTTTATTCAGAAAGCCAACGAGTTCAAAAGCTCCATCTGGGTGGAGAAGGAAGACCGCCGCGTGAACGCCAAGAGCCTGCTGGGGGTTTTGTCCCTGGGCATCGTGAAGGGCACGGCCATCAACCTCATTGCCGACGGCCCCGATGAGGAGGCCGCCATCAGCGCGCTGGTAGAGCTGATCAATTCCGAGTTCTCCGAGTAATTCAGCGAAGTTTTGAAAAGTGCCGCGGTAAGCGGCACTTTTTTTCATCAGAAGCGCGGAGCGTCCGGGAGCAGGGGACTTGGGCCCCGTTGCGAAGGATGCGCAGCGTGACAATGGGGGGCGTGCGCTATGACATTTGAGGAGCTGCGGGACAAGGCCCACGCTTTGCCCCTGAAGCCGGGCGTCTACATCATGCAGAACGGGGCCAGCGAAGTGATCTACGTGGGCAAGGCCAAGGCCCTGAAAAACCGGGTGAGCCAGTATTTCCAGGACCAGTCCCGCCACAACGAAAAGACCCGGGCCATGGTGTCCCAGATCGACCACTTCGACGTGATCGTGGTGCAGTCCGAGTTTGAGGCCCTGGTGCTGGAGTGCGCCCTCATCAAGCGGCACCAGCCCCGGTATAACATCCTGCTGAAGGACAGCAAGGGCTATCCCTATATCCGGCTGTCGGCGGGGGAGTACCCCCGGTTTTCCCTGTCCGCCAAGGCGGAGGACGACAGGGCGCGGTACTTCGGGCCTTACGGCGGGCGGTTTGCCAGCCAGGGCATCATCGACGCCCTGCGGGAGGCTCTGCGCCTGCCGGGGTGCCGCCGGAAGTTCCCCCGGGACATCGGGAAGGAGCGGCCCTGCCTCAACTTCCACATGGGCGTGTGCGACGGCTACTGCCGGGAGGAGATGGATCAAAGCCAGTACGGGCGGTCCATCGACCAGGCGGTGCGGCTGCTGGAGGGGCGGCTGGACGAGGTGGTGGACGAGCTGACCGCCGAGATGGAGCTGGCGGCGGAGGAGCTGCGGTTTGAGAAGGCCGCCCAGCTCCGGGACCGGATCCGGTCCATCCAGCTGCTGTCCACCCGGCAGAAGGCGGTGGCGGGCTCCCTGGCGGACACGGACGTGGTGGGCTACCACCGGGGGGAGGCCAAGAGCTGCTTCGTGGTGCTGCACTACATGGGCGGGGAGCTGGCGGCCAAGGACTGGGAGCTGCTGTCCGTCCCCATGGAGGACGAGCAGACCACCGTGTCCACCCTGGCGGCCCAGTATTACGGCGGGCGGGGCCAGCTCCCCCGGCAGATCCTCCTGCCCTGCGACATCGACGAGCAGGTGGAGCTGGCCCGTATGCTGACGGAGGCGGTGGGCCGGAAGGTGGAGGTGCTGACGCCCCAGCGGGGGGCCAAGATGGAGCTGGTTAGGCTGGCCAACGAAAACGCCGCCGAGGAGGTGCTCCGGGCCACCACGGCGGAGGAGCGGCGTTCCAAGCTGACGGAGGCCCTGGGGGTTCTGCTGGGGCTGGACGAGCCGCCCCGCCGGATTGAGGCCTTTGATATCTCCAACACGGGCAGCTCGGACATTGTGGCGTCCATGACCGTCCACATCGACGGCAGGCCGCTGAAGCGGGATTACCGCCATTTCAAGCTGAAGGATATGCCCCACGCCGACGACTACGCCTCCATGGAGCAGGTGGTGGAACGCCGGTTCCGCCGCTACCTGGACGGGGACGAGAAGTTCGCGGACAGGCCCGGCCTGCTGCTCATCGACGGCGGGGCGGGGCAGGTGAGGGCAGCCCAGGAGGCGTTGGGCAGGCTGGGGCTGGGGGACATCCCGGCCTACGGCATGGTGAAGGACAGCCGCCACCGCACCCGGGCCCTCCAGGCTGGGGACGGCCGGGAGATCGGCATACAGTCCAACCAGGCCCTGTTCGCCATGGTGGGCCGCATCCAGGAGGAGACCCACCGCTTCGCCATCGAGTTCCACCGGCAGCAGCAGGCGGGGCACCTGAAGGGCTCGGCACTGGACGGCATTCCCGGGGTGGGACCCACCCGGAAGGGCCAGCTTCTGAAGGCGTTCAAGAGCGTGAAGGCGGTAAAGGGGGCTTCGCTGGAGGAGCTTTGCGCCGTGGTGCCCAAAAACACCGCCCAGGCGGTATACGCCCACTTCCACTCCGCAGGGGAACCGACAGACAAGGAGGACGCGCCATGAGAGTGATCACGGGAACCGCCCGGGGCAGGCGGCTGGCGGAGCTGCCCGGCCTGGACACACGGCCCACCACCGACCGGGTGAAGGAGGGGCTGTTCAGTGCGATCCAGTTCGACATCGAGGGCAGGCGGGTGCTGGACCTGTTCGCCGGAACGGGACAGCTTGGCATCGAGTGCCTGAGCCGGGGCGCGGCCTTCTGCGACTTTGTGGACAGTGCGCCCGCCGCCCTGAACACCGTCCGGCGCAACCTCAAGACCTGCGGCTTTGAGGACCGCGCCGCCTGCCACGGAAAGGATTTTGCCGCCTACCTTACCCGGTGCCGGGAGAAATACGGGCTGGTGTTCCTGGACCCGCCCTACGCCTCCGGCAGCCTGGAGCGGGCCATGGAGCTGATCACAACGATTGACATCGTGGTAGAACATGGTATAATGGTGTGCGAAAGTCCGGCGGACCGCCTCTTGCCGGAGGTGCCCGCCCCCTATGAGAAGGGGAAGGAGTACCGCTACGGCAAGATCAAATTTACCCTGTACCGCAGGAGGGCAAACCCATGAGACGCGCCATCTACCCCGGCAGCTTCGACCCGGTGACCCTGGGCCACCTGGACATCATCAAGCGGGCCGCCGCCATCTTCGACGAGCTGATCGTGTGCGTCAGCGTGAACTCCGCCAAGGACTCCGGCCTGTTTTCCCCGGAGGAGCGGGTGGAGCTGATCCGCAGGGTGACGGAGGATCTGCCCAACGTAAAGGCGGACTGCTCCCGGGAGCTGGTGGCGGAGTACGCCCGGCGGAGCCGTTCCCGGGTGCTGGTGAAGGGGCTGCGGGCGGTGTCCGACTACGAGGCGGAGATCCAGATGGCCATGATCAACGCCAAGCTCTACTCCCGGCTGGACACCATATTCCTGTATACCCGGCCCAAGTATGCCTACCTCAGCTCCACGGTGGTGAAGGAGATGGCCCGGTACGGGGCGGATCTGTCCGACTTCGTGCCCCGGCAGATCATCGAGGAGGTGCGCGCCAAGGTGGCGGGCGCGGCCCAGGAGGGCTGAACGGTTTAGAACCTGTATTCACAACCTCAAACGCCGTCTGGACGGTGCTTTTTCCGCCATACCGCGTTGCGTTTTCTTGCAATACACAAAGTATTCCCGCGAAAACGCGCCTTGTCTGGCGAAAAAATCCCTCGCCCACCCGGCATCCTCGGCTGTGAATACAGGTTCTTACATCTGATATCCATTGACAAAAGGAGAGATCGGAAATGGCGACTGCCGTAGACGAGCTGCTGGATATGCTGTTCGACATGATCGATGAGGCGAAGAACGCCGCCTTCAGCGGGGAGAAATGCGTGATCGACCGGGACAAGGCTCTGGATCTCATTGAGGACGCCAAGAAGCAGCTCCCGGTGGATCTGGCAGAGGCCCGGAAGATCCTCAGTGCCCGGAACGAGTACATCGCCACCGCCAAGCGGGAGGCGGAGGAGATCCGCAAGCGGGCGGAGATCGAGGCCAACCAGATGGTGAGCGAGGCCCCGGTGATGAACCAGGCCCGGCAGAAGGCCCGGGAGATCCTGAACCAGGCCGAGGAGGACGCCAGGCGTGCCCGCCGGGAGGCCAACGAATACTGCGTGGACCTCCTGCGCCGCACGGAGGATGCCCTGGCCGCCGCGCATTCGGAGATGCGGCAGGTGCACAACCAGTTCCGCTCCGGCATGGGCTCCGGCTCCGGGGGCAGCTCCTCCTCCGGGGGCAGCAGAATGTACGACGCCGAGACGGATCGGTAAAGGCCCGGTATATGGGACAACAAAATCAGGGAAAAGCCCGCCGTGCATGGACACGGCGGGCTTTTTTGCGCACAAATCCGGGAGAAAAAGAGGAGGGGCTCGAATAAACATTTGCTGGATAAAACGGATGTTTGTGCGAACAAATGGCGGATTACAACCAAAAAAAGGCAAATCCGGCGGAAAAAAGTGCTTGCTTTTTGCTGGGGGGTAAGGTATACTGAGAAGCGTAATGGAGCGAAATGGAGGAATCCTTCTATTTCGTGGAGCAGAATGGAGGGAGAGGGATGACCGGCACCTATGAGCACAGCATCGACAACGCCGGCCGCCTCATCGTGCCCTCCAAGCTGCGGGACAAGCTGGGCTCCGCCTTCTATCTGGCGGTGGGGGTGAAGGAAAACCTGACCCTGTACCCCATGGAGACCTGGGACAAGCTGCGCCAGCGGGTGTCCGAGCTGTCCACCACCGACGCGGCGGCCATGGACCTGTTCTTCGCCAGTGCGCAGCTGTGCGAGGCGGACAAGCAGTGGCGGTTCCAGATCCCCTCCTACCTGAAGGACTACGCGAAGATCGACAAGGACGTGGTGGTGACGGGCAATAACGACCGCGCCCAGATCTGGAGCGCGGACAACTGGAAGGCCAAGACCCGCCAGCAGCTCAATCCCGAGACCATTGCCAACCTGATGAAGAATCTGGGGATCTGATATGGAGTACACCCACAAGCCGGTGCTTTTGAACGAGTGCCTGGACGGTTTGAATATCCGCCCCGACGGGATCTACGTGGACGGCACCCTGGGCCGGGCGGGCCACTCCAGGGAGATCGCCGGACGGCTCACCACCGGGCGGCTCATCGCCATCGACCGGGACCAGGCGGCGTTGGACGCCGCCCCCGCCCGGTTCGGGGCATGGATGGACAAGGTGACCCTGGTGCGGGGGAATTTCGGGGATCTGCCCGCCCTCCTGTCCGGGCTGGGCGTCTCCGGGGCGGACGGAATGCTGTTTGACTTCGGGGTGTCCTCGCCCCAGCTGGACGACGGCAGCCGGGGGTTTTCCTACCTTCAGGACGCACCCCTGGATATGCGGATGGACCAGTCCGCCCCCCTCACCGCCCGGGAGGTGGTGAACGGCTGGAGCCAGGAGGAGCTGAAGCGCATCCTCTGGCAGTACGGGGAGGAGCGGTATTCCGGCCCCATCGCCGCCGCCATCCTCCGCCGCCGGGAGGAGGCCCCCATCGAGACCACCGGGGAGCTGGCGGAGCTGATCCGCGCCGCCATGCCCGCCAAGGCCCGGCGGGAGAAGCAGCACCCCGCCAAACGGTCCTTCCAGGCCATCCGCATCGCCGTCAACGACGAGCTGGGGGAGGTGGAGCGGCTGCTGGGCGGCGTACTGCCCCTGCTGAAGCCGGGGGGGCGGCTGGCGATCATTTCCTTCCACTCCCTGGAGGACCGGCTGGTGAAAACCGCTTTCGGGGAATGGGCCAGGGGCTGCACCTGCCCGCCGGACTTCCCGGTGTGCGTGTGCGGCAAGACGCCCAAGGTGAAGCTGGTCGGCAAACGGCCCATCACCGCCTCGGAGGAGGAGCTGAACGAAAATCCCCGCGCCCGGAGCGCGAAGCTGCGGATCGCGGAGAAGCGATAAACCCCAAACCCCGCGGACGGACGGCGGGACGCGGGGCGTACAAAGGAGACGTGTTCCATGGCAGAGCAGAGGAGAAACAGAAGATACCGTACCAGCGGAAACGTGGCCTACCAGCCCGAGGTGGAGCAGGAGTCCCTGCGGGAGCCTGCCCGCCGGGAGCGGATCCACGGCAATACCGTCCGCCGCCAGTCGCCTGCCGTTCGCCCGTCCATCCAGCCCCGCCGCCGTCCGGCCCAGCGGCCCGACGTGCAGGTGCGCACCCAGACCGCCGTCGCGCCCTTCGCCGTGGTGGGGGTGTTCGCCGTGCTGGCCTGCGCCCTGCTGCTGGTGGTGAGCATCGCCCAGCTGGCGGAGGCCAACTACGACATGGTGTCCCTCCGGGGGGAGCTGGCCGACCTCCAGGACGAGGGCCGGGTGCTCCAGGCCAAGCATGAGCTGATCTTCGACCTGGAGGCCATTGAGAAGCAGCTCCTGGCCGACGGCACCATGGTCCGGGGCCGGGCGGGGCAGACGGTCTACCTGGACCTGTCCGAGCCGGACAGCGTGGTGTATTACGACGGGGCGGGGAAGGGCCTGTCCGCCCTGCTCCAGCGGGCGGAGGAATATCTGGCCAATCTGCTGTCATAAACAGGGCGGCGCGGCACATACACTTGCCATAGACAGAGACACCGGGGCGCGAGGAATGTACCTTTCCCGCGCCCCTCTTTCCAACATTCGCGGAGGTAATATCCCATGCAGGAACCCAAACGACCCCCCCGCCGGAGCGGCCAGGGGCGGAGCAACCGCAGCCTGTTCCGGCGGACCATCGTGCTGATGCTGGCCCTGGGGATCGGCCTGTTCATCCCCCTGGTGGGGCAGCTCTACAAGCTCCAGATCGTGGAGCACGCCAAATGGGAGGAGCAGGCCGCCATTCAGCAGACCAAGAGCATCGCGGTCAACGCCAACCGGGGCGTGATCTACGACCGGGAGGGCCGCATCATGGCCATGTCCGCCACGGTCTACAAGCTGATCCTGTCCCCCCTGGACCTGGTCAATTCTGTCAAGGAGGACTTCAAGGGCAAGGAGGATAAGCTGGACGAGGACACCTACAAGCAGGCCCTCTACGACCGGAGGAAGCTCATCGTGGACTGGCTGGTGGACACCTTCGGCTATGACGAGGACTGGCTCTGGAAGCAGATGGAAAAGACCAGCAACGCCTGGATCGAGCTGGAGAAGGAGATGGAGGAGGAGGACGCGGAAAAGGTGCGGGCCTTCACCACCAAGAACCGGATCACCGGCCTGCTCTACCCCACGCCGTCCAGCAAGCGGTATTACCCCTTCTCGTCGGTGGGCTCCCACGTGCTGGGCTATCTGTCCCAGAACGAGAACAGCGGCGACCGGAAGGTGGGCGCGCAGGGCATCGAGGCGGTGTATGAGGACGCCCTGTCCGGGGATCTGGGCCGGGTGGTGACCTCCAAAAACGGCGCGGGCATGGAGATGATCTCCGGGTACGAGATGTATTTCGACGCGGAGGACGGCTGTGACCTGACCCTCACCCTGGACGAGCGGATCCAGGCCATGCTGGAGCAGACCCTGGAGGAGGGCATCGAGACCTACGACGTGCAGAACGGGGCTTTCGGGCTGGTGATCAACCCCAAGACCGGGGCGGTGCTGGCCATGGCAAGCAGCCCGGATTTCGACCCAAACCACTACTCGACGATCCTCAGCGAGGATCTCCAGCGGGAGCTGGAGGCCCTGGCGGCGGAGAAGGGGAAGGACAGCGAGGAGTACGGCAAGGCGTGGAAGGAAGCCTGGGATAAGCAGATGCGCAACCGGGCCATCGGGGACGCCTATGAACCCGGCTCCGTGTTCAAGCCCATCACCGTGGCGATGGCGTTGGAGGAGGGGGCTGTCTCCCTGAACGACCACTTCTTCTGCGGCGGTTCCTTGCAGCAGAACGGCTGGCCCAAGCCCATCAGCTGCCACAAAAAGGCGGGGCACCAGGATCAGGACCTCACCCATGTGGTGATGAACTCCTGCAACGTGGGTCTGATGAAGATCGCCGAGAAGCTGGGCGCGGAGACCATGTGGAAGTATTTTGATGACTTCGGCCTGTTCGACAAGACGGGCATCGACCTGAACGGGGAGCTGCCCCAGGGCATTTTCTGGCCCGGCGGCGAGGAGTATTTCACCGGACCCTACGGATCGTCCTCCGTGGCCACCAGCTCCTTCGGGCAGACCTTCGGCATCAGCCCCATCCAGATGATCACCGCCTTCGCCTCCGTCATCAACGGCGGGCACCTGCTCCAGCCCTATCTGGTGCAGTCCATCACCGACGGGGACGGGAACACCGTGTACTACCACGAGACCACCGAGGTGCGGCAGGTGATCAGCGAGGACACCTCCGACAAGGTGCGCAACATCCTGGAGCAGGTGGTGAGCACCAAGGAGGGCTCCGGCCACAACGCCAGCCAGAGCGGCTACCGCATCGGCGGCAAGACGGGCACCTCGGAGAACATCGCCATCAAGAGCATCGACCCGAATAACGACGACGTGATGTGCTCCTTCATGGGCTTTGCCCCGGCGGACGATCCCCAGGTGCTGGCCCTGCTGGTGTACGACACCCCCCAGCGTTCCGCGCCCAGGTCCAACCACACCGCGTCGGGCACCTACATCTCCGGCGGCAATATCGCCGCCCCCATGGCGGGGCAGCTCATCGGCAGCATTTTGGACTATATGGGCATCGAGCGGCAGTATTCCGGCGATGAGCTGGCGGGGCCGGACACCCCCATGCCCAAGGTGACGGGCCAGGAGCTGACGGTGGCCAAGGGGAACCTGCAAAAGGCGGGCTTCGAGTGCCGCACGGTGGGCACGGGCAGCATCGTCCAGGGCCAGGTCCCGGCGGCGGGGGCGTCCATCCCCAGCGGCTCCACGGTGGTGCTCTACCTGGGGGAGGACGCGCCCGGGGAGCAGGTGGCGGTGCCCAGCCTTGCGGGGCTGACCCCCACCCAGAGCAAGAATAAGCTGGAGGAGCTGGGACTGTTCATGCGGGCCTCCGGCGTGGTGGACTTCAATGACCCGGACGTAGTGCAGGCCAGCCAATCCATTGACGAGGGCACTATGGTGGCCCTTGGCACGGTAGTGGAGGTGCGGTTCGTGAGCAGTATTGACTATGGGGACCATCAATAGTACAATGGGCGGGCCGGTGGCGGTGGTGGGCCGGGGCGGGACAATGACCGCCCAGCTCCTGCGACGCCTGCTGCCCCTGCCCGTGGTGGAGCTTACCCCCTGCCAGGCCGCGCTGTACGAGGGACGCTGTGAGGCGGTGGTGGTGGAGAACTTCGACCTGCCCGCCAAAAGCCGGGGGCTGAGCGGCTGTGCCGCCGCCCGGTGGGAGCTGTCCCGCCGGTCCGGGGTGACGGTGGTGGGCCTGGACGACCCGGAGGGCAGGCGGTTCGCCGCCGCGGTGGGGGGCGGGGTGTACGCCTACTCCGACGGCAGGCCCCAGGCGGATCTGACGGCAAAGAACGTCCGCCTCCGGGGGGACCGGCTGGAGTTCGAGGCCCTGGCGGGCGGCGAGCTGCTGCGGGTGCGGGTGAGCGCGGGGGAGGAGCCCCGGCTGTATGACCATCTGGCGGCTCTGGCGGGCGCGCTGGCCCTGGGGGTGCCCCTGGAGCAGGCGGCGGCCCGGCTGGAGCACTGAGTAAGCACCTGTGTTCACAGCCGAGGATGCTGGGTGGGCGAGGGATTTTCCCGCCAGACAAGGCGCGTTTTCGCGGGAATGCTTGGTGCATTTCAAGAAAACGCAACGCGGTATGGCGGGAAAAGACCCGTCCACACGGCGTTTGAGGTTGTGAATACAGGGTCTAAAAGAGAATTACCAAGGAAAAGAGAGTTGGAGGGAAAACCATGCGGATACTGTTGGCGGCGTTGGCCGCGTTCGGCATCTCGGCGGCGGTGGGATGGGTGCTCATTCCCGCCCTGCGCGCGCTCCACGCGGGCCAGTCCATCAAGGAGATCGGCCCCAACTGGCACAAGAGCAAGGAGGGCACCCCCACCATGGGGGGGATCATGTTCATCGCGGCGGCGGCGGTGTCCGTGCTGGCCTTCGGCTGGCGGGACATGGCGGAGGGGAGCTGGCAGGCGTTGTTTGTGCTGGCCTTCGCCCTGGTGTGCGGCGGCATCGGCTTCATCGACGACTACGCCAAGATCCGCAAGCACGAGAACACGGGGCTTACCGCCGGGTGGAAGTTCCTGCTCCAGCTGGCGGCGGCCATCGCCTTCCTGGCCCTGCTGCGGTGGCAGGGGATCTTGTCCCCCACCCTGTACGTACCCTTCCTCAACGCGGAGGTGACCCTCACCTGGGGGGTGTACCTGGTGTTCGCCGCCTTTGTGATGGTGGGCTGTGTCAACGCCGTCAACCTCACCGACGGGCTGGACGGGCTGGCGGGCTCTGTGACCCTGGCGGTGTGCGTGTTCTTCGCCGTCCTGTCCAAGTGGTGGGAGATGGGGGCGGTGGGCGTGTTCGCCGGCGCGCTGGGCGGGGGACTGCTGGGCTTCCTGCTGTATAACTTCCACCCCGCCAAGGTGTTCATGGGGGACACCGGGTCCCTGTTCCTGGGCGGCGCGGTGTGCGCCATGGCCTTCGCCCTGGACGTGCCGCTGGTGCTGGTACTGGTGGGCGTGATCTACATCGCGGAGACCATGAGCGATATCCTTCAGGTGGGCTATTTCAAGCTCACCCACGGCAAGCGGATCTTCCGCATGGCCCCCCTCCACCACCACCTGGAGCTGGGGGGCTGGAGCGAGGTGCGTATCGTGCTCACCTTCACGGGGATCACCGTCGCCTTCTGCCTGCTGGCCTTTGTGGGCGTGATGTACCGCTACGCCATTTAGACGTTAAAATCGGGGCCCCCGCAAAGCCGCCTTTTGGCTTTGTGGGGAGAGGAGAAGCAAGGGAGCGAACGCAGTTTTCGCCGCAGGCGGAAACGAAGTTGAGCGGACTTTGATTCGACGAAAGGGGCGAGTCCCATGGCCAGAAAAGCCAAACGAGATCTGACCATCGAGCAGAAGCTGGCCCGGGGGCCCATCGACCTGCCCTTCCTGGCGTTGGTGATGCTGCTGACGGCCCTGGGGCTGATCGTGCTGCTGTCCGCCTCCTTCCCCTCCGCCATGTATAATTTGTCCCCCAAGGTCACCAACACCGGGGGGGACCCCCTGTACTACTTCAACCGTCAGTTCGGGTTCGCGCTGATGGGCGTGGTGGCCATGTTCATCATCTCCAAGATCGACTACCAGCAGTTCCGCTGGATGTCCATCTTTGTGCTGGCCGGGTCGGTGGTGCTGATGCTGCTGGTGTTCGTCCCCGGCATCGGCAAAACCGGCGGCGGCGCGGCGCGTTGGATCAAGCTGGGCCCCGTCCGTTTCCAGCCCTCGGAGATCGCCAAGGTGGGCATCATCCTGTATTTTGCGGCGCGGCTGTCCAAGCGGGGCATCCAGCTTGGCCCGCCCAAGGACAAGAAGTGGAACCGCCGCACCCTCCTGGGCCGAACCTGCGAGCGGCTGGATAACATCGGCTTCCTGGAGCTGGTCCCCTACGGCATCGCCCTGGTGGTGGTGCTGGTGGTCATCTACCTCCAAGGGCATATGTCGGCCATGATCCTGGTGATCGTGGCGGCGGCGTCGGTGCTGTTCGCGGCGGGCATTTCCCTGGGCTGGTTCGCGGCGGCGGGTGCGGTGGTGGCACCGCTGCTGTGGTTCATCATCACCCAGACGGACTACATGAAGGCCCGGATTGACATCTGGTTGGATCCCTTTGTGGACCCAAGGGGAAATGGTTATCAGCCCATCCAGGGCCGGATCGCCATCGGCTCCGGCGGGCTGCTGGGGGTGGGCTTGGGCAACAGCCGCCAGAAATACCTGTTCCTCCCGGAGGAGCACAATGACTACATCTTCTCCATCTGGTGCGAGGAGATGGGCATGGTGGGTGCGGTGGTGCTGATGGCCCTGTTCGCCCTGCTGATCATCCGGGGGTTCTGGCTGGCCCTCCACGCCCGGGACCGGTTCGGCACCCTGCTGATCGTGGGCATCATGTCGCTGATGGCCTTTCAGGTGTTCTTCAACATCGGCGTGGTGACGGGCTTCCTGCCCCCCACGGGCATCTCCCTGCCTTTCTTCAGCTACGGCGGCACGGCGCTGATGATCACCCTGGGGGAGATGGGGATGGTGCTGAGCGTATCCCGGCAGATCACCGCCCCCAAGGCGGAGTAGGAGAAAGCGTCCCTCCGCCCTCACGGGGAGAGGACGGGCAGCGAAATGAGCGGGCTTTCGCCGGGAGGCGGAGGCGGGAGAATGGAGCTTGTGACGAAATGAAAGTGATATTTACCTGCGGCGGATCGGCGGGCCACGTGAACCCGGCCCTGGCGGTGGCCCAGCAGTTTGAGGCCCATCACCCCGGCTGTGAGATCCTGTTTGTGGGGGCGGAGCGGGGGATGGAGCAGCGGCTGGTAAAGCAGGCGGGCTACCCCATCGAGACAGTGACCGTGTCCACCTTTGAGCGGGAGTGGAGCTGGGCCCACGTGAAGCACAACATCAAGAGCGCGTTCAAGCTCCCCGTGGGCCAGCGGGAGGCGGCGGCTATCGTGAAGCGGTTCAAGCCGGATCTGGTGGTGGGCACCGGGGGCTATGCCTCCTATCCCGCCGTCCATGAGGCGGCGAAGCGGCATATCCCCTGCGCCATCCACGAGTCCAACGCCTACCCGGGCCTGACCACCCGGGCGTTGGCCAACAAGGTGGATCTGGTGATGGTGGGCTTCCCGGAGGCGGCGGAGTACTACAAGGAAGCGAAAAAGGTGGCCGTCACCGGCACCCCGGTGCGGGGGGAGTTCTTCACCCTGGACCGGGCCCGGGCGCGGCTGGAGCTGGGGCTGACGGACAGCCAGCCGTTGGTGATCTCCTTCTGGGGCTCCCAGGGGGCGGGCCACATGAGCGCGCGCACGGTGGACTTTGTGGAGCGGTGGGCGGCGGAGGGCCGCAGGTTCCACTACGTCCACGCCGCGGGCCGGGACATCGACGAGATGCCCGGCGAGCTGAAAAAGCGGGGGATTGAGGTCTCCGATCAGGAGATCCGGCCCTATATCGACAATATGCCGGTGGTGATGGCGGCGGCGGATCTGGTGATCTGCCGGGCGGGGGCCTCCACCATCGGGGAGCTGACCGCCCTGGGCAAGCCCGCCATCCTGGTGCCCTCCCCCTTCGTGGCGGCGAACCACCAGTACAAAAACGCCAAGGTGCTCTACGACCGGGGCGGGGTGGAGCTGGTGGAGGAGAAGGGCTGCACCGGGGAGGGGCTGTACCGCAAGGCGTTGGAGCTGCTGGCGGACGGGAGCCGCCGGGCGGCCATGGGCCGGGCGTTGAAGGAGGTGGCGGCCCCGGACGCGGCGGGGAAGATCTACGAAAATTTAATGGAATTGCTAAGAAAATAACGGCTGAAGGGCCATCCGCATAGAATGGGACGAAATTTCTTTTCTATGGGGAGGCTTTGCCATGAGCGTGATATACATACGGGGCGGCGGGCCCCTGGAGGGCGAACTGGCCGTCCACGGGGCGAAAAACAGCGTACTGCCCATTTTAGCCGCCTGCCTGCTGGCCCGGGGCCCGGTGACGCTCCACAACTGCCCCCGGCTCACCGACGTGGACGCCGCCCTGGGCATTCTGCGCCGCCTGGGCTGCCGGGTGGAGCAGGAGGGGCACGTTATCTCGGTGGACCCCGCCGGGGCGTCGGGCTGTTCCATTTCCGAGGAGCAGATGCGGGCCATGCGCTCGTCCATCATCTTCCTCGGCCCCCTGCTGGCCCGGGCGGGGGAGGCCCACCTCACCTATCCCGGCGGCTGTGAGCTTGGCCCCCGGCCCATCGACCTGCACCTGTCCGCCATCCGTGCCCTGGGCTGTGAGGTGACGGAGGACCGGGGCATCCACTGCCTCGGTCGGCCCCGGGGGGGCGAGATCCAGCTGGCCATGCCCAGCGTGGGGGCCACGGAGAACGCCATGCTGTGCGCCGTGGGAGCGGACGGCCCCACCACCATCACCAACGCCGCCCGGGAGCCGGAGATCGGGGATCTCCAGGGCTTCCTGAACCTGCTGGGGGCGGACGTGCGGGGGGCGGGCAGCTCCACCATCACGGTGGAGGGGGGCCGCGCCCTGTCCGGCGGGGAGTACACCGTCATGGGAGACCGGATCGTGGCGGCCACCCTGCTGTCGGCGGCGGCGTCCGCCGGGGGGCGGGTGCGCCTGCGGGGGGTGGACTGGCGGCATTTGTCCACGGTGCTGTCCGTGTTCCACCAGGCCGGGTGCCGGGTGGAGAGCCGGATGGAATACGTGGAGCTGGAGCGGAACCGGGAGCTTCCCCTGAAGGGCGTGCCCACCATCCGCACCGCCCCTTACCCGGGCTTCCCCACCGACGCCCAGGCCCCGGTGATGGCGGCGTTGGCGGCTTCCCAGGGCTGCACCCTCTTTGTGGAGACCATGTTCGACAGCCGCTACCGCCACGTGCCCGAGCTGATCCGCATGGGGGCGGACATCACCACCGAGGGCCGGGTGGCCCTGGTCCGGGGGGTGGAGCGGCTCCGGGGGGCCAGGGTGGAGGCGTCCGACCTGCGGGGCGGCGGGGCCTTGGCCGTGGCCGCCCTGGGGGCGGAGGGAGCCACCGTCCTGTCTGGCCTGCGGCACATCGACCGGGGCTACGAGGGGCTGGAGGGAATGCTCCAGGCCCTGGGCGCGAGGGTGGAACGCCGGGAGGAATAGGCAGATCCAAAGGGCCCCCGCAAAGCCGTCGTTCAGGCCTTGTGGGGAGAGGAGGAGCAAAGGGAGCGACCACGTTTTTCGCCGCAGGCGGAAACGGAGTGAAGCGGATTTTACGGCGACGATGAGGTGATACCCATGGCACGACAGCGCAAACATCCCCGGAGCAAGCGGCGGCGGGGCCGGTTCCGCGGGCTTTATAAGCTCCTGTCCATCCTGCTGATCGCGGCGGCGGTGGTGCTGGCGTGCGTGGTGTTTTTCCGGGTGAATTCCGTGGAGGTGACGGGCAACGTGCGGTACACCGCCGCGGAGGTCATCGCCGCCTCCGGCATCGAGATGGGGGACAATCTGGTGGTTCTGCCCCGGAGCCGGGTGTCGGCGGCCATCTGCGCCAACCTGCCCTATGTGGAGAGCGTGTCCGTCAAGAAGGCCCTGCCCGACGGGGTGGTGCTGGTGGTGACGGAGCGGGTGGCGGCGGCATCGGTGGAGTCCGCCGAGGGCCGCTGGCTGGTGTCCGCCCAGGGCAAGCTGCTGGAGCTGGACAAGGGGGCGGTGGAGACCATCCGGATCACCGGGCTGACGGCGGTGGGGCCCTACCCCGGCGGCATGATCCAGGCGGCGGAGGGGCAGGAGGCCACCCTGCGCTACGTGGGGGAGCTGCTGGGGGAGCTGGAGGCCCGGGGGCTGCTGGCCCAGTGCACCGCCCTGGACTGCTCCGCCGCCACCTCCATGACCCTTGACTGGGGGATCTACCGGGTGAAGCTGCCCCGGGGCGGGGATTACAGCTACTATCTGAGCCTGACTCAGGCCGCGCTGGACAGCGGGAAGCTGCCCGAGGGGGTGCCGGGGACGCTGGATTTGACGATAACCGAGGGCAAAGTCAATTTCAAGACGGAAAAGTGAGGCGGAACAGGAAAAATTTTCCCGGCCCCAAATTTTCTATTGACCGCCTGGGCAAAAAAGGGTACAATAAACAATATATAGTCATTTGGGTAGGTCTTGACACATTTCACTGTTTTACATAGGAGGACTTAGGTATGGCGTTTGTAATGGATTCCGCCGTGAACAACGATGACGTTCTGAAGGTCATCGGAGTGGGCGGCGGCGGCAATAATGTGGTGAACCGCATGGTGCGTGCGGGGATGCAGGGGGTGGAGTTCATCGCGGTGAACACCGACCGCCAGTGTCTCAACGCCTCCGAGGCCACCCAGAAGCTGGCCATCGGCGAGAAGCTCACCGGAGGCAAGGGCGCGGGGGCCAACCCCGAGGTGGGCCGGGAGTCCGCCCGGGAGAGCAAGGAGCAGATCACCGCCCTGCTGGAGGGGGCGGACATGGTGTTCGTCACCGCCGGAATGGGGGGCGGCACCGGAACCGGAGCGGCCCCCGTGGTGGCGGAGCTGGCCAAGGAGAAGGGCATCCTCACCGTGGGTGTGGTCACCAAGCCCTTCAACTTTGAGGGCCGCCGCCGCATGGAGCAGGCCGCCAAGGGCATTGAGGAGCTGCGCCAGAAGGTGGACTCCCTGGTGATCATCCCCAACGACCGGCTCCAGTACGCCACCGACGAGAAGATCACCTTCGCCAACGCCTTCGCCATCGCCGACGACGTGCTGCGGCAGGCGGTGCAGTCCATCTCCGACCTGATCAAGACCACGGGCCTCATCAACCTGGATTTTGCCGACGTCACCGCCGTGATGAAGGACGCAGGCCTGGCCCACATGGGAGTGGGCCGGGGCTCCGGCAAGAACAAGGCGGAGGACGCCACCCGCATCGCCATCAACAGCCCCCTGCTGGAGACCTCCATCCAGGGGGCCAAGGGCATCATCGTCAACATCACCGGGCCCATGGACATGGGTCTGGAGGAGGTGGAGCTGGCCGCCGAGATGGTGAAGCAGGTGGCCGACCCCGACGCCCTGTTCATGATGGGCACCGCCTTCGACGATACCCTGGAGGACGAGCTCCGGGTCACCGTGATCGCCACCGGGTTCGGCGAGGTGGACAACCCCGTCCCCGGTCAGGAGGAGCCCAAGCAGGAGGCCAAGGTGACTCCGATCCAGACTGCCGCGCCCGCCAGGGAGGACAAGCCCGACTGCGTGCCCGCCGGGGTGGGGGCCGTCATGCCCCCCAAGCCCCTGTCCAGCACGGCGGCGGAGCCGGAGCCCGACCCCTTCGACGATATCTTCCGGATCTTCAATAAGAAGTAAGAACCTGTATTTGCAGCCGAAGATGCCGGCTGGGCGAGGGCTTTTTTCGCCAGACAAGGCAAATTTTCGCAGGAATACTTTGTGTATTTCAAGAAAATTTAACGCTGGATGGCGTAAAAAGACCCGTCCAGACGGCGTTTGAGGTTGTGAATACAGGTTCTAAATACAGGCTTTGAAACGCACCCCCCTCCCGGACGGCTGGCCTGGGAGGGGGTTGCGGGCATAAGGGGGAGGGCCATGGAAACCGTACCCGCCAAGCATCTGCTCCACCGGAACCGCTCTACCGAGTAGTTCGGAACCGACCACACCATGAACCTCTACCGGGGGTGCTGTCACGGGTGCCTGTACTGCGACAGCCGCAGCGGCTGCTACCGGATCGAGGGGTTCGACACCGTGCGGGTGAAGGCGGACGCCCTGCGGATTTTCCGGGACGATCTGGCCCGGAAGGCGCGGCCCGCCTTCATCAGCATGGGCTCCATGAGCGATCCCTATAACCCCTTCGAGAAGGAGCTGGAGCTGACCCGGCACGCCCTGGAGCTGATGGACGCCTACAGCTGCGGCGCGGCCATCGCCACCAAAAGTCCCCTGATCACCCGGGATATGGACATTCTGGCCTCCATACAGGCCCATTCCCCGGTGATCTGCAAGCTCACCGTCACCACGGCGGACGATGGGCTGGCGGCCAGACTGGAGCCGAACGCGCCGCCTCCGTCCCGCCGTCTGGCGGCGTTGGGGGAGCTGAGCGGGGCGGGGCTGTTCGCCGGGCTGCTGCTCATGCCGGTACTGCCCTTCCTGGAGGACAGCGAGGAGGGGGTGCTGGCAGTGGTGGAGGGGGCGGCGAGGGCCGGGGCGCGGTTTGTCTACCCCGCCTTCGGCGTCACCATGCGGCAGGGCCAGCGGGAGTATTTCCTGGACGGGCTGGAGCGGGCCTTCCCCGGGCAGGGGCTGAGGGAGCGTTATCTGCGGCGGTTCGGGGACCGGTACTGGTGCGCCAGCCCCAAGGCGGGGAAGCTGTGGCAGGCGTTTACCGCCGCCTGCCAAACATCCGGCATCTTATATGATATGAAATCCATCATTCGGGCGGCGTCCCTGGGCTATGGGGATCGCCAGCTCACCTTTTTTGATTGACAGGGGGGAGGGCGCATGGGCATTCGGGGACGGTTCGCCCCCACTCCCAGCGGGCGGATGCACCTGGGGAACCTGCTGGCGGCGTTGCTGGCGTGGCTGGACGCCCGGAGCGGCGGGGGAGAGCTGGTGCTGCGGATCGAGGATTTGGATACCCAGCGGACAAGCCGCCTGTTTGCGGCCCAGCTCCTGGACGACCTGCGGTGGCTGGGGCTGGACTGGGACCAGGGCGGCCTGGAGCCGGACTATAGGCAGAGCCGCCGCACGGCCTGTTATGAGGAGGCGTTCCGCCTGCTGGAGGAACGGGGGCTGATCTACCCCTGCTACTGCTCCCGGACGGAGCGGATGGCGGCCAGCGCGCCCCACCGGGAGGACGGGGCGGTGGTGTACTCCGGCAGGTGCTTCCGCCTCACGGCGGCGGAGCGGGCGGAGCTGGAGGGGCAGGGCCGCCGTCCGGCGTGGCGGGTGCGGTGCCCGGACCTGTCCGTCACGGTGGAGGACGGGAACTGCGGCACGTACACCGAAAACCTGGCCCGGGACTGCGGGGATTTTATCGTCCGGCGTTCCGACGGGGTGTTCGCCTACCAGCTGGCGGTGGTGGTGGACGACGCCCTCATGGGGGTGAACCACGTGGTGCGGGGGCGGGATCTGCTGTGCTCCGCCCCCCGGCAGGCGTGGCTCCATGAGGTGCTGGGGTACCCGCCTCCCCGGTTCTTCCACACGCCCCTGCTGCTGGCCCCGGACGGGCGGCGGCTGGCGAAGCGGGATCACGACCTGGACATGGGCGCGCTGAGGGAGCGGTACTCGCCCGGGGAGCTGACCGGGCTGCTGGCGTGGTACGCGGGGCTGGTGGACAGGCCGGAAAAAGTCACAGCGGCAGAGCTTGTTCCGCTGTTCTCATGGGCGAAAGTGCCGAAAAATGACGTTGTTGTGGGTTGTCCTTGACAGGAGGACAGGCAGAGCGTACAATGGAAAAAATCCGGAATTTTATGAAAACAGGAGGAGTGGATTATGGCCCAGTTCGCATGGAACGAAAAGTTTGTCAAGACCGGCCTCACCTTCGATGATGTGCTCCTGATCCCCGCGGAGAGCAATGTGCTCCCGGCGGACGTGGATCTGCACACCCGGCTGACGAAAAAGGTCACCCTGAACATCCCGGTGATGAGCGCGGCCATGGATACGGTCACCGAGTCCCGCATGGCCATCGCCCTGGCGCGGGAGGGCGGCATCGGCGTGATCCATAAAAATATGTCCATCGGCCAGCAGGCCGAGCAGGTGGACATTGTGAAGCGCAGTGAAAACGGCGTGATCACCAACCCCTACTGGCTGGGCCCCGGCCACACCCTGGCGGAGGCCGACGAGCTGATGGCCAAGTTCCGCATCTCCGGCGTGCCCATCTGCGACGGCGGCAAGCTCATCGGCATCATCACCAACCGGGA
>CAJUCA010000048.1 GCA_910585265.1 uncultured Oscillospiraceae bacterium | reverse complement strand
CTTCCATGTCTCCTATTCTACCACGGACTTATCCTCTTGTGAATACAGCTTCGAAGTAAAGCTTCTTAAAGAAAACAGAAAATCAAAAGTTATTGAAGAAATAAATGCCGACGTTACAGCTTATGGGAAACAATACATTCGACAACTTTTTGTTATATATGACTTGGGATATATTCAAAATGAGGCTGAGTTTATTCGAGACATCGAAAATGCAGGAAATATTAAAGTGATTATCATTAAGCATTAGTTACTAAAAAGCACCAGATTGAGTTGAAGAAATGATTTTTCAACGTTGATTTACGATTGAAAGCAGTCACATAAAATGCGAGTGGTATTTCCAAACGGAAGTGCTACTCGCATTTTACAATATATTGTTGCCAGCAATTGAAATATCAATTACATTTTAAACAAGGTAGAAAATATTTCAATAATTTATTGATAAGTTAAAAAATTTATGATACTCTTTTCCAAAGAGGTGAAGAATATGAGAAAGCCAGTCCAGCATTGTCCATCTTGTGGTGATAGATTGAAAATTTCTGCGTTAGCCTGCCCATCATGCGGCATTGAGGTACGGGGTCAATTTGATTTTGAAACGAACCCATATTCTGCTTTATCAGACCAACAGAATGACTTTTTATTGCTGTTTTTGAAGTGTAGAGGGAATATGAAACAGCTTCAAGAAGAACTTCAGCTTTCTTATCCGGCAGCGAAAAAGCAGTTAAATGAAGTGCTGGACGTTTTGGGCTTATCTACCGATACCCAGGTAAAAGCAAAAGATAGAGATATTATTGACGCAGCATCTTGGGAGGTTGACGAAAGTAGTATGAAAGCATCTGATATTATCAAGAGAAAGCTAAAAGAGTGTGGGGGCAGAGCTGTAGTTACCTCATATTCAGGCAAAGAGTACGAAGTATGGGCAGAAACGGATGGAAATACCTTTGGCTGCGATGCGCTTCATGGAATTTCCCATTCTTTTGAAATCTTTGATGTTGTTGTAGACTTTTTAAGAAACAATGGTGGAAAGGCGAAAAAAGGTACTGGCCGCGCCCCCCTTGGATCAGAAAAATGTGGTTTAGATACGATTTCCGGTGTAATTTTACATGAATACTTCGGTGTGGCGTTAGGTGGCAGCGGTTTTGACCCCTCATTTGTGGTGGCAGCTATATTGGAATGGGCTGGAATCGCTATAAATGGCAGAGGGTGGCTTCTACTCCGGGGTTGAGTTCCGTATTTCAACGTGACAATATTTGAGCGGGGGGGATTTCTAATGGCGGTTTGTCCTAAATGCGGGGGAGCCAATATAAAATTTCATAGAGAGCCAGTAGGAACATCCTATAACAGCTATTATAGGCGAACAGGAGTTAAAAGCAGCTGGATTTTCCCTGCTGGCATAAGAAATGGACACCGAAAAATTGCTTATAGAACAGTTGGCCTTTGCAGTGATTGTGGACATACCTGGGGAATTGAAAGTGATGTTCAGCACTCAGGCTGGTAGTATCTGTTTCTCCTTCTTATTTGGCCTATCGCGCTTTCTGTGTGGTTTTGGAAAACCAACGCATTTCAACTTGATAAAAAGTGGCGAGCAGTTATACTGACTATAGCATGGCTTATCCTTATTTCTGGTGTGCTAATCAGTGAAAGTAAAATGGTTGGCACAGAATCAAGCTCTATTTGGGCATCATCGTATGCCGAATTGAATGATTTTGAATATTACATTGACGGAAACGAGATATACATTAAGGATTATAGGGGAAACCGTAAGAAAGTTCGCATCAATTCATCATACAACGTAGATGGAACAATCATGAATGTCGTTTCTTTTGATGGAACCTTTGCTCTTGACAGTGTAACAAGTGTAATTATTCCGAATGGAACCCGGTATATGTCCAACAACATTTTTAATAGCTGCGGGATTGAATATGTGTATCTACCTGCTTCGTTGGAGGAATTCAAAGGATGGTCTTACTTCCACAATGTTGAAAAGATATATTATGGCGGAACAGAAGAACAGTGGAGCAACTTTTGCACCGTTGACAGATCAAGGTTAGATGTCGTCCAAATTATATGTAACGCAGACCCCAATGGCCTGAAATGAATTTGGGAATCATAAGGATTTTTGAAAGCAGTGAACAGCTATTGACAAACATCAGTTCTATATGCTAAACTTTACACCAAGTGAATAACACATATTAAGCACATCCCTTTTGGCGCTTGTAAAATACAAGGCCGGTACATCAAACTCGCTTCAGCGGAACGCAAAATTTCCGCTGAGGCTGGTTTTGATGTACCGGCTCCTTTTTTGCCCTGACAACTGAATGACTGCTGATGAGAAAACCTGCTGAAAGAAGAAACAGGGCTGTCATTTGGGAAGAACGGCGGAGCCGTTCAAATGCGCCGAAGGGAGAGTGGTATTGTCTTAACAAGCAACGTATTGGGGGGCACAAATCCCCCAATACCGCTTGTCAGGGAGTTCCCTGAAACCCCAAAATCAGAAAGGATGAGCGACCTATGAGAACAAGGGATCAAAAAGCCCGAATCCATTTTACGGAAGAAGAACTGCGGGATTTAGACCGCAAGGCGGCAGCGGCCGGACTTGACCGCTCCAAGTATGTACGTAAGGTAGTTCTGGCAGCGGAGGTCAAACCTGGCCCCCAGGTAGATGTCCCGGCCCTGATCGCTGTGACACACCAGGCTGGGCTGAGAGTAGCAGACGTGCTTGTCAGAGCCAACAGCGGTATGCTGGATGTTCCCGCCCTCCGCAGGGCATTAGCGGAGGTTGAGGGAGCTACACAGACTGTCCGCAGGGCCTTTGAGGAGGGGAATGCTGATGCTATGCACGATTGAACTGACAGGACGGCAGGCTGAGATTTTTGAGGAAGTGATGGAGCGGATAGATGAAACAGCGGTCTACCTTGTCAGCCTGTCCCACGAGGAACGCTTGGACTGGCTGAAAGAGCATCAGTACAGCCGCCCCATAAGTTTTGAGCGGGAGATTGGCGGGACGGTCCACACTGTCAATGCCCATTTTAGCGGGGACACGGCTGAAACCGCCGAGGAAAAAGTTAATCGCATTCTCGCCCGAAATATCACACGTTAAAGTGTTGAAGTTTTGCGCCGGATGTGGTATGATAATGCTACCTTGCAATTCATATCACATCCGGCTGCGGAAAGGAGTACATTTTGAAGAAAAAGCAGCCAAATGAACAGCGAATCACAGCATTATACGCCAGATTGTCCCGTGATGACGAGAAAGACGGCATCTCAGGCAGCATCCAAAATCAAAGGGCTATTTTGGAGAAATTCGCCGCAGACAATCATCTGCCAAATCCCCGGTTCATGTTTGACGACGGATACTCGGGAGTTACGTTCACCCGTCCAGCTTTCATGGAAATCATGGAACTGGCTGAACAGGGGCTTGTGGCAAATTTGGTGGTCAAAGACCATTCCCGGCTGGGCCGGAATCACCTTGTGGTGGGCCAGCTTCTGGAGGAAGATTTTGTCCGGCTGAACGTGCGGTACATCGCCATCATGGACAACATTGACACCGCCAACGGCGTGAGTGACATCGTGCCAATGCAAGACCTCTTTAATGAGTGGCACGCAAAAAATACGAGCGACAAGGTGCGCCGTGTCATGCAGAGCCGTGGCAATGCTGGAATACCGTTAACCACCAATCCGCCCTTTGGGTACAGGAAAGACCCAGAGGACAAGAACAAGTGGCTGATAGATGAGTTTGCGGCGGGAGTAGTACATCAGATATTTCAGTTGTCCATTAGTGGCCTGGGGCCCACTCAAATCGCCAAGAAACTGCGTTCTGACGGCGTGATGACCCCCAGCGAGTATCTGCACAGCATTGGAGTGAGCTGCCCCACAAAGCCCCCGGCATATCCGCACAACTGGTGTTCTGCTACCGTAGCGGATATTCTGGATCGACAGGAGTACACCGGGGACACAGTGAACTTCCGTTCTTTCAGTCAGTCTTTCAAACAGAAGAAGCGTCTGGACAGGCCCCAGGAGGAATGGAAGGTATTTCCCGATACCCACCCTGCTATCATTGACCGGGAGACCTTTACCCTCGTTCAAAATCTCCGACAGCACCGCCGCAGGCCAGACCGCACCGGTATCGTGAGTATGTTCTCTGGGCTTTTGTACTGCGCCGACTGCGGCGAAAAATTGTATTACAGCAGCACCAACAGCTACAAGCGGGAGCAAGCCTATTTTTTCTGTTCCAGCTATCGCAAAAATTCCAGCGTATGTTCCGCTCACTATATCCGGGAACACACCGTGGAGCAGTTGGTACTGGAGGGATTACAGCGTCTTTTGTGGTACGTCCAAGCCTTTGAGCAGAAGTTTGCACAAGAGCAGGTGGAGCGGTTTGGTCTGCAAGCGAAAAAGGCGCTGACCGCCAAGCGCCGGGAGTTGGACAAAGCCAAACAGCGAGTGGTGGAGATCGACCAGCTTATTCAGAAAAGTTACGAGGACATGAGCAAGGGCCTGCTGTCCGAGGAACGCTTTGCCACGCTGACGGTATCTTTGGAAAACGAACAGCGGCAGTTGAAAGCGGCGATCCCGGAAATGGAAACCAGTTTGGATGCCACCACAGATAAAGCGGCTGATTTGCAGCGATTTATTGAACGGGCCAGACAGGTGACTCGGCTGACAGAATTGACGCCTGAAATCGTTCACGAGTTCATTGACAAAATTGTGGTATCCAAGCCAGACAAGGTAGACGGCAAGCGGCACCAGAGGGTGGACATCTACTACAACACCATTGGCCTGTGGGTAGCGCCGGAGCCGGAGGAACTGGAGCAGGAGTACCTGGACTACTACAAAGCCATGTTGAAGCGCAAGAAAAAGATGGCGTAGCCGTAACTACGCCATCTCAATCAAATAGTTTTTACTTGCGGACTCGCCTTGCGGGGAGGACTTCTTTACGGAGTTCTCCCCGCAGGGGGGGCTTTTTGTAAAGCTCCACAAATCCGCCGGGAGCAAATCTAAACGGACCGGCGGCGAAGGGGCGGTCCCACGTTATGCTGATACGGCCAGTTTTTCGATGGGCGTTCCCTGCTCGTACAGGTTCACGTAGGTATGGATACATCTGCGGTAACAGGCGAAGCACGCCTCCACTTCCGCCGGATCGCTGTATGATTTCCAGAATCCGCAGCAGGTGAAATTCCGTCCCCGGTTCTCGATAAAGCCGATGACATCCCGGAGCGGGTATCCCAGGAATACACCGATCTCATGCGGGAATTCCGGCTGGGTTTGCAGACGGCGGGCAAGCTGGTCCAGCAGGCCGTCCAGGTCAGTGCCGGCGTATCCGGCTTTGGCTAAAAACCTTTGGCAGGCGTTGCCGGACAGCAGCCGCTCCAAATGCGTTCGCCGGTATACATAGACGATCGCCCAACTGGAGCAGGGTCGCTCCAAAAGGATTTGGACGGCGAGGCCCAGGGGAGCCAGCCGCTCATCCCACTGCCGGACCTTCTGGCGGGAGATCTCCAACGGGGAACGGTTGAAGCTGAAAATGCTTCCCGGCTTTATCCCGGCCAGCGTCGGGGCGCATTGCCGGACCAGCACGGACTCGAACGTCTGGGAGCGGCTGGTGGATCGACCAATCACTGCCATACCGCCAGCTTCCTGCCCAGTTCTTTGCAGGCCTCCTCGCCGCTTACGTCCGGTGCCTCGTTGACCGCCAGACCATTTTCCTCCAGAAGGCAGGCCCCGGCGTCGCGGCAGCGGTGGCACCAGTCCCGCATCCACTGGCCGTCCCCCCAGCCGTAGGAGCCGAACAGGGCGATCCGCCTGCCGCTGAGCGAACCCTCCAAGGCGGCGAACATCGGCTCGAATTCCATTTCCTCCAGCACCTCGCAGCCCATGGCGGGACAGCCGAAGGACACGGCGCTGTAGGCGGTGAGCCGGTCGGCGGAAAACTCCCCGGGCCCCAGCAGCTCCGCCTCGCCGCCGGCGGCCCGGACGCCTTGGGCGATATGATCCGCCATAGCCTTCGTGTTTCCAGTCCCGCTCCAAAATACGATCGCGATCTTGTTCATGCTGAACGCTCCTTTGCAAAATATGTTCGTTAGCAAACGCTAACTCCTGTGCCCAGAGAGGCCCCAGGGACGGAGCCCTGGGGGAGGAAAAGCGGTCGCTATGCCTGCGGTTAGTTTATGCTAACCACGGGCATACAATACCACAGCGGGGCGGCTTTGTCAAGAGAAGTCCGCCGGCGCGAATGATTTTCTTTCGTTCCTTTGTGTTCAACACGCCCTAGGGCTGCCCGCCGAGGGGAGCGCGCCGACGCTTTCACCGGCGCGCTCCCTCTGTGCTCAATCCGCAAACATCGGTGTGGACAGGTAGCGGCCGCCGGCGTCCGGAAAAAGGACCACGATGGTCTTTCCGCTGTTTTCAGGCCGCTTGGCCAGACGGACCGCAGCATGGAGCGCGGCACCGGAGGAGATGCCCACCAGGATGCCCTCCCTGCGCCCCACCAGCCGCCCGGCGGCAAAGGCGTCCTCGTTGGACACGGGGATGATCTCGTCGTAAACGGCGGTGTCCAGAACCTCCGGCACAAAGCCCGCGCCGATGCCCTGTATTTTGTGGGCTCCGGAGCGTCCCCCGCTGAGGACAGGGGAGTCCTCGGGCTCCACCGCCACCACTTTCACCGCCGGGTTTTGCTCTTTCAAGTACTGCCCCACGCCGGTGACGGTGCCGCCGGTGCCCACGCCCGCCACAAAGATGTCCACCTGCCCGTCGGTATCTGCCCAGATTTCCGGGCCGGTAGTGGAGCGGTGGGCGGCGGGATTGGCCGGGTTGACAAACTGGCCGGGGATGAAGCTGTTGGGAATCTCCTGTGCCAGCTCCTCTGCCTTGGCGATGGCCCCTTTCATCCCCTTAGCCCCTTCGGTAAGAACCAGCTCCGCGCCGTAGGCCTTCATCAGCTGCCGGCACTCCACGCTCATGGTCTCCGGCATGGTGAGGATGATGCGGTAGCCCCGGGCCGCCGCCACGGAGGCCAGCCCGATCCCCGTGTTGCCGGAGGTGGGCTCGATGATGGTGGAGCCGGGCTTCAATTTTCCGCCGGCCTCCGCCCGGTCGATCATGGCCTTGGCGATGCGGTCCTTCACCGACCCGGCGGGATTGAAATACTCCAGCTTTGCCAGGAGGCGGGCCGGCAGCCCCGCTTCCCTCTCAATATGGGTCAGCTCCAGCAAGGGCGTTTTGCCGATCAGCTGGTCGGAAGATGTGTAGATATTGGACATAACGGATTTCTCCTCTTATTTCTGTGCGGCGGCACAGGCGAAGCCTTTTTCCAGGTCGGCGATGATATCGTCGATATGCTCGGTGCCGATGGACAGCCGGATAGTATTGGGCCTGATGCCCTGATCCAGCAGCTCCTCGGGGGAGAGCTGGGAGTGGGTGGTGGTGGCCGGGTGGATGACCAGAGACTTCACGTCCGCCACGTTGGCCAGCAGGGAAAAAATCTCCAGATTGTCGATAAACTTGTGGGCCGTTCCCTGCCCGCCCTTGATTTCAAAGGTAAAGATAGACGCGCCGCCGTTGGGGAAATACTTCTCATACAGGACATGGTCGGGATGCTCAGGCAGGCTGGGGTGGTTGACCTTCTCCACCTGGGGATGGTTGACCAGATACTCCACCACTTTTTTGGTGTTTTCAGCGTGGCGTTCTACCCGAAGGGACAGGGTCTCCACTCCCTGGAGAAGCAGAAAGGCATTGAAGGGTGAAATCGCCGCTCCGGTGTCCCGCAGGAGGATAGCCCGGATGTAGGTGACAAAGGCGGCGGGGCCGGCGGCGGACCCCTTTTGCATATGGCTTCTCCGTGCCCGGTCACTCCACCGTGACGCTTTTCGCCAGATTCCTGGGCTTATCCACGTCCAATCCCCGGGCCACGCTGGTGTAGTACCCCAGCAGCTGGAGGGGGACTATCGCCAGCAGTCCGGTGAAGCAAGGGGCCGTTTTAGGGATGTAGACGGTGAAATCCGCCGTGTCCTCTATGCTGTAGTGCCCATAACAGGTCAGCCCCATAAGGTACGCTCCCCGGGCCTTACACTCCGCCATATTGCTGATGGTTTTCTCGTACAGATTGCTCTGGGTGAGTACGCCGATCACCAGGGTGTTGTCCTCCACCAGGCTGATGGTGCCGTGCTTCAGCTCCCCCGCGGCGTAGGCCTCGCTGTGGATATAGCTGATCTCCTTCATTTTCAGGCTGCCCTCCAGGCTGGCGGCGTAATCCGCTCCCCGGCCCAGGAAGAAGATGTCCCGGGCGTTGGCGAACTTGGCGGCAAACCACTGGATGCGGCCCTTGTCCTCCAGCACGCGGGCGATCTTGTCCGGCAGGGCGGCCAGCTCCTCAATGTATCCCGTATACTCGTCCTCCATGAGTTTCCCCCGCACCTGGGCCAGCTGCACCGCCAGGGCGTACATGGCCATGAGCTGGGCACTGTAGGCCTTGGTGGTGGCCACGGCGATCTCCGGCCCCGCCAGGGTGTAGAGCACACTGTCTGCCTCCCGGGCGATGGTGGAGCCTACCACGTTCACCACCGCCAGCGTCCGCACCCCCCGCCGCTTTGCCTCCCGCAGGGCGGCCAACGTGTCCGCCGTCTCCCCGGACTGAGAGATGACGATGACTAAGGCGTTCTCGTCCAGCAGCAGCCTGCGGTAGCGGAACTCGGAGGCCAGCTCCACCCGGACGGGGACCTCCGCCAGCTCCTCCAGGACGTACTGGGCCGCCACCCCCACATGCCAGGCGGAGCCGCAGGCCGCGATATGGATGGACGAGACGGACTGGAGGACCGCCTCCGTCAGCCCCGCCCCGGACAGGTCGATCCGCCCGTCCTTCAGCAGACTGTTCAGGGTGTCCCGCACGGCGGCGGGCTGCTCATGGATCTCTTTGAGCATGAAGTGCTGGTATCCGCCCTTTTCCGCTGCCTGGGCGTCCCAGGTGATCTCGGTCAGGGGAAGCTCCACCTCGTCTCCATTGAGGTCGTAAAAATGGATCTCCCCCGGGCTGAGTCTTGCCGCCTGCTGATTGCCGATGTAGTACACATCTCGCGTGTCGTTCAGGATGGCGGGCACATCAGAGGCCAGATAGGTCTCCCCCTCCGCCACGCCGAGGATCATGGGTGAGTCCTTCCGGGCGGCGAAGATCTCGCCGGGATAGTCCTGAAACATCAGCGCCAGGGCATAGGACCCTTGTATGCGCACCATGGCCCGGGTGAGGGCGTCCACAGGGCCCAGCTTGTATTTTTTGTAGTAGTAGTCCACCAGCTTCACCGCCGTTTCGGTGTCGGTGTCTGAATAAAAGGTGTAGCCGTGGCGTTCCAGCTTGGCTTTCAGCTCGGAGCAGTTCTCGATGATCCCGTTGTGGACCCCCACCACCTGAGACTCCACCGCGTCGGAGCCGGAGCTCACACCGCTGCCGCTGACGTGGGGGTGGGCGTTGATGAGGCTGGGAGCGCCGTGGGTGGCCCAGCGGGTGTGTCCAATGCCGCAGCAGCCGGCAAGGGCCGCGCCGCCGTCTGTTTTCTCAGCCAGATTGCGCAGCTTGCCCACGGCCTTCACCACCTGGGCCGGCTCATCACCGTCCCGGATGGCCAGGCCCGCCGAGTCATAGCCCCGGTATTCCAGCTTGGCCAGCCCGTCCAGCAAAATGGGGGCGGCCTGCCGCCGCCCGGTAAAGCCTACGATTCCGCACATGACATGTACTCCCCCCGTCGAAGCTGTTGTGCTCTATTATATTCCCATCGTATTCCACTGTCAATTGGTTTGCATTCAAAACTGCAAGATTAGAATGTTAAACTTGCATATAAAGGCGTTTCTGTTGTGCCATATCCTTGTAATACGCAATAAAATATGTTTAAATTGCAAATATCATCTTGACTTTCCTGCTTCTACCGGCTATACTGGCCGTAGTTCAGGCGTGAACAATGGCGTTCCGACCCGGAAGGGGGAGGAGCGCCGATTTCTATTTCGCGGGGAAACAGAAAGGGGATCTCATTTATGGGCTGCAGCAGAGAAGATATCATTCGAATGGTGAAAGAGGAGGATGTAAAATTCATCCGAATGCAGTTCACCGACATCTTTGGCCAGCTGAAAAACGTGGCCATCACCGCCTCCCAGATCGAGAAGGCCGTGGACAACCAGATCATGATCGACGGCTCCTCCATCGAGGGGTTTGTCCGCATCAACGAGTCGGACCAGTATCTCTGGCCCGACCTGGACAGCTTTGTCATCTTCCCCTGGCGGCCCCAGCACGGCAAGGTGGCCCGGCTCATCTGCGACGTGCACAACCCGGACGGCACTCCCTTTGTGGGCGACCCCCGGGGGGTGCTGGAGCGGGTGCTGGAGAAAGCGAAGGCCATGGGCTACGACACCTTCAACGTGGGCCCCGAGGCGGAGTTCTTCCTGTTCCAGACCGATGAGGAGGGCAAGCCCACCACCCGCACCAACGATGAGGCGGGCTATTTCGACCTGGGCCCCCTGGATCACGGGGAGTCCACCCGGCGGGAGATCTGCCTGGCGCTGGAGGAGATGGGCTATGAGATCGAGGCCAGCCACCACGAGGTGGCCCAGGGCCAGCACGAGATCGACTTCAAGTACGCCCCCGCCCTCCAGTGCGCCGACAAGATCATGACCTTCAAGCTGGCGGTGAAGACCCTGGCTCAGAAAAACGGACTCCACGCCACCTTCATGCCCAAGCCCATCTTCGGCATCAACGGCTCGGGAATGCACACCAACATGTCCCTGTTCCGGGACGGGAAAAACGTGTTCTTCGATGAGAACGGTCCCAAGGGCCTGTCCAGGGAGGCGTATGCTTTCATCGCGGGGATACTGGCCCACATGAAGGGCATGGCCGCCGTCACCAACCCCCTGGTCAACTCCTACAAACGGCTGGTCCCCGGCTACGAGGCTCCCTGCTATCTGGCCTGGTCCGCCTCCAACCGTTCCGCCCTCATCCGCATCCCCGCCGCCCGGGGACAGGCCACCCGGGTGGAGCTGCGCTGCCCCGACCCGGCCTGCAACCCCTACCTGTCTTTGGCCGTCTGCCTGGCGGCGGGGCTGGACGGCATCGAGAAGGGGATGACCCCGCCGGAGGAGGTCACCGAGAACATCTTCGCCATGTCCCCGGCCGTTCGGAAACGCCACGGCATCGAGGCCCTGCCCGGTTCCCTGGAGGAGGCCCTCATCGCCATGAAGAAGGACACGCTGGTGATGGATACCCTGGGCCAGCACGTTTCCAGCCAGTACATCGCCGGAAAAGAGGCGGAGTGGGACGAGTACCGCACCCGCGTTTCCAGCTGGGAGCGGGACAAATACATGATGAACTACTGAATTTCCCGGAAGCGAGGTGAGGGCCATGCGGCAGATCGTGGTGGCCTTTGAGCGCCAGTCCAACTGCGACCGGCTCCGGGAAGTGCTGGAGAGCACGGGAGAATTTTCCTGCCTCACCTGCCGCAGCGCCGCCCAGGTGAAGCGGACGGTGGCCAAGCTGCGGCTGGACCTGGTGGTGTGCAGCTTCAAGCTGACGGACGAAAGCTGTGAGACGCTGTATTTCGACCTGCCCCAGCGGTGCGCCATGCTGATGGTGGCCCCCCAGGCCCAACTGGAGCTGTGCGCCGCGCCGGGGATATTCAAGCTGCCTGCCCCGGTGGGCCGGGGGCCGCTGCTGGCCTCGGTGCGGATGCTGGCCCAGCTGGCTCAGACCAGTCAGGCCCCCGCCCGGCGCAGCCGGGAGGAAAAGGAGCTGGTGGCGCGGGCCAAAGCATTGCTGATGGAACAGGACGGCATGACGGAAGCGGAGGCTCATCGGTGGCTCCAAAAGCGGAGCATGGACCACGGCGCGCGGCTGGCGGACACCGCCCGGCAGGTGCTGGAGAAATTTTGACCGGGCAGAGACGCCTGACAGAACGGGACGGCGCTCATTGGGCGGCCGTCCCGTTGACTTCATATGACCCCGAAAAGAGGTTTTCGCTATGAGACAAAAGGAAACGCGGCCCATGGCCCCCCTGTACGACCCCCGGTTCGAGCACGACGCCTGCGGCATTGGAGCCGTTGTGGACATCAAGGGCAGAAAGACCCATCAGACGGTGGACGACGCGCTGAAGATCGTGGAAAAGCTGGAGCACCGGGCGGGAAAGGACGCCGCGGGCGAGACCGGCGACGGCGTGGGTATTTTGCTGCAAATCTCCCACGGCTTCTTCTCCAAAGCGGCGGCGGAGCTGGGCTTTGAGCTGGGGGGCGAACGGGACTACGGGGTGGGGATGTTCTTCTTCCCCCAGGACGACCTGCGCCGGAATCAGGCCATGAAGATGTTCCAGCTCATCGCAGAGCGGGAGGGGATGGAGTTCATCGGCTGGCGGGAGGTGCCGGTATGCCCCCAGGTGCTGGGGCGGAAGGCGCGGGATAAAATGCCCCGGATCGTCCAGGGCTTCGTCCGCCGCCCGGAACGGCTGGCAAAGGGGATGGAATTCGACCGCCGCCTCTATATCGCCCGGCGGGAGTTTGAGCAGTCCAGCGGCGACACCTATGTGGCCTCCCTGTCCAGCAGGACCATCGTGTATAAGGGGATGTTCCTGGTGGGCCAGCTGCGGCAGTTCTACCTGGATCTGCAGGATGAGGACTATACCTCCGCCATCGCCCTGGTCCATTCCAGGTTCTCCACCAACACCGATCCCTCCTGGGAGCGTGCCCACCCCAACCGGCTCATCGCCCACAATGGGGAGATCAACACCATTCGGGGCAACGCGGACCGGATGCTGGCCCGGGAGGAGACCATGTCCTCCCCAGTGTGGGAGGGGGAGCTGGACAAGGTGTTCCCAGTGGTGGACGCCAGGGGCTCGGACTCCGCCATGCTGGACAACACTCTGGAATTTCTGGTGATGAGCGGCATGGAGCTGCCCTTGGCGGTGATGGTGTGCGTCCCGGAGCCCTGGATGAACGACCCTAATCTCTCCCGTGCCCGCCGGGACCTGTACCAATACTACGCCGCCATGATGGAGCCCTGGGACGGCCCCGCCGCCATCCTGTTCTCCGACGGCGACCAGGTGGGTGCGGTGCTGGACCGCAACGGCCTGCGCCCCGCCCGGTATTACCTCACCGACGACGGCCGGCTCATCCTGTCCTCCGAGGTTGGGGTGCTGGACATCGACCCTGCCCATATCCTGAAGAGATCCCGGCTGGAGCCGGGGAAAATGCTGCTGGCGGACACGGTCCAGGGCCGCGTCATCGGCGACGAGGAGCTCAAGGAGGGCTGCGCCGCCCGCAGCCCCTACGGCGAATGGCTGGACCGGGAGCTGCTCCAGCTGAAGGACCTGGCCATTCCCAACCACCGGGTGGAGACCTGCCCGCCGGAACGGCTGGCACAGGTGCTGAAGGCGTTCGGCTACACCTGGGAGGATGTCAAGGACGCCATCCTGCCCATGGCCCGAACGGGGGCGGAACCCACCGCCGCCATGGGGGCGGATATTCCCCTGGCGGTGCTGGACCGCCGGGACCGGCCGTTATTTGACTATTTCCGCCAGCGCTTCGCCCAGGTGACCAACCCGCCCATCGACGCCATCCGGGAGGAGATCGTCACCGACACCGCGGTATACGTGGGGGATGACGGCAATCTGCTGGAGGAGCGGGCTGAAAACTGCCGGGTGCTCCAGATCCACAACCCCATCCTCACCTCGGTGGATATGCTGAAGATCAAACACATGGACCGGCCCGGCTTCCGCGTGGAGACGGTGTCCCTGCTGTATTTCAAAAATATGCCCCTGAAGCGGGCGCTGGACCAGATGAAGCTGTCCGCCGACCGGGCCTATCGCGGCGGGGCCAATATCATCATCCTGTCCGACCGGGGGGTGGACGAAAACCATGCGGCCATCCCCTCTCTGCTGGCGGTGTCCGCCCTGGAGCAGCATCTGGTGCGCACTCGAAAGCGCACGGCGGTATCCGTCATCCTGGAGTCCGGCGAGCCCCGGGACGTGCATCACTTTGCCGCCCTGCTGGGCTACGGGGCCCGGGCGGTCAACCCCTATCTGGCCCAGGAGACCATCGGCCGGCTCATCGACGAGGGGATGCTGGACAAGGACTTCGGGGCGGCGGTGGACGATTACAACAAAGCCATCCTGAGAGGTATCGTAAAGATTGCCTCCAAAATGGGCGTGTCTACCCTCCAGTCCTACCAGTCCGCCCAGCTCTTCGAGGCGGTGGGCATCGCCAAAGATGTGGTGGACGAATACTTTACCAACACCGTCTCCCGCATTGGCGGCATCGGCCTGAAGGAGATCGAGGCCATGGTGGACCGAAACCACAGTCGGGCTTTCGACCCCCTGGGGCTGGAGGTGGACCTTACTTTGGACTCGGCGGGAACCCACAAGGCCCGCTCGGGACAGGAGGACCATAGGTACAGCCCCCAGGCCATCCACCTGCTCCAGCAGGCCGCCCGCACCGGGGACTATGGCCTGTTCAAGCAGTACAGCGCCCTGGTGGACGATGAGAACTCCCCCCACACCCTCCGGGGGCTGATGGAGATGAAATACGCGGACACCCCCATCCCATTGGACGAGGTGGAGAGCGTGGAGTCCATCGTCAAGCGGTTCAAAACCGGGGCCATGAGCTACGGCTCCATCTCCCAGGAGGCCCACGAGTGTCTGGCCCAGGCCATGAACCTGCTGGGGGGCAGGTCCAACTCCGGCGAGGGGGGCGAGCTGCCCGAGCGGCTGCGAAACGGCCTCCGCTGCTCCGCCATCAAGCAGGTGGCGTCGGGCCGGTTCGGGGTCACCAGCGAGTACCTGGTGAGTGCCCAGGAGCTCCAGATCAAAATGGCCCAGGGGGCCAAGCCCGGCGAGGGCGGCCACCTGCCAGGAAAGAAGGTGTACCCCTGGATCGCCAAGACCCGCTGCTCCACCCCCGGCGTGCCGCTGATCTCCCCGCCGCCCCACCATGACATCTACTCCATCGAGGACCTGGCTCAGCTCATCTACGACCTGAAAAACGCCAACCGCAGCGCCCGCATCTCCGTCAAGCTGGTGAGCGAGGCGGGCGTGGGCACCGTGGCGGCGGGGGTGGCCAAGGCCGGGGCCCAGGTGGTGCTCATCTCCGGCTGGGACGGGGGCACCGGGGCCGCACCCCGGACCTCCATCCACCACGCGGGCCTGCCCTGGGAGCTGGGGCTGGCGGAGACCCACCAGACCCTCATCCAGAACGGCCTTCGCTCCCGGGTGGTGCTGGAGACCGACGGAAAGCTGATGACGGGCCGGGACACAGCCATCGCCTGTATGCTGGGGGCGGAGGAGTTCGGGTTTGCCACCGCGCCGCTGGTGACCCTGGGCTGCGTCATGATGCGGGTGTGCAATCTGGACACCTGCCCCGTGGGGGTGGCGACCCAGAACCCCGAGCTGCGGAAGCGGTTCAAGGGAAAGCCGGAATATGTGGTGAACTTCATGCGTTTCATCGCTCAGGAGCTGCGGGAGCACATGGCGAAGCTGGGTGTGCGCACCGTGGAGGAGCTGGTGGGCCGCACCGACCTGCTGAAACAGCGGGAACGCGCGGTAAACGGCCGGGCCGCCGCGGTGGACCTGTCCGCCGTCCTGGGCAGCCCTTACATCGGGGAGGGATATAAAACCCATTTCGACCCCGCTGACAGGTATGATTTCAAGCTGGAAGAGACGGTGGACCAGTCTGTGCTGCTGGCCAAGTTGGGAAGCGCGCTGAAAAAGGGCCGGAAATGCCAGATCTCCCTGCCCGTCACCTCCACCCACCGGGCGGTGGGCACCCTGTTCGGCGCGGAAATCACCCGCCTCCACGGCGGCGGGCTGGAGGAGGACGCCGTCACGGTCCGCTGTACCGGCGGCGGGGGCCAGTCCTTCGGCGCGTTCATTCCCAGGGGGCTGACCCTGGAGCTGGAAGGGGACGCCAACGACTACTTCGGCAAGGGGCTGTCCGGCGGCAAGCTGGCGGTGTACCCGCCCAAGACAGCGGCATTCAAGGCGGACGAGAACATCATCATCGGCAATGTGGCCCTGTATGGCGCCACCTCCGGAAAAGCCTTTATCGCGGGCCGGGCCGGAGAGCGGTTCTGTGTGCGCAATTCCGGAGCGGCGGCTGTGGTGGAGGGCGTGGGCGACCACGGCTGCGAATACATGACCGGGGGCCGGGTGGTGGTGCTGGGGGAGACGGGCAAAAATTTTGCCGCGGGCATGAGCGGCGGCGTGGCCTACGTCTGGGACCCTCGGCGGGACCTGTACCTGCGCTTGAACAAGGATTTGGTATCCCTGGAGCCGGTGGCGGAAACCCGGGATCTGGAGGAACTGCGGGACCTGATTGCCGAGCATGTTCAGGCCACCGGCTCGGAGAGGGGCCGGGCCATTCTGGCGGATTTTGAATACAGCGCGGCAAATTTCAAAAGGATATTACCACGGGATTACGCCAAAATGCTCCAGGCCATCGCCCAACGGGAGGGGCAGGGCATGGGCCGGGACGAGGCGGAGCTGGAGGCGTTCTACGCCGTGACGGGAGGCGCGCGATAATGGGAAAGCCCACAGGATTTTTAGAATACAGCCGTCAGGGTAACCCCGGCCAGCCGCCTTTGGAGCGCATCCGCCACTGGGACGAGTTCCACGCCGTGCTCCCGGAGGAGGAGCGCCGCCGTCAGGCGGCCCGGTGTATGGAGTGCGGCGTGCCCTTCTGCCAGTCCGGGGTGGAGCTGGGGGGCATGGTCATCGGGTGCCCTCTCCACAATCTGGCGCCGGAGTGGAACGATCTGATCTATACCGGAAACCTGGACCAGGCCCTGGCCAGGCTCACCAAGACCAACAGCTTCCCTGAGTTTACCGGGAGGGTGTGCCCCGCCCTGTGCGAGGCGGCGTGCACCTGCGGCCTCAGCGGCGACCCGGTGACAGTGAAGGAAAACGAGCTGGCCATCATCGAGGCGGGCTTTGCCTCGGGGGCCATAAGGCCCCGGCTGCCCAAGGTCCGCACGGGAAAACGGGTGGCGGTGGTGGGGTCCGGCCCCGCCGGCCTTGCCGCCGCCCAGCAGCTCAACCGCCGGGGCCACGCCGTCACGATCTTCGAGCGGGAGGACCGGGCGGGAGGCCTGCTGATGTACGGCATCCCCAACATGAAGCTGGAAAAGCGGATCGTTCAGCGCCGGGTGGAGCTGATGGCGGCGGAGGGGGTGGAGTTCCGTACAGGCTGTGACGTGGGCCGGGACCTCCCCGCCCAGGCGCTTTTGGAGGAGTACGACGCGGTCGTCCTGTGCTGTGGGGCGAAAAACCCCCGCCCCCTGCCTCCGGCAGAGGGAATCCCGGGCGCGTATTTCGCCGTGGACTACCTCACCGCCGCCACAAAGGCCCTGCTGGACGGCGCCCCTCCCATCGACGCCGCCGGGAAGGACGTGGTCATCGTAGGGGGCGGCGACACCGGCAATGACTGTGTGGGCGCCGCCATCCGCCAGGGGTGCCGGTCCGTCATCCAGCTGGAGATGATGCCCCGGCTCCCGGCGGCGCGGGCCGGGGATAACCCCTGGCCCCAGTGGCCCCGGGTGTGCAAGACCGATTACGGCCAGGAGGAGGCCGCCGCCCTGTTCGGGGCCGACCCCCGGCGATATCAGACCACGGTGAAGGAGTGCCGGACCGATGAGGCCGGGGCGCTGTCCGCCGTCGTCACCGTCCGCCTGGAGCCGAAGGAGGAGGACGGGCGGCACTTCATGGCCCAGGTCCCCGGCTCGGAGGAGGAGTTGCCCTGCCGGCTATTGCTCATCGCGGCGGGCTTCCTGGGCCCCGAGGACTATGCCGCCGACGCCTTCGGCCTGAGCCGGAACGGGCGGTCCAATGTGTCCACCGCCCCGGACAGCCACGCCACAGGGGTAGATAAGGTGTTTGCCGCAGGGGATATGCGCCGGGGGCAGTCCTTGGTGGTGTGGGCCATCGCCGAGGGCCGGGCCGCCGCGCGGGAGGCGGACGAGTACCTGATGGGCTACAGCAATTTGAACTGAGCGCCTAAAAAATTCGCGGGACAAACCGCTTATATTTTCGTTTTGCGGGTAAAAACATTTGTGATTCCCACCAAAAATGAATTTTGTTAGTTGACATCTTGCAAAAATGGAGCTATACTCCCCCCGTCAGGCAAAGGCGCCGGAGAGCTTCAACGCTCCCGGCGCCTTTCCTGTTTCACGGGAGAGGCCATGCCCGAAAAACACAGCGGGTGGGGCCTGACCTGATCTTGAGGGAGGAATTGCAATGGATATGTCAGTGTGGTATCTGGTGGGCGCTATTTTGGTGTTCTTCATGCAGTGCGGGTTTGCCGCCGTGGAGGCTGGCTTCACCCGGGCCAAGAACGCGGGGAACATCATCATGAAAAACCTGCACATGGTGGGAGGCATCTCCGGGCTGATCGGGGCCGTCCTGCTGGGGGCCCGCATCGGCAAGTATGACGGGAAGGGCAGGTCCCGGGCCATCCTGGGCCACAACATCCCCCTGGCCGCCATGGGCACCTTCATCCTGTGATTCTGCTGGTATGGCTTCAACGGCGCGGCGGCGTCGGATACCGCCCAGCTGGCCCAGATCCTGGGCAGCACCACCATTGCCCCCGCCGTGGCCACGGTGGCCTGTATGCTGTTCACCTGGATTAAAAACGGCAAGCCGGACGTGGGCATGTGCCTGAATGCCCCCCTGGCGGGGCTGGTGGGCATCACCGCGGGCTGCGCCAGCCTGGACGCCCTGGGCTCCGCCGTGGTGGGCCTGGTCACCGGCATCCTGGTGGTACTCATTGTGGAGGTGGTGGACACCAGGCTCCACATCGACGACCCGGTGGGCGCGGTGGCGGTCCACGGCGGCTGCGGCCTGACGGGCACGGTACTCACCGGCCTGCTGGCCACCGACGGCGGGCTGCTCTACGGCGGCGGCTTCCGCCAGCTGGGGGTGCAGTGCCTGGGGGTGCTGGCCATCGCCGCCTACACCGTAGTGACCATGACCATTGTGTTCCAGATCATCAAGCACACCAACAGCCTGCGGGTGTCCGCCGAGGAGGAGATCGCCGGACTGGACTCCACCGAGCACGGCCTGCCCTCCGCCTACGCCGACTTCATGCCCGCCACCACCCTGACGGCCATGCCCGGGGCCAACGCCTTCCCCGAGCCGGTGGCGGAAGGCGGTTCCAAGGGCGTGGACCAGGCGGCGCCCGTCCAGGTCATGTCTCAGCCCATGCCCGCGTCCGACGTGAAGCTGTCCAAGGTGACGGTGGTGTGCGCTCAGGCCAAGTTCGAGCAGCTCAAGTCCGCCATGAACGACATCGGCGTCACCGGCATGACCGTCGCCCAGGTGCTGGGCTGCGGCATCCAGAAGGGCCGCACGGAGTATTACCGGGGCGTGCCCCTGTCCATGAACCTGCTTCCCAAGCTCCAGGTGGACATGGTGGTGTCCAAGGTCCCGGTGGCCCAGGTGGTGGACGCCGCCCGGAAGGCGCTGTACACCGGCCATATCGGGGACGGAAAGATCTTCGTCTACGGCGTGGAGCAGGCTGTCAAGGTCCGCACCAATGAGCGGGGCTGCGACGCCCTCCAGGGAGAGGAATAAAGGAACCTCTGAATAAATCGGCAAGAGCGATTTGCGAGAGATTTTTTGCTGTTGGGGTCCCCGCAAAGCCGTCCTTTGGGTTTGCGCCGACGAAGGCGGGATTTCGCAGGAATAATTGTGTTTATTTCAAGAAATCACAACGAAGTTGTGGCGAAAAAGATCCGCAAAGCGCCGCAGACGCATTGATTCAGAGGTTCCTAAAGAATACCCCAGGGCAAGGGCTGGTTCCCTTGCCCTGAGGGCGTTGACACAAGGGAGTGTTACCATGGAGCTTCATGAGGAGTGCGGCGTGTTCGGCGTCTATGACCCCGCCGGAGACTGCGCCCGCACCGCCTATTATGGCCTGTACGCCCTCCAGCACCGGGGGCAGGAGGCCTGCGGCATCGCCGCCATCAACGACCGGGAGCTGTCCTATCACAAGGACGCGGGACTGGTGGGTGAGGTGTTCCACAAGGCGGTCCTGGACCGGCTGAACGGGACCATGGCGGTGGGCCATGTGCGCTATTCCACCACGGGCGGGACCCGCCGGGAGAACGCCCAGCCTCTGACGCTGAGGTACGTCAAGGGAACCCTGGCGCTGGCCCACAACGGCAATCTGCCCCACGCGGACCAGTTGCGCGCACAATTCGAGTACCAGGGGGCCATCTTCCAGACCACCAGCGACTCCGAGCTCATCGCCTACGCCATCGCCCAGGCCCGGCTGCGCTGTCCCTCGGTGGAGGAGGCGGTGCGCCGGGCGCTGGCGGGGCTGCGGGGGGCCTGGTCCCTCATCGTCATGTCGCCCCGGAAGCTGGTGGCCGCCCGGGACCCTTGGGGCTTCCGGCCCCTGTGCATGGGCCGACGGGGAGAGGTCGTGGTGTTCGCCTCCGAGAGCTGCGCTCTGGACGCAGTGGGAGCCCGGTTCGAGCGGGAGCTGGGCCCCGGCGAGATCATGGCGGTGGAGGACGGGCGGGTGCGCACTGTCCAGCCTCCATCGGCGGGCGGCGGACACCTGTGCATTTTTGAGTACATCTACTTTGCCCGGCCCGACTCCACCATCTGCGGCCAGAGCGTCCATCAGGCCCGGCTTCGGGCGGGGCGGTTCCTGGCCCAAGAGCACCCGGCGGAGGCCGATGTGGTGATCGGTGTGCCCGACTCCGGGCTGGACGCCGCCCTGGGCTATGCGGAAGCGTCCGGCATCCCCTACGGGGTGGGGCTGGTGAAGAACCGCTATATCGGCCGCACCTTCATCACCCCCGGCCAGGGCCGCCGGGAGCAGGCGGTGCGCATCAAGCTGGGGGCGCTGAGAAGCTGCGTGGAGGGGAAACGGGTGGTGATGGTGGACGATTCTATTGTCCGGGGCACTACCTCCCGGCAGATCGTGTCCCTGCTGCGGGAGGCGGGGGCTGCGGAGGTGCATCTGCGTTCCTCCGCGCCGCCCTTTACAGCTCCCTGCTATTTTGGCACGGATATCCCAGACAAGGAGGAGCTGATCGCCTGCCGCTGTTCGGTGGAAGAGATCAGGGCGCGGACCGGGGCGGACAGCCTGGGCTTTTTGAGCCTGGACGCGCTGAAGCGCATTGCCCCGGACGCGGTCTGCGGCTTCTGCGACGGGTGCTTTACGGGAAAGTACCCCATGCCCCTGTGACCCAGGGAACAATAAAAGGCCCATGGCTCCGGCGGGAGCCGGGAGGGCGGAAAGAGGAGACATATGTGCTCGATCATCGGTTATTGCGGCCCTGTGGCCGATCTTGGCGCCTTTCAGCGGGGCTTTGGCCGCACCGTCAGCCGCGGCCCGGACGACAGCCGGGTGCTCCGGGCCGGAGACGGTCTGTTGGGCTTCCACCGGCTGTCCATCATGGGCCTCACCCCCGAGGGGATGCAGCCCTTTGAGCGGGAGGGCAGCTGCTGTGTGTGCAACGGCGAGATCTATGGCTTTGAGCGGCTCAGGAAGATACTGGAGGGAAAAGGCTATGCGTTTCGGAGCGGGTCCGACTGCGAGATCCTGCTCCCCCTGTACCGGGAGTATGGCACGGCTATGTTTGCCATGCTGGACGCGGAGTTTGCCTGCGTCATCTATGACGGCACGGCGGGGGAGTTCATCGCCGCCCGGGACCCCATCGGCATCCGGCCCCTCTATTACGGGCATGACCGCAGCGGATCCGCCGTCTTTGCCAGTGAGCCAAAGAACCTGGTGGGGATCGTGGAGCACATCCTGCCGTTCCCGCCGGGACACTATTACAAGGACGGCAGATTTGTGTGCTACCGGGATATTGCCCAGGTGGAGCGCGTCTGCCGGGACGGTATGGACGCTATCTGCGCCAACATCCAGGAAAAGCTCATCGCCGGAGTGGAAAAGCGGCTGGTCGCTGACGCCAAGGTGGGCTTTCTCCTGTCCGGCGGGCTGGACTCATCCCTGGTGTGCGCCATCGCCGCCAGGCGGAGCCGTGCCCCGATCCGCACCTTCGCCATCGGCATGGACACCGACGCCATCGACCTGAAATACGCCCGCCAGGTGGCAGACTACATCGGCAGCGACCACACGGAGGTCATCATCACCCGTCAGGATGTGCTGGACAGCCTGGAGACGGTGGTGGAGCTGCTGGGCACCTATGACATCACCACCATCCGGGCCAGCGTTGGGATGTACCTGGTATGCAGGGCCATCCATGAGCGGACGGATATCCGGGTGATCCTCACCGGGGAGATCTCCGATGAGCTGTTCGGCTACAAGTACACCGACTACGCCCCCAACCCCCGGGCCTTCCAGGAGGAGGCGGAGAAACGGCTCCGGGAGCTGCATATGTACGATGTGCTCCGGGCGGACCGGTGCATCTCGGTGAACTCCCTGGAGGCCCGGGTGCCCTTCGGCGACCTGGACTTTGTGGAGTATGTCATGTCCATCGACCCGGAGAAAAAGCTGAACAAATACGGCATGGGCAAATATCTCCTGCGCAAAGCTTTTGAAGGAGACTGGCTCCCCGAGAGCATCCTGTGGCGGGAAAAGGCGGCCTTCTCCGACGCGGTGGGCCACTCCCTGGTGGACGACCTGAAGGAGTACGCCGGGGGGCGGTACACCGACGGGGAATTCGACGAGCGGCGGCGGAAGTACGATCATGCCCGTCCCTTCACCAAGGAGTCCCTGCTCTACCGGGAGCTGTTCGAGAACTATTACCCAGGCCAGAGCCGGATGGTGGCGGATTTCTGGATGCCCAACAGGGACTGGGAGGGCTGCGATGTGGACGACCCCTCCGCCCGGGTGCTGGCAAACTACGGAGGGAGCGGGGTATGACAAGATATATTTTTGTCACCGGAGGCGTGGTGTCCGGGCTGGGTAAGGGGATCACGGCGGCGTCCC
>CAJUCA010000047.1 GCA_910585265.1 uncultured Oscillospiraceae bacterium | reverse complement strand
TGTCTATTTTACCACTTTCTGCATCTTTTTTCTAGATTGTTTTTCAGAAGTAATAACATCTCCCTTATACGAAAAGGGCTATGGCGCAAACCATAGCCCTTGAGGGGATTATATCATGTTCCGTTTTCCACTTCCACGAGGATACCCTCATTTTCCGCTTCCACGAGCTTAGGCACACCTTCGCCACGCTGGCGATCCAACAGGGAGTAGACGCCAAAACCATCTCCAGCATCCTGGGTCACTACAGTGCAGGCTTCACCTTGGACACCTACACCCACGTAACCAACGAGATGCAGAAAGAAGCCGCCCAGCGAATGGGTGCCTTCATAGCCCAGGCAGTTTAAATGCAGCACAGAAAAGCACCGAAATCAGCAGGGAGTACCGAGCCAACCAGCCCGGTACTCCCTGGAATTTTTCCCGTATGGGTCTTGTTTGGGTCAAATCAAATCTCCAAAAATTCAATCTACTAAAAAAGTGATGGAAAGCAAGAGAAAGCCCTCGGATTCCCAAAGAAATCCGAGGGCTGGTGGTCGGAGTGCCGGGATTCGAACCCGGGGCCTCTTGGACCCGAACCAAGCGCGATACCAAACTTCGCCACACCCCGATATTCCATTCAAAAAGGCATGAGGGCGGGCCGCAGCCCGCCCTCACATTCTGGAGGCGCCACCCAGATTTGAACTGGGGCATCAGGATTTTGCAGACCCTTGCCTTACCACTTGGCTATGGCGCCGAACACTATATTATATTCAAAAAGAAGTGCTTTAGCACTCCTTTTTGAAATTTTTATGGAGCGAGTGACGAGGCTCGAACCCGCTTCCGCACCCCACGAACTGCGTTCGCGGGGACCCCGCACCTCTTGACTGCACGGGAACGCGGCACACCGCGTTCCCAGGCGGAGGCAACGAGTTCGTCCCTCTCTTGCGCACCTCTACGGCAACCGACCAATACAGCAACAGAAAAACATGGAGCGAGTGACGAGGCTCGAACTCGCTACCTCCACCTTGGCAAGGTGGCGCTCTACCAGATGAGCTACACTCGCATATGGTGCCCAGGGCCGGAGTCGAACCAGCGACACGTGGATTTTCAGTCCACTGCTCTACCAACTGAGCTACCTGGGCATATGAAGCTGTAAAGGAAAGTGGCGACGCGGAAGGGACTTGAACCCTCGACCTCCGGCGTGACAGGCCGGCGTTCTAACCAACTGAACTACCGCGCCACAAAAGTATGGTGGGAACAACAGGGCTCGAACCTGTGACCCCTTGCTTGTAAGGCAAGTGCTCTCCCAGCTGAGCTATGCTCCCCAATTTGTTCCTCCGTTTGTCAGACGGCGAAAGCAATTATACCAAACAATACCGGGTATGTCAATATGAAAATGAAAAATTTTGTCCGCAATCGTCTGCTGCCCGTCACCGCAGCTCCGCCCGGTACGTCCCCTCCCGCACCGTCACCACCGCATACCCCGGCCGGCTGTGCACCCCGCCCGCCGTTCCCGGGTTCAGCAGCCACACGCCCTGCTCCGGCTGGTTCAACGCCTGGTGGGTGTGCCCGAAGCACACCACCGCCGCCCCCTTGCGCTTCCCCGCGTCCACCAGACGGTCCGTCCCGCTCTTGGCATAGAACCGGTGGCCGTGGGTGAGGAAAAACCGCACCCCCTCCGCCTCCACCAGCAGCTCGTCCGGCCCCGCGCAGAAGTCGCAGTTCCCCTGCACCATATCTATGGCCAGATCCGGGCAGGCGTCCGCCAGGGCCTGCCCGTCCCGGTAATTGTCCCCCAGAAAAAACACCCGCTGGGGCCGCTCCTTCTCGATGGCGTCCAGCATCAAGCCCAGCCGCCCATGGGAATCGGAAAAAACTAAAATCTTCATACTGTTCACCATTCCCTCCCCCGCACATATACTGAAAATGATTGGAGGGAGTCCTATGCCGAATTTAGACGAACTGATCAAGGGCAAGCAGGCCGCCCGGCTCCTGGGCGACAAGGGAAAGCTGGAGCAGCTCCGGGACGCGCCGGAGACCCGGCAGATCTTTTCCATGCTGAGCCGTTCCACTGGAGATTTGGAGTCGGCGGCGGAGCGGGCCGCCAAGGGGGATGCCGCCCAGCTCACCGATGCCATCCGCCAGCTCATGCAGGACCCGGAGGGGGCCCGGCTCATCCAAAAGATGAAGGACAGCTTGAAATAAGGTAGTCAGGAGGGGGAAGCCGTGAGCGAACTGGAAGAAAAACTGGAAAACATCCTCGGCAACCCCCAGGCCATGGCCCAGATCATGTCCCTGGCCCAGTCGCTGAACGGCGGCGGAAGCCCGCCTCCCGCCGGGACCGGGGAGCCGTCCTCTGCCCAGGAGCAGGCGTCTCCCGCCCCGGCCCAGGCCCCTGCGCCCTCTCCCCCGCCTCCCGCCTCCGGGGGCGCGGGGGACGGCCTGGGCGGCCTCCTGGGCGGGCTTGGCTCCCTGGATCCCAAGCTGCTGTCCGCCGCCGCGGGCCTGCTGGGCCAGTTCAACAGCGGCGGGGACGACCAGCGGGTGGCCCTGCTCACCGCCCTGCGCCCCTTCGTGAAGGAGCAGCGGTACGCTAAGCTGGACAAGGCCATCCAGATCGCCAAGCTGTCCCGGCTGATCCGCTCCGGCCTGGATCTGTTCCGGGCCCAGCGGGAGGCCGCCCACGGAGAGGGGAACAGCCATGTATAACCAATACCTGGACGGCAGCGACTTCGTCCTGCTGGAGCCGGAGCCGCAAGGCCCCGGGCAGCACCGTCCCCAGGACCGCGGCCGCCCCGCGCCCGGGCCGTCCCACCGCCCCCAGAACCACCCCGGCCCCCGGCCCGGCCAGTCCAAAAACGACCTGATGGGCGAGATCACCGGGGGGCTGGGCCAGCTGCTGGACGGGGTGCTGAAGCACTTTTCCCTGGAAAACTTCGACACCGGGGACATCCTGCTGGTGCTGATCATCCTGTTCCTCTACCTGGAGGGGGACAATCTGGAGCTGGTGATCACCCTGGGCCTCATGCTCCTGCTGGGCCTGGGGGACGACAAGCCCAAGGAGCCGGAGCCGTGATCACCGCTCCGGCGCGTAAAGCTGCGTCCCGTCCGGCAGGGCGAACACCCCCGCCGCCTGATCCAGGGGGCTCACCACCTCCTGGGAGGACATGGTGTACACCAGCTCCCCGTCCTTCTCCGTCTCCGCCGCCATGAGAAGGCCGCTGGTCTCCGAGATCCAGTACCGCTCCACATAGCCCAGCTCCGGGGATCTGGCCTCCACATAGACGCAGGGCAGGCCATCCCGCTCCACATAGCCCGCGGCGGAAATACTCTGCTTGTCCAGCGCGAGCACATCCTCATAGGTGGGCACGCGCTGGATCAGATCGGCGGACAAGTCCTCTGCGGGGCCCTGGTACACCGTGCTCTCCCGGTCGTACCACAGCCACAGCCGCCCGTCCCCCAGGATGGCATGCTCCACCCGCCCGGAGGCCAGGGTCACGTCCGTCCGAATCCAGCCCCCGTCCGCCCACACCCTGGCGGACGCCGTCCCCACGGACTGCCCGCCGTCAAAATACTCCACCGCCGCCGTCCTGCTGTAGCTCTCATAGCGGCTCAGGGAGGCGATGAGGCTCTGCACCGTCTGGGGGGACACCTCCACCAGCACGTCCCCCTGCCCGCCGCTGGGCTCCGCGCTGGGGCCTGTGCTGGCTGTGGCGTCCGGGTCGGGGAGCACCAGCTCCGGGGTGGGGCCGAACAGGTTCATGGAAAAGCTGTACAGCACCGCCGCCAGCACCACCAGAATGATCACCGCCGCCAACGCCGTGCGCTTTCTATCCTCCATGGAACGCCTCCCCCTTCCCCGCCGCCGGAATCCCTCTTACCGGCTTTTGAATGGCTCCGGCGGCGTGTCCCGCCGCCCGGAATGGTACAGAATGCCGTCGGCGATCCGGCGGCAGGCCGTCCCGTCCCCGTAGGGATTGACGGCGTGGGCCATCCCCTGATAGGCGGCGGGGTCGTCCAGCAGCTCGTCCGCCAGCCGGACGATCTCGCCGTACTCCACCCCGGCCAGCTTCACCGTCCCCGCCTCCACGGCCTCGGGCCGCTCCGTCTCTTTTCGGAGGACAAGCACCGGCTTGCCCAGGGCGGGGGCCTCCTCCTGCAAGCCCCCGGAGTCGGTGAGCACCATGTAGCTCCGGGCCATCAGGTTGTGCATCTCCTCCACGTCCAGCGGGGCGATGAGGTGGACGTTCTCCATGCCGTCCAGGTGCCGGTGGGCGCACTCCTGCACCACCGGGCTGAGGTGCACCGGGTAGACCAGCTCCGCCTCGGGGTGGGTCCTGGCGATGTTCGCCAGGGCCGCCATGATGTCCTCCATGGGCTGGCCGTAGTTCTCCCTCCGGTGGCAGGTGACCAGAACCACCTTTTTCTCCCCGTAATCCAGCCGGTTCAGCACGTCCTCGGCAAAGGTGAAATCCTTGCGCACCGTGGTGCCCAGGGCATCGATCACCGTGTTCCCGGTGACGAACACCCCCTTGGACACCCCCTCCGCCTCCAGGTTTCGGCGGTTGCTCTCCGTGGGGCAGAAGTGCAGATCCGCCAGCCGCCCCACCATGGATCGGTTCATCTCCTCCGGATAGGGCGAGTATTTCTCCCCCGTCCGCAGGCCCGCCTCCACGTGTCCGATGGTAATTTTCTGATAGAAAGCCGCCAACGCCCCGGCAAAGGTGGTGGAGGTATCCCCGTGCACCAGCACCAGATCGGGCCGCACCTGCCGGAACACCTCCTCCAGCCCCAGCAGGCACTTGCTGGTGATGGTGGACAGGCTCTGGCTGGCCTCCATGATATCCAGATCGAACTCCGGCTTGATCTGGAAGATATCCAGCACCGTGTCCAGCATCTGCCGGTGCTGGGCGGTGACGCAGCAGCAGCTCTCAAACTCCGGCCGACGCTCCAGCTCCTTCACCAGGGGGGCCATCTTGATGGCCTCGGGCCGGGTGCCGAAAATGGTCATCACCTTTAGCTTATCCATCCCTCTCATCCTCCTCCCCGGAACCGCCCTTGTCCTCCTCGGAGGGGCCCACCAGAAACACCCGCCACGCCACCGCCACGGCTACCCCCATGGCCGCCAGGAACAGCATGGCCCGGGCCGCGCCCCCGGCGGTGAGCACCACCGCGGACAGACCCAGGATGGCGGAGATCACGTATAGCACCCCAACCGCCTGCTTCTGGGAGAAGCCCATGTCGATGAGGCGGTGGTGGACGTGCCCCCGGTCGGGCTGCATGGGGCTTTGCCCGTGGGACACCCGCCGCACCACGGCGAAGCACACGTCGAAGATGGGCAGGCCCAGCATGAGGAAGGGCACCACAAAGGAGATAAAGGTGTACTGCTTGAACATCCCGTTCACCGACACCGTGGCCATGATATAGCCCAAAAAGGTGGAGCCGGTGTCCCCCATGAAGATCTTGGCGGGGTTGAAGTTATAGGGCAGGAACCCGATGCAGGCCCCCACCAGAGCCGCCATCATCACCGCCACGTCCAGCTCGCTCACCAGTCTGGCGATGATCAGCATGGTGGCGGAGCTGATGGTGGACACGCCGCAGGCCAGCCCATCCAGCCCGTCGATGAGGTTGACGGCGTTGGTGATGGCCACGATCCAGATCACCGTCACCGGATAGCCCAGCCAGCCCAGCTGCCACTCCGGGTTCGCGCTGAAAATATTGGGGTTGGACAGCACGTCGATAACGTTTCCCGACAGCACCGCCACCAGGGCCGCCACAATCTGCACCAGGAACTTGGGCTTGGCGGGCAGGGCGTACTTGTCGTCCAGCACCCCCAGCACTACGATGATCACCGCCCCCAGCAGCATCCCCTTCTTCTCCGCGTTCAGCGGGACGAACACCAGCACCGCCGCCAGGAAGCCGAAGAAGATGGCCAGCCCCCCCATGCGGGGAATGGGGTGGTCGTGCATCCGCCGCCCGTCCTTGGGCACATCCACCGCCCCGAACTTCACCGACAGCACCTTCACCACCGGCGTGGCGGCGCAGGACACCACCGCCGCCGCCACCAACGCCAGCAGCACATACCAGATGTCCTGGGACACCAGGACCTTACCTATATCGTTCAAGTGAATTTCGCTCCTTTACCCAGCGTCTTTCTCTCTCCCGCTCACCGGGGTAAAAAGCCCACCTTCTTATAGACCTTGCGCAGGGTCTTATTGGCCACATACTCCGCCTTTTCCGCCCCGGCCCGGTACACACCCTCCAGGTACGCCTTGTCCGCCAGCAGCCGCTCCGTCTCCTCTCGGATAGGCCGCAGGGTCTCGATCACCGCCTCCCCCACGGCGGGCTTGAACTTTCCATAGCCCTGGCCGTCAAACTCCCGCTCGATTTCCTCATAGCTCTTTCCGGTGGCGGAAGCGTAGATCTGCATCAGGTTGGACACCCCGGGCTTGGCCGCCGGGTCGTAGCGTACACAATGCTCGGTGTCACTGTCGGTCACCGCCCGCTTGAACTTCCGGGCAATTTCCTCCGGCTTCTCCAGCAGGGCCACGCAGCCATCGGGCTGGGACTTGGACATTTTGCTTTCCGGGGTGGAGAGGCTCATGATCCGGGCTCCCACCTTGGCGATATAGGGCTCAGGCACCTTGAACACATCGCCGTAAATGCCGTTAAACCGGACGGCGATGTCCCGGCAAATCTCCACGTGCTGCTTCTGGTCGTCCCCCACGGGGATGACGTCCGGCTGATAGAGCAGGATGTCCGCCGCCATCAGCGCGGGATAGGTAAACAGGCCGGCATTGATATTATCCTTATGCTTGGCGGCTTTGTCCTTGAACTGGGTCATGCGGGACAGCTCGCCGAACATGGTGTAGCAATCCAGCACCCAGGCCAGCTGGCTGTGGGCGGGGACGTGGGACTGAATGAACAGCACGCATTTCTCCGGATCCAGCCCGCAGGCAATGTACTGGGCCAGCTGGGTGAGTACCCGGCGGCGCAGCTGGGCCGGATCCTGCCGCACGGTAATGGTGTGCAGGTCAGCCATAAAAAAGTAGCAGTCAAACTGGTCGATCATCTCCGGCCAATGGCAAATTGGCCCCAGGTAATTGCCAATATGCAGATCCCCGCTGGGCTGGACGCCGGAGAGCATCACCTTTTTCCCTTGGTTTTCCATTTCAACTCACGCCTTTCCTTCTCACTCGCCGTCCGCCGTCAGGTACTGGGACACGTCCACCGGCTTGGCGTCCGACCACAGCCGCTCCAGGTCGTAGAACGCCCTCCCCTCCTCGGTGAACACGTGAATGACCACCGCGGAGTAGTCCAGCAGCGTCCACTGCCCGCCCCGGTGCCCCTCAATGTGGTGGGGCTCCTCCCCTGCCTTGGACAGGGCCTCCTCCGCCGCCTCCGCCAACGCCCGCACCTGGGTGTTGGACGTTCCGGTACAGATGATAAAGTAATCCGCCAGGGTGGTCTGATCGGCGGTGAACAGCACCTTGAGATCCTTTCCCTTCTTATCGTCCAAAGCCTTCACCGCCACGGCGATGATCTCCTTCGCGTTCAGCATATGATCGTCTCCTTTGTTTGTCAATTTTGAGGGCCGTATTCCCCGCCGGACGGCGTTCGAGTCCGCCAATCCAGGCTCTAACCGTCCGCCGCGTCCTCCCCGTCCGCCGGGTCCGGCTCCGCCGGAGGCTCGGTGGCGGGAGGCTCCGTCTCCACCGGCGGGACGCTTTCCGGGGGCGGCTCCGTCTCCACCGGCCCGGTTGGCTCCGGCGGGACGCTCTCCGGCGGCGGGCTTGGCTTCGGGGGCCTGCTGGCGGGCGGCTCGGTGGCCCGCACCGGCGCGCCGCCCAGGGACGGGTCCGCCAGCCGCCCGGTAGACGAGCGCAGGGAGCCGTCCGCCCCCTGGCTCATCAGGTCCAGCTGCCGGATGGTGACCTCCTCCACAAAGGGATTGAAGGACTCATTGAGGAGGGCCAGCAGCTCCTCCTGCTTGGGATAGACAAAGCTGAAATCCATCCCGAACTGGCGGTAGCTGCCCATGGCGTAGGGCATGGTGCAGAACTCCACGTTGTCCACATCCAGCCCGCCCAGCAGGGCCTCCCGGCCCAGCCAGAGCATCTCGGCCACCTCCAGGTCGCTCTTGACCCGGCTGTTGAACAGCGTGATGAGCTGGTTGATCTTGGTGAGGTTGCCCAGCTGGAGGGTCTGCTTGAGCACCGCCTTCAAAAAGCCGTGCTGGACGTTGAGCCGGGTGATGTCGCCGCCGCCCCCCTCTCCATAGTAGGGGCTCCACTTGTTGTTTTTCCGCCAGCGCACCACCTTCATGGCGTCCTCGCCATTCAGCAGCTGCCTGCCGGGGTCGAAGTGGATGTGCAGATCCTGCTCCGGATCGTCGTAGTCCATGTGGTAGGGAATGTCGAACCAGACGCCGCCGATGGCCTCCACCATCTCCCCCACCAGCTCCCAGTCGATCTGGACGTAGTAGTCCGGGGTGAAGCCCACCAGCTCCGACACCTCGCTCCGCAGGGCCTGGATTCCGTCGTCCCCCTTGCCGTAGACGTTATACACGGCGTTGAGCTTCTTCGCGTTGATGTTGGGCCGCGCACTGCTGTTGATGAGGGTATCCCTGGGCAGGGACATGACGGCGGCCCGCTGGTTGGTCACATCGTAGGTGGCCACCATCATGGTGTCCGTCAGGCCGGAGGTCTCGTCCGTGCCGAAGATCAGCACCGTGTAGATGGCCTCGCTCCTGCGCTCCCCGCCCACCTTGGGCTGGATAGCGTCGATGTCCAGGGTGGGCGCGGGGGTCTCCCCCGGCCGGAGGGAGGGGCCCGGATCCCCCGAATTGAGCGGCCCCGGCGGTATGGACGGCTTCTTGAACAGGCGGCTGTAAACCAGCACCCCCGCCGCCGCCAGCACCATCACCGCCGCCAGCACAATCATGAGGATCATGATCCGCTTCTCTCTCTTTTTCCTGGCCTCCTCCGGGGTGAGGGGCGGCCTGCGGCCCGGTTCCCGGCGTTCCAGCCGCTTCCCCGGCCCGGACCGCTCCGGCGGCAGCCCCTCCGGCCTGTTGGCGCGATCGCTCATGCTTTGCTTCCTTTCCCGTAAAAATCATACGCGCCCTGGGTGTCGTGGTGAAGCTCCTTCCCCCGCTGAACCATCTCCTGCATGGACAGGGACGCCCCCATGCCCACCGCCCCGTCCAGGTCGCTGTAGGCCAGGCGGCGCAGCTCCTCCACCTCGGGGAAGTCCCGGTTCGGCTCCATATAGTCGGCGATGTATAACAGCTTCTCCTCCAGGCTCATCCCCGCCCGGGCGGTGGTGTGGTAGAGGATGGCGTCATAGATGTCCTCCTGCCCAAAGACGTGCTTGGCCAGGGCTGCGCCGCTCTTGGCGTGGAGCAGCTTGTCGGTGGCCTGCTCCAGCGGGTCCAGCGCGATCCCGTACCTGCCGCAGAGCTCCAGGTGCTCCTCGTGGCTGAGGTACTTGGTGCAGTCGTGGAGGATGGCCGCCCGGCGCATCCGGTTCTCGTCCGCGCCCCAGCGTTTTGCCAGCCGCGCCGCCTCCTCCTCACAGCCCCGGATGTGGGCCAGCCGCTTGGCGTACACCATGGAGCTGGACACACAGCGCAGGTCCTCCAGGGACAGCCGCTTCAAGTCGGCGTTGGTCCCATATAGTTTTTCCCGCAAAATGTAACCGTACACCGCTTCCGGCAAAAATTCGCGGCCCGCCCCCGCCGCCAGCTCCTCCCGCATCCGGGTGGAGGATACGTCCACCAGCCCGGGGATGGAGATGGTGGTCATCCTCGCCCCATAGGTTTTGGACAGGTACTCCCGCTGGGGGGCGAACACCGCCTCCCCGTCAGCCTCGGTGCGTCCGAAGGCGCACACACCCGCCAGGGCCAGAATCCGCTCCGGCTCATGCCACTGGTGGAGGGTGAGGAACATATCCGTCCCCATGAGCAGCCACAGCTCCGCCCCGGGCCAGCGTTCCGCCGCCGCCTCCAGGGTGTCGGCGGTGTAGCTCCTGCCCGCCCGGTGAAGCTCCACGTCCCACACCTCCGTCACCTCGGGCAGGAGGAGCTGGTCGGCGGCGATCTCCGTCATCGCCAGCCGCTGCCCGGGCGTGGGACTGCCGGGGGGCAGCTCCTTGTGGGGCGGCAGTCCCGCCGGAACAAACACCAGCCTGTCCAGCCCCAGGGCGGACACCGCCGCCCGCGCCGCCGCCAGGTGCCCCAAATGGGGCGGGTTGAAGCTGCCGCCGTAGATGCCGATTTTCATGGGAACCACCCTCCCAAATCAGTTTATTTCACCAGCGTGGTCCGCTGTCCCCGACTGTTCCCCCGCCCTTTCGGGCGGGAGAAAAAGCTATTTCACCAGCTTGATCCGTTTTTCCTTTGGCTTGCCGTGGGTCTCCCGGTAGAGCACGAATTTCGTCCCGATAACCTGCACCACCTGGCTCCGGGTGGCCTTCGCCAGCTCCTCCGCCCCCTCCCGGGGGGACAGGGGGCTGTTCTCCAGCACCTTGCCCTTGATCAGCTCCCGGGCCTCCAGGGCATCGTCCGCCTGCTTGATCAGGTTTTCCCCCACGCCATCCTTTCCCACGTGGACGATGGTGTCCAGATCGTTGGCCATGGAGCGCAGCTGCGCCCTCTGCTTGCTGGTCAATTCCATGGGTCGTCCCTCCTGGCTTTCTTTCGCTGTTCCGCCTCCCGCTCCCGCTGGGCCGCGGCCTCCCGCTCCGCCCGCCGCTTATCCAGCTCAATCCGCTCCTGCTCGATTGCGGCGGTCCGTCCCTCCAGCTTCTCCCAGTATTCCTTGCTGCCGGAGCGGACAAATTCGTCCGGGTCCACCCAGCTCTCCAGATAGCCGCAGGCGCAGCACAGATAGCGGTCCACATACGGATTGTCACGCCTGCCCCGCAGACGGGAACCGTATCCTGTGTCCAGCTTTCCCCGCATCACAGCGATCTCCTGCCCGCCGCATTTGGGGCAGACCTTCGTGTTTTTCATACGCGGCACTCCTTTCCGCCTGTTTGCGTCACTTCAAATACTCCTCCAGCTTGGCCTGGAACGCCTCCAACGCCCGCCCCCGGTGGGAGACGGCGTTCTTCTCCTCCGGCGCGAGCTGGGCGAAGGTCTTTTTCAGCTTGGGCAGGAAGAACACCGGGTCGTAGCCAAACCCGCCCTCCCCCATGGGGGCGAAGGCGATGGTGCCGGGGCACTCCCCCCGGGCGGTGAGCACCTCCCCGCCGGGGAAGCAGCAGGTGATCACCGACACGAATTTCGCCGTCCGGGCCGCCCCCCGGGGCATATTGGCCAGCAGCAGCCTGTACCGCCCCATGTCGTCCAGCCCGTCCCCGCCGTACCGGGCGGAGTACACGCCGGGGGCCCCATTCAGCGCGTCCACGCACAGGCCGGAGTCGTCGGCGATGGCGGGCAGGCCGGACGCCTCCATGACCGCCTTTGCCTTCAGCAGGGAGTTCTCCTCAAAGGTGGTCCCCGTCTCCTCCACGTCAATGTCGATGCCCACATCGGACTGGAGGCACACCTCCACCCCCATGCCGGACAGGATCTCGTTCATTTCCTTCATCTTTTTCTGGTTCTTGCTGGCCAGTACCATTTTCATTTTTCTACAACTCCCACGGGTCCTTTTGCCCCAAATTTTTCTTTCGCTTCTCGTCCTTCGCCTCGTCCCGGCGCGCTTCCCACTGCTCCCGCGCCGCCTCGATTTTATCGCCCACCGCGCTCAGCCTGCGCTCCAAGGTGTCGATCACGCCCTCCGTCTCCGGCACAGGTAGGATAATCTGACGGCAGTCGGAACAGTAAAACGCTTTTGCTTCCTTCGTCCAACTACTCAGGAAAACCCTTTCCGTGAAGATTTTATCCCTCCACTGAAGCCTGTTGTTCGCCGGAATCAGGCCCTCCTTCATTTCCTTCCCGCAGAACGGACAGTCCATGGCGTTTCCCCCTTACAGCAGGGCCTGGGTGAACTCCCGGGCGTCGAAGGGCTGGAGGTCGTCCACGCCCTCCCCCACTCCGGCGAACTTCACGGGCACCCCCAGCTCCTTGGCGATGGCGATGACAATGCCCCCCTTGGCGGTGCCGTCCAGCTTTGTGAGGACGATGCCCGTCACCCCCGCCGCCTTGGAGAACTCCTTGGCCTGGATCAGCCCGTTCTGCCCGGTGGTGGCGTCCAGCACCAGCAGGGTCTCCCGGCTGGAGTTGGGGCAGTCCCGGTCGATCACCCGGGAGATCTTGTTCAGCTCGTTCATCAGGTTGGCCTTGTTTTGCAGCCGCCCCGCGGTGTCCACCAGCACCACGTCCGTGTGCCGGGCCTTGGCGGCGGCCAGGGCGTCGTACACCACGGCGGCGGGGTCCGCCCCCTCGTGCTGCTTGATGATGTCCACCCCGGCCCGCTCGGACCAGATGGTGAGCTGCTCCGCCGCCGCCGCCCGGAAGGTGTCCCCGGCGCACAGCAGCACCTTTTTGCCCTCCCGCTTCCACCGGGCGGCCAGCTTGCCGATGGAGGTGGTCTTGCCCACCCCGTTCACCCCGATGAACAGCACCACGGCGGGGGTGTTCACCATGTCCACGGACAGGTCCCCGGTGGTGAGGTACTCCGCCAGGATGTCCCGCATACACTGGCGGGCTCCCTCGATGTCCTTGATCTTCTCCGCCTTACAGCGGCTTTTCAGCTCCTCCACCGCCTCCAGGGTGGTCTCCGCGCCTAAATCGGCCATCACCAGGGACTCCTCCAGCTCGTCGTAAAAGTCGTCGTCCAGCTGGGAGAAGCCGTTGAAAATGCCTATTTTTTTGATTTTATCAAAAAAGCCCATAAAGAATCTTCCTCTATTTTATGAATAATTCGGATTTTTCAATCCACAGCCGGGGCATTTGGGATCGTCCAGGTCGTGCTTCCTTCCGCATTTGCAGCAGATCACCTGGGGCATACGGTCCTCCCCGTCCCCCCGCTCCGTACTGCCCTGGCGGTAAAAATCGATCTTGCCGCAGTTGTAGCACTCCCAGAGTTCCACATCCAGCGAACCGCTCAGCAGGTTGGACAGATGCCCAAGTACAACGCCCACTTGTCCCAGCTGAATCTGCTCCTCGCCCAAAAACTCCATCTCTTTGCCGCAGTTCCCGCACTTCCTGATCTTACCCATCTGACTTCAGCTCCCTTTATTTCATGTTCAGCTCCTGTTCCACATCGTTTAGATTGATGGTGAGCATACGGGACACGCCCTTCTCCTGCATGGTGACGCCGTACAGCACGTCGGCCTCCTCCATGGTGCCCCGGCGGTGGGTGATAACGATAAACTGGGTTTTGTCGCTGATGCGCCGGAGATACCGGGCATACCGCACCACGTTGGACTCGTCCAGCGCGGCCTCGATCTCGTCCATGACGCAGAACGGCGTGGGCCTTACCTTTAATATCGCGAAGTACAGGGCGATGGCGATCAACGCCCGCTCGCCGCCGGACAGCGCGCTCATGTTCTGCACCGTCTTGCCCGGGGGCTGGGCCTTGATCTCGATGCCGCAGTTGAGCACGTCCTCCGGGTCCTCCAGCTCCAGGTTGGCCCTGCCGCCGCCGAACAGGTCGGTGAATGCCTGCCGGAAGCCCTCGTTTATGAGGGCGAACTGCTCCTGGAAGATGCCCGTCATCTCCCCCACGATCTGGGCGATGATGTCCTGCAATTCCTTCTTCGCCCTGGCCACGTCGTCCCGCTGTCCGGTAAAGTAGGTGTAACGCTCGTTTACCCGGGCAAATTCCTCCACCGCGTCCGGGTTGATGCTGCCCAGGGCAGAGATGGACCGCTTCAGCTCCCCGATGCGCCGCTGGGCCTTGGGGACGGATTCCAGCTCCACCCGCTGCGAGCGGGCCGCCTCGTGGGACAGCTCGTAGCTCTCCCACAGCTTGTCCAGGATCTGGCTCTCCTCCAGGGCGGCGGCGGCGGCCTTGTTCTCCAGGTTGGAGACCTCCCCCTCCATCCGCACCAGCTCGTCGTTCTTGTCCCGGATCTCTTTGTCCGCCCGGTTGCGCTCCCCTTCCAGGGCCAGCTTCTCCTCGTTCAGGCGGCGGATGGCGGCGGTCCCCTCCCGGCTGGCCTCCCGCAGGGCCTGGAGCCGCAGCTCCTCCTCCTCGATCCGCCGGGTGAGGTAGCTGTTCTGCTCCTCAAACTGGCCGATCATGGCGGCGCGGCTGGCGGTGTCGCCGCTGAGATCATCCCTCAGCCGCTCCAGCTCGCCCACGGACTGGCTCAGGACGGACTGCTCCCCCTCCAGCCCCGCCAGCCGCGCGCTGTGCTGGGCGGATTCCTCGTTCAGCCTTGCCACCTTATCCTGCAAGGCGGTGCGGCCCTGGGCCTTGGCCTCTCCTTCCGCCCGCAGGGCGGCGGCGGAGCCCTCCAGCTCCTCGATGCGGGCCTTGGCCTGGTCTGTGTTGGCGGTGTTCTCCTCCATGCGGCGGCGCACCTGCTCCCGCTCCCCCGCCAGGGTCTGGCGGCGCAGCTCCACGTCCGCCGCCTGGGTCCGCGCGCTGTCCGCCCGCTCGGAGTATTTCAGCACCGCGTCCTCCGCCTCCCGGAGCTGGGCGGCGGCGGCATCCAGCTCATACTGGGCGGCGGTGACCTCCCGCTGGGCCTTGGACAGCTCGTCGTCGGCGGCCTTCAAATCGGCGGCCAGCCCCTCCTTCTGCTGGTTCAGCCGCTCCAGCTCATTGGCCCGGGACAGAATCCCCGCCGAACGGGACACCGAGCCGCCGGTCATGGAGCCTCCGGCGTTGAGCACCTGCCCGTCCAGCGTCACCACCCGGAAGCGGTGGCCGAACTTCCGGGCCATGGCCATCGCGCTGTCCAGGTCCCGGGCGATGACCACCCGCCCCAGCAGGTTGGAGAAAATGTTGGCGTACTCCGGATCAAAGGAGATGAGACTGTCCCCCATCCCCACAAAGCCGTCCTCCCGCTCCACCGCCCTGTCCCGGAAGTCGGCGGGCCGGATGGTGTTCATGGGCAGGAAGGTGGCGCGGCCTCCATCCCTGCGCTTCAAGTAGTTGATGGCGTTCTTGCCGTCCCCGTCCCGCTCCACCACCAGGTTCTGCATGGCTCCGCCCAGGGCGATCTCGATGGCCACGGCGTACTGGTCCGGCACGTGGAGCAGGCCCGCCACCGGGCCCCGGACCCCCCGCAGGCCGCCCCGGGCCCCCTCTCCCATCACCAGCTTCACCGCCTTGGAGTAGCCCTCGTACATCTTCTCCATCTCGGCCAGCATCTTGATCCGGGCGTTCAAATTGTTCTCGTCCATTTGCAGGCGGCGGTGGGCCTCCTGGGCGGCGTCCAGCTTCCGCTGCCGGGACTGTAGGCGCATCTGGTAGCCGCTGATCACGTTCTTGGCCCCGTCCCGGTCCTCGGTGACCTTGTCCAGCTCCTTCCGGGTGGCCTCCAACGCCTCCCGGGCCTGGGCCGCCCGGTCCTCCTGCTCCTGGAGCTCCTGGCCCAGCTTCTCCTCCCGGTCGTACAGCTCCTGGGCGGCGGCGGCCAGGGCGGACAGCAGCTCCCGGGCCTCCCCGGCGGAGGCGGTCTCCAGCCGCTCCCGCTCCTGGAGGCTGGCCAGCTCCTCATTCAGGCTCCCCGCCGAGCCCAGCACCTCCTGGGCATCCCGGTTCAGGGCGTCGATCCGCTCCCGGCAGGCGGCCATCTCCCCCCGGATCTCCTCCAGCCGCCCCTTGCCGTCGGCGATCTGGGCCGCCAGGGAGCCGGCCCGGCCCTCCTGCTGCTCCAGCTCCTGCCGGATGCGCTGGGCGTTCGCGCTGTTGTTCTTGATATCGTTTTTCAGCAGGGCGATGCTGTTCTCGCAGGCGTGGACCTGCTCGTCCAGGCCGGACTGCTTCCCCCGCAGTCCCTCCGCCTCGATGTCCTTGTCCCGCATCTGGTCGGCCAGGGCGTCCCGCCGGACATACAGTCCCTCCACCGCCGCCTTGGCCCCGTCCCGCTGGCGGATCGCCGCCTCGCAGTCCGCCTTGACCTTCACGCTGTTGGCCCGGATGCGCTCCAGCGTCTCCAGCCAGACGGAGATCTCCAGCCCCTTCAGCTCGTCCCGCAGGACGTTATACTTCTTCGTCTTTTCCGCCTGCACCCGCAGCGGCTCCACCTGAAGCTCCAGCTCGCCGATTTTGTCGTTGATCCGCACCAGGTTCTCGTCGGTGCGCTCCAGCTTGCGCTCCGCCTCCTCCTTGCGGTGGCGGAAGCGGGAGATTCCGGCGGCCTCCTCGAACACCTCCCGGCGGTCCGCGCTTTTGACGGACAGGATCTCGTCAATCCGGCCCTGTCCGATGATGGAGTACCCCTCCCGGCCCAGGCCCGTGTCCATGAACAGCTCGTTGATGTCCTTGAGGCGGCAGGCACGGCGGTTGATGTAGTATTCGCTCTCCCCGGAGCGGTAATACCGGCGGGTCACCGCCACCTCCGTCTCCTCCAGGGGAAAGAGGTGCTCCGTGTTGTCCAGCACCAGGGTGACCTCGGCAAAGCCCAGGCCCTTGCGCTTCTCGGTGCCGTTGAAGATCACGTCCTCCATCTTGCTGCCCCGGAGGGTGCGGGTGGACTGCTCCCCCATCACCCAGCGGATGGCGTCCGCAATGTTGGACTTGCCCGAGCCGTTGGGCCCCACCACCGCCGTGATGTCCGAGCCGAAGGCCAGGACCGTCTTGTCAGGGAAGGACTTAAATCCCTGTATTTCCAGTGCTTTTAAATACAATTACCGCACCTCATTACCATTTCCCCGCCGTCCGCCCCCCGTCTGGAGAGCCCCGGCGGAACCAGCTTCTGCCTGTGGATGGAAAATATGCTTATAGGCAGTCTATTTTATCACCATACAGGCCGCATTGCAACTGTTTTCTACGGCGGACGCCCCCGGCGGCGGCCCGCCCATCCGGGAAAAATGGGTCTCTTTTCCGATACCCTCTGGAATTTCCCGCGGAACTGTGCTAATATAATGGTTCAGGCCCAAGCCGCCCCAGGCGGCAGTACTATATTAATGAGGTGACTGCATTGGAATTTTGGATGGCAATCGTGCTGGGCGTGGTGCAGGGTGTGGCGGAGTTCCTGCCCATCTCCAGCTCCGGGCACCTGTCCCTGCTCCAGTATTTCTTCTGCATGACGGAGCCGGACGCCCTGTATAACATCCTGCTCCACTTCGCCACGCTCATCGCCGTGTGCGTGGTGTACTGGCGGGACATTCTGGACATGATCATGGAGTTTTTCCGGGGCATCGCCGCCCTGCTCTCCCACGACGCGCCCCGAGGCAATCCCCCGGAGGGCCGGCGGCTGGTGCTGCTGATCATCCTGGCCACCCTGCCCCTGTTCCTCATCCTGCCCATCGAGGGGCTGGTGGAGGATCTGGGGGCCAACCCGGTGTTCGTGTCGGTGATGCTGCTGGTCACCGGGTGCGTCCTGTTCCTGTCCGACAAATACGGCGGGGGCCGGAAGAACGTCCGCACCGCCACGGTGAAGGACGTGCTCCTGGTGGGCGTGGCCCAGGGCATGGCCACCATCCCCGGCCTGTCCCGCTCCGGCTCCACCATCTCCGCGGGAATGGCTTTGGGCTTCGACCGGAACTTCGCCGTCCGCTTCTCCTTCCTCATGTCCCTGCCTGCGGTGCTGGGGGCCACCCTGCTGAAGGTGGTCAAGGTCGCGGGGGCGGGCGGCATCGACACCGGGCTGCTGCCCATGTACCTCACCGGAATGGTCATCGCCGGGGTGGTGGGCTATTTCTCCATCTCCCTGGTGAAGCTGCTGGCGGACAAGGGCAGGTTCGGCCGCTTCGCCTATTACTGCTGGATCGTGGGCTTCGCCGCCCTGGTCGGCAGCTTCCTCTACACCCCTAAGGCATAACAGAGAAAACGGGAGGTTCCCCATGGCATCCACACAAAAGAAACCCGCCGGCTCCGGCGGCGGCCGTTCCCAGGCCACAGCAAAAAGCAGCAGCGGCGGCAGGCGTTCCTCCGCCCAGTCCCGATCCGGCTCCCGCTCCGGTTCCCGGAGGTCCGCCCCCCAGCGGAAGCCCTACCGCCGGGAGATCGGCGGGGTGGTGTGCCTGCTGCTGGCCCTGTTCGGGGCCATCGGCTACTTCAAGACCGGAGAGGGGGCGGTTATCGCCCTGTTCTGCGACCTGCTCAAGGGCCTGTGCGGCTACGGCTTCTACATCGCCCCGCCCCTGCTGCTGCTGGCGGCGTGGATTCTCATCCTCCACCGGGGCAGGCCCGTCCGCCTGCGCCTCGCGGGGGCGTTGAGCCTGCCCGTGCTCATCGGGGCCGTGCTCCACCTGATCCTGTGCCGGGTGGACTACCCCTGGTCGCTGGAGCTGTTCGGCCAGCTCTGGACCTCCGGCAAGTCCATGGCCTCCGGCGGCATGCTGGGGGGCGTGCTGGCCATGGTCTTCCGCTTCGCCTTCACCCAGATCGGCGGCATCGTGATCCTGCTGGCCCTCGCCGCCACCGCCGCGCTGTGCGCCCTGCGGCTCACCCCCAGCCAGATCCTGGACTACCTGCGGGAGCAGCGGGAACGCCGCCCCGAGTACGACCCGGAGGACTACCCGGAGCGGGAGCGGCCCCAGAAGCCCCCCCGCCGGGAGCCGGAGCCTCCGCCCTCCCCCCGGAAGAAGCCCGCCGCCATCGACATACCCATGGACGACGGCCCCGCGCTGGCCAAGCAGCCCACCACCCCGGTGACCACGGTGCGCAAGAAGTCCTTCTTCGACAAGGTGGCGGGGGTGGTGGTCCCCGGCCAGAAGGAACGGCCCGCCGTCTTGGAGGAGGAGCCGCCCGAGTACGAGGACGTGCCCGAGCTTCACCCCCTGCGGGAGCCCTCCCGGGTTCCCCGGCCCACCCCGGCGGCCCCGTCCCCCATGGGGACGGACGAGCTGCTCGCGCCGCCCGCCCCCACGCCCATCCCCGCCGATCCCGCCCCCGCGCCGGAGCCGGAACCCGACCCGGTGCCGCCCCCGGTGATCCGGGAGCCGGCGGTGCCCAAGCTGTCCAAGGAGGAGGAGCGGGAGCTGGCCCGGGAGGAGGTGGCCCGGGAGATCCAGGCCGGGATGGAGCAGGACCCCCCCGCCTACCGCTACCCTCCCGTCACCCTGCTGAACCAGGGCGGGGGCGGCGGCTCCGCCAACCTGGACGGGGAGCTCCACGCCAACCAGCACCGCCTCCAGGACGCCCTGACCTCCTTCGGCGTCAGCGCGCGCATCGTCAACGTCACCCGGGGCCCCGCCATCACCCGGTACGAGCTGGAGCTGGACCAGGGGGTGAAGCTGAACAAGATCACCAACCTGTCCAACGACATCGCCCTGGCCCTGGGCGCGTCCGCCGTCCGCGTGGCCCCCATCCCCGACAAGATCTCCACCGTGGGCATCGAGGTGCCCAACCGGCAGGTCACCCCCGTCTGCATCCGGGACGTCATCGGCTCCCGGACCTTTGCCGACAGCGTCTCCAAGGTGTCCTTCGCCGTGGGCAAGGACATCGCCGGAAACTGCGTGGTGGGCAATATCGCCAAAATGCCCCATATGCTCATCGCCGGCACCACCGGATCGGGCAAGTCGGTGTGTACAAACTCCCTGATCATCTCCCTGCTCTACAAGGCCGCGCCGGAGGAGGTCCGCCTGATCATGGTGGACCCCAAGATGGTGGAGCTGAGCGTCTACAACGGCATCCCCCACCTGCTCATCCCGGTGGTCACCGACCCCAAAAAGGCCGCCGGGGCCCTGCAGTGGGCGGTGAGCGAGATGATGAAGCGGTATCAGAAGTTCTCCGAGGTGGGGGCTAAGGATCTGGCCTCCTACAACAAGCACGCCGCCCAGCGGGAGGATCTGGAGCCTATGCCCCAGATTGTGGTGGTCATTGACGAGCTGGCCGACCTGATGCTGGTGGCCGCCAAGGAGGTGGAGGAGTCCATCTGCCGGGTGGCCCAGATGGGCCGTGCCTCTGGGATGCACCTGGTCATTGCCACCCAAAGCCCCCGGGCCGACGTGATCACCGGCCTGATGAAGGCCAACATACCCAGCCGGATCGCCTTCGCAGTGGACTCCGCCATGAACTCCCGGATCATCCTGGACGCCTCCGGCGCGGAGAAGCTGGTGGGCAAGGGGGATATGCTGTACGCCCCCCTGGGCCAGGACAAGCTCCGGGTGCAGGGCTGCTTCATCTCCGAGGAGGAGGTGGCCAGCGTGGTGGACTTCATCAAGGACGGCGCGTCCGCCCAGTACGACGAGGCGGTCATGCACGAGATCGAGAAGAACGCCGAGGACAAGTCCAAGGCGGACAAGGGCGTGGGCGGCGCGGACCCCTCCGCCGGGGCCGGGGACGACTTCGACGAGCTGCTCCCCGCCGCCATCGACGTGGTGCTGGAGGTGGGGCAGGCCAGCGTGTCCATGCTCCAGCGGCGGCTGAAGCTGGGCTACGGCCGGGCCGCCCGGCTGGTGGATCAGATGGAGGAAAAGGGCGTGGTGGGGCCGTTCGAGGGCTCCAAGCCCCGGCAGCTCCTCATCACCAAGGAGCAGTGGGCGGAGATGCAGTACCGGCAGAACCTGACGCCCGCCGTCCCCGACGAGCTGCCTTTCGAGGGGGACGCCGTCTCCCAGGACGGGCCGTCCTTCGATTCGGGGGAATAGCCGGGGCATTTGGGAGTTAGGCCGCAATCCAGACCAGCAGGGGAGGCACACGAAACGCGTGCCTCCCCCTTTCCCTGTCTGCGGACATGGAAGCGGCCCTCCAGGGAAGGCGTTGCCCAGTTTCTTCTTATGTTTTTCCTCCAGCGGGACGATATAGTAAACAAAGTTGAAAAAGTGCTAAATGCACTTTTTCAATCAGCGGGCCAACGGCCCGCTGACGCGCAAAGCGCGTCTTTGTTAACTATGAAGTACAAGCCAAGGCCGCAAATGCGGCCTTCTGCGGCGATGAATCGCCGCAGAGTTCAAAAGGATCATTTTGATCCTTTTGAACTTGCTTGACGATAAGAATCATAGACGGCAACGACGCCGCAGACGGAAGGAGGCCCGCCAAATGGGAGAGCTGAGCGTTCGCAGGAACAGGGAGATGGCCGTGCCCAAATATCAGAAGTCGGCCAAGACGGAGAAGCAGTCCGGCCCCGAACAGGCCCGGCCCGCGGCCCGTTCCGGCCGGACGTCCGCCACCGTCTCCGAGACGCTGCGCCAGCTCATGGGCCGGATCACCCAGGCGGGGCGTCAGGCCCGGGAGGGCCGCCGGACCCTCCAGTCCGGGGAGGCCGCCCTGGCGGAGGTGGAGGACAACCTGGGCCGCATGGAGGAGCTGGCCCGCCAGGCCGCCGGAGACGGCGGGGCGGACCGCGCCCACCTCCAGGCACAGCTGGAGCAGCTGCGGGGGGAGATCGACCGGATCGCCCAAAACGGCGTCAAAGCGGGGCTGTTCCAGGACGGGGACGGCCTGGACGCCCTGGTGGACGCGGCCCTGGACAGCCTCGCCGCCCAGGAGGGGGCGGAAAAGCTGCCCTCCTGGCTGCTGGGGGCCATGACGGGGGAAATGCCCGACCGGGACGCCCTGCTGGTGGCCCTGGGGCTGGACCGCTCCGCCAGCGGGGCCCAGGTGCTGGCCGCTCTGGGCAGGCTTTCCCTGGAGGACAGCCCCGCCGCGGGCTATCTGGCCTCGCTCTACCTGGGGGCGGTGATCTCCGGGGGTGCGCCCTCGGGGGCAATAGACCTGGACCGGGCGGCGGAGGGACTGCGGCAGTTCCTCGCGCTGGTGGACGAGGGCCTTTCCCCGGATCAGGCCCTGGAGGAGCTGACAGGGGGCGCGTTTACCAGCTTGGAGCAGTTCCAGGCCCAGTTTGCCGACGGCACCGCGCCGGGGCTGGAGCCCTTTTTGACGGGCCTGCTGCTGGCGGGTGAGGCCGCCCCGGAGCTGCCCGGACTGCTGGAGCTGATGGCGGGGGCCGGGGATTTGGATCTGCTGATGACGCTGCTGGACGGCGGGGACGGCCTGATGGCCCTGCTGGGCGGGCAGGAGGGCCAGGGTGCGCCAGAGGGCGCGGCCCTGTCCCCGGAGGCGGCGGAGCCGGAGGCCGCTCCGCCCCTGGGCACACGGCAGCTTGGGACGGTGCAGGTATCGGGCCGGGATCTGTCCGCCTTGGCCTTTGACCAGCACAGCGGCGTCTTGACGCTGAACGGAGCACGGGAGGCCGTCCTCCGGGGGCTGGGGCAGGAGGCCCCCGCCCTCCGGCTGGACGGCGGGGGGCGGCTGGTGCTCCAGCAGGTGGAATCCCCCCTGCTCACCGTCCAGTCCGCCCAGGGCCGGCTGACGGCTGTGGGGCAGAACACGCTGGCCCAGCTGCGGCTGGGCCAGGGCGTCACCCTCACCCTGGACGGCGGCGGCCTGCTGCGGATCGGACAGCTCCGGGCCGGGGCGGGCGGCGTCCTGCGGCTGGCCGGGGGCGCGGTGACGCTGGACGGAGGGGAGCCGGGGAGCCCGCCGGTCCAGGTGGTGATGGACGGCCCCGCCTCCCTGCTGGCGGCGGCGGGCGTCTCGGTGCGCAACGCCCAGGGCCAGCCGCTGACCCCCTTTGATCTCGTGTGGAAAACCCTTCTGCCGCAGTGGGGCACACTCACCGCCCTGGGGGTGGACGGCAAGCAGGGGCCGCTGAACCTGCGGACGGACGAGCCGTTTGATATGGCGCGGCTGTGGCTGCTGAAGGGGGACAGCTCCAAGGGCTTCCCCGCCCACACCATCACCCTGCGGGGGCGGGACAAGGCGGGCCGACCCCAAACCAGGTATCTCTACGTGCGCTGGGACGACAAGGCGGGGAGCTTCCGGGAGATCTCCCGGTATCCCAACCCCTTCACCGTCACCGGAGGGGAGCCGGAGACCGACTGGCATTATGACGAGGAGAGCCACACCCTGTTCATCCTGTCCGCCCAGGTCACCGCCGTGGCGGGCGGAGCGGGGACGGACGCGGATCAGGTGCCCTTCAGCGGCAGGCTCGCGCTGGCTGACGGCATCGGCCCGCTGAGCCTGATTCTGGACGGCGTGGCCTGCCGGGTGTCCTCCGGCTGTGCGTTCCGCCTGGGCCGGGGGAACGACGTGACCCTGCTCCTCCAGCGGGGGACGGACAGCGTGTTCGAGAGCGGGCCGGGCTTTGCGGGCATATCCCTGGGGGACGGCACCTCCCTGCGCATCGACCAGACCAAGGGCGGGCAGCGGGAGCCTGAGGGCACCCTCACCGCCACCGGCGGCGCGGGGGGCGCGGGCATCGGCCGGGACCGCGCCGCGGGCCGGGAGGCCACCGGGCCCATCCACATCCGGGGCGGCATCGTCACCGCCGCCGGAACCGGGGGCGGCGCGGGCATCGGCGGAGCGTTGGGCGCGCCTGTGGGAGACATCCGCATCCAGGGCGGCACGGTGACCGCCCTGGCGGCCTGCGGCGCAGCCGCCATCGGCGCGGGCATACAGGGGGCCTGCGGCGACATTGTGATCACCGGCTCCGCCCGGGTGGCCAAGGCCCAGGGGGGCGGGCCGGACGGGGACATCGGCGGCTGTCTGTTCGGCAACTGCGGCAGGGTGCAGGTGTCCCCCGGCATGGACATCGGCGGGGCCAAGCTCTGGACCCGGCAGGGGCTGTCCCTCCAGGTGGGGGAGTCCAGCGTGACGGTGCCCCGGTTCCGGGTGTCCGCCCGGGCGTTGCGGCTGGACGCGCTGAACCTCACCACCCGGGAGGCGGCGAAGGCCGCCCTGTCGGTGCTGGTGGCAGACCACCGGTGGGTCACCCGGCTCCAGGGGGTGTACGGCGCGATGTACGGTCAGCTGGGGCAGAGCCTGGGCAGCAGGTACAGCGTCCATCAGTATGTCAGCGTGGTGCGGGACACCAGCGAGGCCAGCTCGCTGACCTGCGACATCCGGGAGGTGCTGCGCCTGTCCCCCAAGGCCAAGTTCCTGCGCCAGCGGGGCATGGAGGATGTGGGGGCCTTGCTGCGGTGAAGCCCCTGCGAATATAGACCCGGCCCATACCGGCGGAAGCGGCGGTGTGGGCCGGGTTTTTTGTGGAGCGGGGGGCTTTTTCGTCTTGCGGATGTTTCCGGTTTTCCTGTTTGAGGCCGCGCCGACGGGCTGAAGCGGGGCGGAAACGCTTTGCTCTGTTTGCTCACTTTTTCTCCCTGATTTTCCGGGGACAGAAAAAGAGAGGATGGCCCATCCCCTCTTTTTCGCGTCAAAAAGTTCTCTCCTCAACGGC
>CAJUCA010000046.1 GCA_910585265.1 uncultured Oscillospiraceae bacterium | reverse complement strand
GACGGGAAGGAAGATAGTGTGAAAGAAACCCAGGAGGGGTGTCTTTCACGGTCAATCGACGACTTTTTTGAACGTCTTTTGTTCAAAAAAGTCGCGCTCAGCGTGTCGAAAAGACTTTTTCAACACGCTGAAATCCCCGGTGCTCTGCACCGGGGACTTCTGTCATGTACTCAAAACTGGTTCACCCAGTTGGCGATGAGCACCTGGGGCACCAGCCACGCCCCCATAAACACCAGGAAGTTGGCCACGGTCAGCGAGCCAAAGGCGGCGATGGAGGTCAGGTAGAACGTGAGGCACAGTCCGATCACCGACCCCGCCAGGGCGAACACCAGCCCCAGCCGGGTGGCGAAGCGCAGCCTGCGCCCGCCCACCAGGGCGTCGCAGTAGGGCCCCAGCCCCTCCCGGGCCAGCAGGGCCACCAACGCCCCGTCCCCGGACAGCTCCGGGTCGGACAGCTCCAGGCGGCGGCCCACCGGGGGGAACTCCATCTTGTCCACCGGGAGCTTGAACTTCTGCTCCAGCAGGGCGGGGATCAGGTTGGGGTCCCGGGAGGCCAGCACCGGGGACAGCCCCGCCGCCATCAACGCCGACAGGCTGGGGTTCACCCCGCCGTCCATGGCATACTGGAGCAGAAACATTCCGGACAGCTGCCCGCCGATGGCGCAGAACACCGCGTTTTTGATGTTGTGCCCCGCGGGCAGGGGGATCTCCATCAGGTGCATATAGGCGGCGGTACCCACCAGCACCTCCTTGCCCCGGATCACCCCGGAGGCCCCGCCCTCGTGCCACTCCAGGCCGGACACGTCCCGGTACATGGCCCCCTGTGCCCGGAGGAGGTTGTGGAAGGGCCGGGTCAGCCCGCAGGCCATGGCCCGCAGCATGGAGGCGGTGTACCCCACCGCCTTCTCCGTGGGCACGCTGCCGAACACCTTCACCTGGGCCACCGTCACCGATCCGGTGGGGAACAGGTCGCCGTCGCTGACGATCACGCCCCCCTGGCCGCACCGGGCCGCCCCCGTCCAGCCCGCCATCGCCGCCCCCACCTGATGGAGCCGCTCCACCAGCTTGCGGTAGGGCAGGCCGAAGGCCAGCAGGGCCGACCAGGAGCCGGAGGCGGTGAAGCAGGCGGAGGCCGCCCACAAAAACCGCCCCGGCACCTCCTGCCCCACTGACGCCAGCAGAGCGCACAGCAGGCTGCCCAGCAGCAGCAGGGGCGCGGCGACGCGGTAGGCCCGCTGTCCCCCGTCCTCCATCTGGAGCTGGCTTCCGAAGCCCACGCTGGAGCCGGGGGCCTTGGTGAAGGTGGGCTTGTTGGACCACAGCGTCTCGTCCCGGGCCACCACGTAGGGGGTGCGCACCTGGGACGCGTCCTTGGCGGACAGGCGGTCCCCCCGGCGGCGGGCGTGAACCCCCCGCAGGGCGAAGGCCAGCCCCAGGGCCGTCACCGCCGAATAGGGCAGGCAGGTATACCGGGGGTCCAGCTGTCCGGCGGTGAGGCCGTCCAGCAGGGTGAAGGCCCAGGCCAGAAACAGAAGGCTCTCCGCCCGGGGGCGCAGGGTAAAGAGCTGCTTGGCCCCCGCCGCCGGGATCTCGTAGCACACCATCCCCACCAGCAGCAGCAGGCCGCTGAGCACCAGCGAGCGGCACTGGTACAGGGTGATGCCGAACTCCCCCACCCTCTCCGCCAGCGCGGCCCAGGACACAAACGGAAGCTCCAGCGACACTCCCACCGCCAGCAGCGACAGCAGCAGGGCCAAACGCGCCCGCCGCCCCTGGGCCTTCAGCCCCTTGCCGTACAAGGCCGCCAGACGGCCCGGGGCGGTGTCCGGGGGCAGCTCCCGCTGCCGCACCACCCGCAGGCGGGGACGGCGGGTGGGTGCGTCCTCTCCGGGCAGCTCCTCCTTGTCCACGCCGGGGGTGTATTTCTCCGCACGGCGGGCGGCCTCGTCCGGCTCCGCCTGATCGTACATATGGTCGGCAAAGTGGTCCGCCTTCCGCAGCAGGGTATGGACCCTGGCCCCGATGGAGCGGCCCACGCTTTCCGGCACGATCTCCGCCATGGGCCTGTCCTCCGGCTGGGGCCGGGAGGCCGTCCGGTTCTGGGCGGGGAAGCGGATGGTGTGCTCCTCCTCCCCGCCGCCGGGGGCGGCGTCCTCCCGCTCCGGGAAGTCCACCACCTTGGCCCCGGTCCGTTTCGTGCCGTATTCCGCCAGGATCTCCTCCAGGGAGAACTCCCGGTCGCCTTTTTGATCCTTCTGATCGGACATTAGCTTCCTCCTTCGCCGGGACAGGCTCCCTGGTTATGCGTTCCGCTGCCTGACCGCCTCATACAGCACCACCGCCGCTGCCGCGGACGCGTTCAGCGAGTTCAGCTTTCCCTTCATGGGGATGGATACCAGAAAATCACACTGCTCCCGGACGAGACGGCCCATGCCGTCCCCCTCGCTGCCGATGACCAGGACGGCGGGGCCCTTCAGATCCGCCTGGTACAGGCTGGTCCCCCCGTCGGCGGCGGTGCCGAACACCCACAGCCCCCGCTCCTTCAGGTCCTTCAGCGCGGCAGTCAGGTTGGGCACCCGGGCCACGGGCAGGTAGCTTACCGCCCCCGCGCTGGTTTTCGCCACGATGGCGGTAAGCCCCGCCGAACGCCGCTTGGGGATGATCACCCCGTGGGCCCCGGCGCACTCCGCCGTGCGGATCACCGCCCCCAGGTTGTGGGGGTCGGACAGCTCGTCGCACACCACGAGGAGGGGCGGCTCCCCCTTCTCCCGGGCGGCGTTGAGCAGATCGTCCACCTCCGCGTACTCCCGGACGGCGGCGATGGCGATCACCCCCTGGTGGCTCTTGGTGCGGCTCATGCCGTCCAGCTTCCGGCGGTCGGCCTCCGTCACCACCACTCCCTTCCCCCGGGCAGTGGAGGCGATGTGGCCCAGGGTGGCGTCCGTCTCCCCCCGGGCGATGTAGATCTTGTCAATGGGCGTGCCCGCCCGCAGGGCCTCGATCACCGCGTTGCGGCCCTCAATGAGGCCGTCCGCCTCCGCCTCCAGCGGAGGCCGCTGTCTCTTATCGTCTCGCATGGAAACGCTCCTTTTCCTCTTTTTGGCGCATACTAAATTAATAGTATACCATATTTCCCGGCGGGGCGGAAGGGGGCGGGCCATCTTTTTCCCCCCTTTTTTCGTCATAGAAATTTTACAGCCTGTCCAAGAACATTTCTTGTTTTTATCCGCCAAGTGTGGTATACTCATTCAAATGCCCAAAACCAGGAAACGGGCAAATTTGGAAAGCACTTCGGGATTGAACCCAGTCCCGATCCGTGAAAAAGGAGGTTGTGCCTATGGCCGGCCCGGTGAAGCCAAGCGATCCCAACCGCCGGGACAGCAATCAGAAAGGCGGCGGGGACGACAAAAAACGGGCCCCATGGAGTTATCTCAGCATTGTGATGTGGGCGGTGATGCTGGTATTCCTGCTCCAAATGTGTAACAGCTCGATGGAAAACGCCTCGGTGGAGACGGTGCCCTACTCCACCTTCTTCCACTGGGTGGAGGATGGACAGGTGGCCACGGTGGAAATGACATCCAGCGTCTACACCTTCACCCTGAAGGAAGACTCCCCCGCCCTGGCGGAGTACGTGGAAAAGCAGAAGGAGGCCTATGGGAAGGGGGGCTGGGGCCAGTTCCTCAACCAGTTCGACCCCAAAACCTCCAGCGAAACCGCCAGTGCCGCCATCAAGTTCCAGACCGCCCCCCCGCCCGGGCTGGCCCACACCAACGTGGTGGTCTGGCTGGACGAAAACGGCGTGAAGGAGTATAAAACCGACACTCCCACCGTAGAGCAGTACCTGATGTCCGCGTTTTTGAACTACGTGCTGCCCATTCTCCTCATGGTGGGCGGGCTGCTGCTGCTCTACCGCTATATGTTCAAGAAGATGGGGTCCGGCGGCGGCTTCGGCGGCATCGGCGGCGTGGGCAAGTCCAACGCCAAGGTGTACGTGGAGAAGAAAACCGGCATCACCTTCAAGGACGTGGCGGGCCAGGACGAGGCCAAGGAGAGCCTGGAGGAGATCATCGACTTCCTCCACAACCCCGGCAAGTACACCGAGATCGGCGCGAAGCTCCCCAAGGGCGCGCTGCTGGTGGGCCCGCCGGGCACCGGCAAAACCCTGCTGGCAAAGGCGGTGGCGGGCGAGGCCAACGTGCCCTTCTTCTCCATCTCCGGCTCCGACTTCGTGGAGATGTTCGTGGGCGTGGGCGCGTCCCGGGTCCGGGACCTGTTCAAGGAAGCGTCCAAAATGGCCCCCTGCATCATCTTCATCGACGAGATCGACACCATCGGCAAATCCCGGGACAACCGCATGGGCGGCAACGATGAGCGGGAACAGACCCTGAACCAGCTTTTAGCCGAGCTGGACGGCTTCGACCCCGGCAAGGGCGTCATTGTGCTGGGGGCCACCAACCGGCCCGAGGTGCTGGACAAGGCCCTGCTCCGTCCGGGACGGTTCGACCGCCGGATCACCATCGACCGGCCCAATCTGGCGGGGCGGCTGGCCACCCTCCAGGTGCACACCCGGAAGATCAAGCTGGCGGAGGACGTGAACCTGAACAAGATCGCCCTGGCTACTGCCGGGTGCGTGGGGGCCGACCTGGCAAACCTGGTGAACGAGGCCGCCCTTCGGGCTGTCCGCAAGGGCCGCAGGCTGGTCACCCAGGAGGACCTGCTGGCCTCCTTCGAGTTCGTTATCGCTGGAAGCGAGAAGAAAAACTCCGTCCTCACCGAGTTCGAGCGCAAGCTGGTGGCCTATCACGAGGTGGGCCACGCCATGGTGGCCTACAAGCAGAAAAACGCCGAGCCCGTGCAGAAAATCACCATCGTCCCCCACACCGAGGGCTCCCTGGGCTACACCCTGCTGATGCCCGAGGAGGACAAGACCAACCTGCGCACCCGGGACGAGCTGATGGCGAAAATCACCGTGTCCATGGGCGGCCGCGCCGCCGAGCAGGTGGTGATGGACACCATGACCAACGGAGCCTCCCAGGATATCCAGGAGGCCACCAACATCGCCCGGAACATGGTGGCGATGTACGGCATGAGCGAGGAATTCGGCATGATGGCCCTGGGCTCCGTCCGCAACCAGTACCTGGACGGGGGCTACGGCCTGGACTGCGCCCAGGACACCGCCGCCGTCATGGACAAGGCCGTGAAGGCCGTGCTGGACGTGTGCTACAAGGCCGCGGTGGAGGTCATCGAGGCCAACCGGGAGGACATGGACAAGGTGGTGGCCTACCTGCTGGAGAAAGAAACCATCACCGGAGGCGAGATGGTGGCCATCCTGGAGGGCCGGGACCCCGCCCTGGTGGAGGGGGCCTACACCTCCACCCGCGCCCAGCTGGACGGCGGCATCGAGCCTCCCGCCCAGCACATCCACATCATCGACGAGCCCATCCCCATGCCGCCCCCCTCCGATGAACCGGAGGAGACGCCGGACGGGAACAAGCCGGACTGACCCAAACGCCCCGGGCCTTACCGCCTGGGGCGTTTCCCTGTCCGCAGACGCGGGAAAAGGCCCGGCCGGGAGATCCCGGCCGGGCCTTTGTGATGCTGTTTCGCTTCTGTGACGGCTTAGAACAGGTTCAGCTTGTCGAAGTTCATCACGGTCACGGCCACCTCGCAACGCTTGGCGACCGCCCTGGGAGCCAGGGTGTTGCCCAGGCTCGCGCTGTTCTGGCCGCTGAGGATGCCCAGGCCGGTGGCCCAGCGCAGGGCGGGCTGCGCCCAGTTGTTGGCCGTGTAGCCGTCGGAATAGTAGCTCAGGTTCCCGGAGCCGCTGGGCGAACCAGACGCCTGATACAGGAACTGAACCATCTCCTGGCGGGTGACCGCCTGGCCGGGCTTGAAGGTGCCGTCGGGATAGCCCTTGGCGTAGCCCTTCTCATAGGCCCACAGAACCGCGCTGTAGTACCAGTTGCTGCTGCTCATGTCCCGGAAGGGGTTCGCCGTGGTCTTGGGCGTGGGACGGCCCTTCATGTTCCACAGGATCTGCACCATGTGCGCCCGGGTGAAGCTCCCGTTGGGCGCGAAGGTGGCGGCACTGTCGCCCTCCATCAGGCGGTAGCCGTTGTTGGTGGTGTCGTAGCAGTACTTCACCGCGGTGAAATACCAGGCGTTGTTCGCCACGTCAGTGAAGGGCAGGCCGTTGTCCAGCACGAAGGACGGGGTGACGGTCACGCTGGTGGCGTCGCTGGGCACGGTGAAGCTGAAGGTGCCGTTGGCGGACACGCTCACGCTGACGGACTTGTTGCCGGGCTGGGCGGTGGCGGTGAAGCTGCCCGCCTTGTAGCCGCTGTTGGCGGTGTACTTGCCGCTGACGCTGGAGCCGGGCTTGGCGATGGTGGTGTCCACCGAGGCGGAGCCGTTGCTGGCGGAGCCCACGCTGACCACCGCGTTGGCGGTGACGGTGTTGTCCCGGTTCAGCTTGATGGTGTAGAAGCTGCCCTTGCTGTTCTCATCCACCGTGCCGCCGCTGGCGTTGGCCACCACCACGTTCTTGCCGTTGGCCTGGATATAGATGGTGCGGGCCTTGCCGGTCATGTTAATGGTGGTGCTGCCCTTGTAATTGCTGTTGATCTCGATCATCTTTCCGTCCTCGGCGGCGTCCACCGCGGCCTGAAGGGTGCTAAAATACTGCTCAACAGTATCCATCGCGCTGGCACCAGTCTGTTTGGTTCCCAGCTCGATCAGGGGCCTCACGGTGTCCAGCACAAACCTGCCCAGGTTGCCGTTGACGGCGTGGGTGACGGTGAACACTCCGGACTTGACCTCGTAATCATAGGTATCCGCCTGATGGGCGAAGGAATGTTTATTGCTGGTCGTAAAGGTGATCTTCACACCATCCCCGCCCAGATCCCCGTCCAGGGCCAGGGCCGTGCCCTGCTTGGCGATAAAGGTGCCGTGGCCGTTCGCCACGTTGGGGGCTTCCTTCACGATCCGATCCTTTATCTCGGCCTTGTTGGTGGTCGGATGCACCTCCACGCGCCACTTCAGGGTCAGGGTGGCGGTGATGGAGGGGTTGACAGGGTTGGGCAGGTAGTTGCTGACATTGACCTCCAGGTAGGGAACCAGCCACACCCCAGGGTTATCCTGGTAAGCGGTGTCGTCCTTGGAACCCAGTTTCCAGTCGCTCCTGGCCCGGGCGGAGGCGGCGTTGATGTAGCCCTCTACGGTCTTGTCCGTGATGGTAGCCAGGGCCGCGTTCACCGCACGCTGCACGGCGGGGCTCTTTGTCAAATCGATTGCCGCGCCAGTCCCCTTGATTACGTCAATAACCTGCTGCTTCAGGGCCGGGGTGGCGGTGTAGCCGGGCGCGTTGACAATGACCTCGATGTCATCCATCTTGGTGTCCCCGGTGGGATAATCCTGGCCAGTCTCGCCCTTCACCTTGATCTCCTGGGTGCGCACCACCAGGCCCCTGCCGTCGAAGGTGTAGCGGGAGCCGTTGCTCAGCTTGATGGCCTGGAAGGTGTTCTCGATAACCACGCCGTGGCCCAGGCTCTGACTGCCTGTATTGGCAATGGTCAGGCTCTTGTTGGAGGGATCGAAGATCACGCCCAGCTTAATGACAACAGGTACTTCCGTGTTATTACCACTGCTGTCTGTCTTATTCTCCACCGCGTCGGTCTCCAGCTCCAGGTCGAACTTGGTGTCGGTGCTTCCCACCGCGCCGCTCAGCACGATGGTGCTGCCCGCCAGGGCGGCCTTGATGTTGCTGGCGTTGCTGCCCACCTTCACCTCGGTGAGCTTGGTCACGTCGGTGGAAACCACACCGCCGCCCGCATTCAGCACCACGTTTTGGTTGGGCACGCTGTAACTTCCGGTCAGGTTGCTAAACTCTCCATCGGACCAGTAGGGGGTCTTGATGTTGTTCATCTGGGTGGGCAGCTTAGGAATGACCACGTTGGAGTTGACTGTCAGCACGCCCCACTCCATACTGCCGTTCATGAAGGTTACCGTAATGGAGCCACCGCTGTCCCCAACTTTGGTCAGCGTATTACCCGACTTGCTGCCGCCCTGCTCCAGAATGGCCTCGCCCAGCTGGTCGGAGGTGTAGTAGGTGTAGGTTTTCGCGCCACCCACCGTCTTTTCCAGCTGGTACGCCAGGGAGGCGTCCAGGTTGACGGAGGACACGGCGGACTTCCAGGTGCCGCCCTTGACGGTGGCTTTGGTGTAGTTGGTAGAGATCGCACTTGTGCTGCTACCGAGAGTGTTGCTGGGGTCGTTGGGCACGTTGAAGGTGACGGTGGCGGAGGTGCCGCCGCTCTTTACTGCCAGCGCGCCCACGGTGCAGTTGGTGCCGGTGAGGTTGAAGGTGGCGTCGTGAGCCAGCTCCACATCGCCCACGCTGGCCCGGTTGCCGCTGACGGACACGGCGCCGGTCGTGAGGGTAATGTTCCCGGTGTGCCCGCCGTTGACGTTCACGGTGGAGTTCTTCGCGGTAATTGCGCCGGAGGTGCCGCCGATGGTGATGGTGTTCCTGCCCGTGGCCAGATCACTGTCCTGCGCGGATTTGATGCTGTCTACGGTGGAGCCGGTCTCCACGGTGATGCTGCTGGGGGCGGCGGTGGTTTCCTTGCCCGCGCCGCTCTTAACGGTCACCGCGCCCAGCACGCTGCCGCCCCGGACGTTCAGGCTGCCGCCGGTGCCTTCGATGGTCACGTTGGGGGCGTTGGTGCTGTTCTTCACCTCGTTCAGGGTCACGGTGTTGTTGACGCCCTTCACGGTGATATCGCCCACGGAGCTGTTGGTGATGGTCAGGCTCTGGGCGGCGCGGGTCTTGTCGTTATCAGTGCCCACGCCGTCCAGTGTAATGGCAGCCGTGGTGGTCACGTTCGTCAGCGAGACGGTATGGCCCGTCCCCTTATTGGTGGTCGCCACCTTGGAGTTGAGCGTAAGGCCGGAGCCATCCAAGGTCACGTTCTTCAGATCAAGGCGGGTCAGCGTATCCATCACATCATCAATGTTGATGCTGCCCTTGCCGTACTTGAGGTACTGGCTGTTGTTTACGGTCACGCTGGTGAGCAGCACAGGTTTTGCGGGATCAACGGCGGTGGCCTTCGCATTCTTAATGGTAGCCTTGCCGCCGTACACATCCAGGGACAGGCTGGGGGCGTTGACACAGTCGATCTCGTGGTCACCGCCGATCACAATGACCGCGCCCTTCAGGTTGCCCTGGACGAGATTCTTGCTTGCGTCCAAAGACGCACTATAGATGGATCCGTTCTTTTTGATTCCGGTCCTGTTGCCGCTTGAATCTGTATTGTACTGCACATTACTGTCACTGGGGACTGCGGCATTCTTGTAATACTTCCCGCCCACGGAAAGGCCCGTATCGACCTTATAGTAAACGGTCTTGCGGGGCTGGGCAGGGTCTGGCTTTCCATCGGAACCAATCACCGCCGGCACATCCAGCGTAACGTACCAGCCCGCGCCCTTAAAGTCAGTGCCGGTTCCGCCACTGCTAAGATACTGGTTATTCGCGTTCCCGTACTCCAGGTACGCAACCGTTTCGGTGCCGTCGCCTTCGGGCTCTGGGCTGTTGTAAGTATACGCGAATGCCGTCAAAGGCAGCATTGTCAGCACCATGGCCAGGGCCAGGGCCGCCGACAACAAACGTTTTTTCATATCCTGTTCCTCCTGTTCTGGTTGGAAATTTGGGTTTTTACAGGCCTCCAGGGCCTCCATCTGTGTCCCCCGGACGGGGGGCGGTGGCCGGGCATTCGGCCCTCCTTCCATCGGAATGATTTGGCTGACGCCTCCGTCGCCACACTGATACAGCATCTATTATACAATATCGGCAAAAATTTGCAAGCCTTAATGGGGAAAAAAGCAAAAAAAACTGCCAGCCCGCCCAAGCCCTGGCAGGCGGGGCCTTGCGCCGGAGCGGCTGGAGTGGTATAATAAAGGCATCCCAACAGAAAGGGGGCCAGACAATGCCCACCGAAAACGAACGGAAGGACATTCAAAAGGCGATGGCGTATGATCTGCTGCGGATCTTTGAGCAAACCCCGGACAAGGTGTACACACCCAAGGAGATAAAGGATCTGATCGACGCCTACATCACGGGCTTGAATCAGTGAGCACGGAACAGGGGGCCGGGAAACCGGCCCCTTTGCCTTGCAAACCCGCCGGAGCTATGGTATGATGATGATATACATATCCCCAAAAGCGTATTGACCGCTCGGCAGGCACCCGAGCGGTCAATATAGGGCTTTGTTCTAAGTTGACTCGCAAGGGCTGACCGCCAGGCGGCAACGCCCTCTTATGCTCATTATAGCCCCCCAGCCCCGGGCTGTCAAGGCTTTCCTTGCAAACCCGGCGGGGGCGTGGTATAATCGCCCCAAGGCACTGTTACATAACGGCGGTCGGCCGCCCCCCGAAAGGGGGTGACGCGGATGGGAGACGGACGCGGGAGGAAGCTCCTGCGTTTCGTGGTCTGCTTCATCATCGCTCTGTTGTTGATGATTTTAACCGCGCAAAAGGCGTGTTGACCGCTTGGCCGGTACCCAAGCGGTCAACATAGAGTTGTAAGTTGATCCAATAAAGGGCGGCTGACCGTTGTGGCAGTGCCTTTTATACGCCTATTATAACCCCCCGCCGGGGGTTTTGTCAAGGAGGAAGCCATATGGACTACGACACGCCTGACGCGGTCCCGCCCCCTGCCGGAGGCGAGGGGAGAAACCGCCCCCCCATGGACTACGACACGCTTCTGGACGGCTGCTGCCAGGTGGGGGTGCAGATCGTCCGCTGCGGTGGCGAGATCCAGCGGGCGGAGGACACGGTGCGCCGCCTGCTGGCGGCCTACCGCCTGGAGGGGGAGGTGTTCGCGGTGCCCAACTGCGTGTGGGTCAGCGTCCGCGCCCCGGACGGCCGGGTGCATACGGTGATGCGCCGGGTGCCGTCCATCGTCACCGACATCGACGGCATCGAGCGGTTCAACGACCTGTCCCGCCGCCTGTGCGCCGATCCCCCGGCGGACCCGGCGGAGCTGTCCGCCCGGTGCGGGGCCGCGCTGGCGGAGCTGCGGGCCTATCCGGTGGTCCTGCGGCTGGCGGGGTACTTTCTGGGGGCGTTTTTCTTCGCGCTGTTCTTCTCCGGCGGCTGGGCGGAGGCCGCCGCCGCGGGGCTGGCGGGACTGGCGGGGGGGACGGTGCTGGTCCTGCTGGAGCGGGCCAGGGCCAACGGCTTTTTGACCACGCTGATCTCCGCCTTTGTGCTGGGGGCGGCGGCGTGCGGCCTGCCCGCCCTGGGCGCGCCCATCAACCTGGAGGTGACGGTGGCGGGGGGCCTGATGGTGCTGGTGCCCGGGCTGGTGTTCACCAGCTTCATGAGCGACCTGCTCACCGGGGACATGATGGCGGGCCTGGCCACCTTCGCCCGGGCGGTGCTGTCGGCGGCGGCCATCGCCCTGGGGACGGTGGCCGCCATGGCCCTGTTCCCGGGGCAGCCCGCCGGCGCGGCGGTGCGGGCCGCGGACTACGGGGGGGTGGTGTACTGCCTGTTCGCCTTCCTGGGCTGTCTGGGCTTCTGCCCCGCCATGAACGTGCGGGGGATGGGCACGCCGCTGTGCTGTCTGGGCGGGGCGGCGGGCTGGGCGGCCTACCTCGCCGTCATGGCCCTGGGCGGCGGCAGCTTCGTCGCCAGTCTGGTGGGCGCGGTGGTGGTGGCGGTGTTCGCCGAGGCCATGGCCCGTCTGCGCAAGTGCCCCGCCACGTCCTATTCCACCATCGCCCTGTTCCCGCTGGTGCCGGGGCTGACCATCTACCAGGCCATGGACCACGGCATCCGGGGGGACACGGAGCTGTTCTGGGAGACCTTTTTCCGCACCTTCGGCATCGCCGGGTGCATCGCCCTGGGCCTGCTGCTGGTGTCGGCGGTGCTGGAGCTTCAACGCCGCTGGAAACGGTAAAGAACCTGTCACTATTTGACGGCAATTTGATGGAAATTTGTAACCCTTTCTTTCTTGACACAGGAGGGGCGCGGTGCTACCATAGGGCAGAATTAAAAAAGTAAGGAGATTCTGCCGCAATGTGTCGAAAACTGTCCTGTTTAGCCGCCGTCCTGGCCCTGGCCCTGCTGTCCGCCTGCGGGCACACCGAGGGCCACTACACGCCGCCCTCCTCCTCCCCCGCCCCGGCCACCCAGGCCGTCCCCACCCAGACCCCGGAGCCTACGCCGGAGCCCACCCCCACGCCGCCGCCCTGGGAGCCTTACCAGTTCGGCGTTCCGGTGGAGGAGTCCGACCCGGTGGCGGACGACAGCTTCTTTGACGACGCCGTGTTCCTGGGCGACTCCCGCACCGAGGGCTTTGAGCTGTTCAGCGGCATGAAGCACGGCGACTTCTACTGGGCCAGGGGAATGACCGTGTTCCGCGTGGACGACCCGGAGTTCAAAATCGCCGAGGTGGAGGGCGAGAAGCTCACCCTGATGGGCGCGCTGGGCAAAAAGAGCTATGCCTCCGTCTACATCATGATCGGCGTGAACGAGCTGGGCTACTCCGCCGAGAGCTACGGGGAGGGCCTGGCGAAATTCATCGACCAGGTGCTGGCCGCCCAGCCGGAGGCGGTGGTGTACCTCCAGGTCATGCCCCCGCTGAACGACGCCATGTGCCGCCGGAACAATCTGGCCGGCTACATCAACAACGACAACCTGAAGGCCTTCAACGAGGCCATTGTCCGGGTGGCGGCGGAGAAAAAGGTGGCCCTGCTCAACACCGCCGAGGCCTACGCCGGCGAGGACGGGCAGCTCCCCGAGGAGCTGGCCAACGACGGCTGCCATTTCGCTTACGGGGCATACGCCCGCTGGGCGGAATACCTGCGCCGCCACACCATCGACCGGGACCGCTACTTCCACAGCCGGGAGAACAGTTAAATAAACAAGAAACAAGCAAAGCCCGCCCAGCATAACTGGGCGGGCTTTGAGACTGTCGAAAAAGCCGCTTCTGTTCCGACAACGGGAAGGAAGATAGTGTGAAAGAAACCCAGGAGGGGTGTCTTTCACGTTCAATCAACGACTTTTTTGAACGGTCTTTGTTCAAAAAAGTCGCGCTCAGCGGGGCGAAAAGACTTTTTCGACACGCTGGGCGGGCTTCTCCTATTTCCCCTCAATGGCGCGGCGTATGTCCCCCTCCGCCTGCTTCACCTCAAACTCCAGCTCGGCGGCGGGCATACGCACCGCCCCGTGGCCCAGGATGATCATCTGCTCCAGCCCGTCGGAGGTAGCCACCCGCACCCGGTGCTCCTTCCGCTCTTTGGACAGGGCGTAGGTGGTCTTTTCAATATACATATCCGCCGTCTCCGCCTCCTTGGTGTACACCACGAACAGATCCCCCAGCCGCTCCACTGAGCCGGGGCTTCCCTTCACCCTGTAGGCGTCGAACACCACGATCACCTTGCACTTTTTCCACCCCTGGTAGTTGCGCAGGCGGTGGATCAGCCGCTCCCTCGCACTGTCCAGATCCGCCCGCCCCAGGGCGCGCAGCTCCTCCCAGGCGTGGATCACGTTATAGCCGTCCACCAGCAGGTAGTCATCCCCGTCCCGGGCTTTCAGCCCCTTCCAGGGCTTGGGCTTCGGGCTGGCGGACGCCTTGGGGACGGGCCGGAAGGCATGGGGCTTCACCGGGCCGTAGGCCCGCTGGAAAATGGCCTCCAGCTCCTTGTCCAACGCCGCCCGGGACTCGTAGCTCATGGCAGTCCGGCAGGCCGGGGCGGACTGCTCCCGCCGGGGCCGCTCCTCCGCCGGACGCCACCCGCTGTCCAGGTGCATATGGGCCCGCACCTCGTCCCAGGGCATGTTGAACCCCGCCCCGTGGGCGCAGAACACCGAACCGGGGGGATTGTCCACATCCCGCTCCGGGTCGTAGCCCGCCGCGGCGATGACCTCCTCCCCGTTGTGGCAGGGGCGGTAGCCCTCCACCGCGCAGGAGAACCGCCCCCGGCCCCCGGTGTAGGCCGCCACCTCCGTCCAGTAGCCCCCCGCCCCGGACACGGGGACACTGCCCGTGAGCACGGACAGATCCCCCCGCTGCTCCGGCGTCTGGAACTCCGCCCCCATCCGCTGCAAATCCGTCATGGCCCGGCCCACATTCCCCGTGGGCACCTCCAGCCGGAAGCTGTACCACGGCTCCAGCAGCACGCTTTTCGCGCTCATCAGCCCCTGCCGCACCGCCCGGTAGGTGGCCTGCCGGAAGTCGCCCCCCTCGGTGTGCTTCAGGTGGGCCCGCCCGGTCAGGAGGGTGATCCGCAGATCGGTGACGGGCGCGCCTGTGAGCACTCCCTTGTGCTCCTTCTCCATCAGGTGGGTAAGGATGAGCCGCTGCCAGTGGCCGTCCAGCACGTTCTGGTCGCAGGCGGTGTCCAGCTCCAGCCCCGCCCCCCGCTCCAGCGGCTCCAGCAGGAGGTGCACCTCGGCGTAGTGGCGCAGGGGCTCGAAGTGTCCCACACCCTCCGCCGGGGCGGCGATGGTCTCCAGGTAGACGATCCGCCCGGGGCCGAAGGCCACCGACCCCCCGAACCGCCGCTCCATCAGCCGGGACAGCACCTCCAGCTGCACCTCCCCCATGAGGTGCACCCGGATCTCTCCCAGCCCCTCGTTCCACTCCACCCGGAGCTGGGGGTCCTCCTCCTCCAGCACCCGGAGCTGGGCCAGCAGGGTGTGGGCATCGCCCCCCGCCGGGGGCAGAACCTGATAGGCCAGCACCGGCTCCAGCTCCGGCCCGGCCCAGTCCTCCTCGGCCCCCAGGCCCTGGCCCGCCCGGGTGCGGGTCAGGCCCGTGACGGCGCACACCGTCCCCGCCGGAGCCTCCTCCGCCGGGACAAACTTCGCCCCGGAGTACAGCCGGAGCTGGGCGGCCTTCTCCTCCCAGTCCGGGCCCTTCACCGTGTCCCGCACCTTCAGCGTCCCGCCGGTGACCTTCAGCCAGGTGAGCCGCTCCCCCCGGCTGTCCCGGCTGATCTTGAACACCCGGGCGGCAAACTCCTCCGGCCAGTCCGGCTCCAGGGCGAACCGGGCCAGGCCGTCCAGCAGCCCGTCCACCCCGTCCAGGTTCAACGCCGCGCCGAACCAGCAGGGGAACAGCTTCCGCCCCACAATCAGGGCGGACAGGTCCCCATCGTCCAGCTCCCCCGTCTCCAGATACCGCTCCATCAGCCCCTCGTCGCACAGGGCCGCCTGCTCCAGCACCTCCCCCCAGTCCCCGGAGAAGTCGGCGCAGCCCTCGTCCAGCCGCTCCCGGAGCTGGGAGAGCAGCCTGTCCCGGCCGGTGTCCGGCTGGTCCATCTTATTCACAAAGACAAAGGTGGGCACCCCATGCCGCGCCAGCAGCCGCCACAGCGTCTCCGTGTGGCCCTGCACCCCGTCCGCCCCGCTCACCAGCAGCACCGCGCAGTCCAGCACCTGCACCGCCCGCTCCGTCTCGGCGGAGAAGTCCACGTGCCCCGGGGTGTCCAGCAGGGTGATCCCGCAGTCCTTCCAGGTGAGCCGCGCCTGCTTGGAGAAGATGGTGATGCCCCGCTCCCGCTCCTGCCAGTCGGTGTCCAGGAAGGCGTCCTTGTGGTCCACCCGGCCCAGCCGCCGCACCGCCCCGGCCTGGTAGAGCATGGCCTCGGACAGGGTGGTTTTCCCCGCGTCCACATGGGCCAGCAGGCCAATGGTCAGCCGTTTCATCGCATACGCTCCTTTGTATCTCGCATCAGCCCTCCCCCCTGTGGGGGAGGGTGCCCCCGCAGGGGGGAGGGGGCGGGCGTTCGGCGCGCCGTCCTCCAGGCTTGGAACACCCGCGCCTGCCCTTGCGCCCCCTCATCCGTCACGGCTTCGCCGTGCCACCTTCCCCCTTCCAGGGGGGAAGGCGAGACTGTCGAAAAAGCCGCTTCTGTTTCGATGACGGGAAGGAAGATAGTGTGAAAGAAACCCAGGAGGGGTGTCTTTCACGTTCAATCAACGACTTTTTTGAACGGTCTTTGTTCAAAAAAGTCGCGCTCAGCGGGGCGAAAAGACTTTTTCGACACGCTGAGCTTTTTCTCAGTTGAACAGCTCCGCGTTCTCCTCGAACAACTCCCGCACCCGCCGCTTCAGCAGGCGGTGGGCGGGCTTCTTCAGCTCCGGGTCGGCGGCGATGAGCTCCTCCGCCGCGGCCCGGGCTTCCTTTAACAATTCCATGTCGGCGGCAAAATCCGCCACCTTTAATTGGGGCAAACCGTGCTGACGCTTGCCGAAGAAATCCCCGGGGCCCCGGAGCCGCAGATCCTCCTCCGCGATCTGGAAGCCGTCGTTGGTGGCGCACAGGGCCCGGAGCCGTTCCCGGGCGGTATCGCGACCGCTGGCGGTCATGAGCACGCAGAAGCTCTCGTGCTTCCCCCGGCCCACCCGGCCCCGGAGCTGGTGGAGCTGGCTTAGGCCGAACCGCTCCGCGTTCTCCACGATCATCAGGGAGGCGTTGGGCACGTCCACCCCCACCTCGATCACCGTGGTGGACACCAGCACGTCCAGCTCCCCGGCGGAGAAGGCGGACATCACCGCCTCTTTCTCTTTGGATTTCAGCTTGCCGTGGACAAAGCCCACCCGCAGGTCGGGGAACACCCGCTCCCGCAGCTCGGCGGCGTAGGCGGTGACGGCCTTCAGATCCAGGCCGGGGCCGTCCTCCCAGCCGCCGCCGTTCTCCTCCACGGCGGGGCAGACGATATAGACCTGCCGCCCCAAGCCCACCTGCTTGCGGACAAAGCCGTACATACGCGCCCGCTTGGCCTCCCCCACGGCGAAGGTGGCCACCGGGGTGCGCCCCGGCGGCAGCTCGTCCATGACGGATACATCCAGATCACCATAGATGATCAGGGCCAGCGTCCGGGGGATGGGGGTGGCGGACATGACCAGCACGTGGGGGGAAACCGCCCCTCCCTTTTCCGCCAAGGCCCCCCGCTGGGCCACGCCGAAGCGGTGCTGCTCGTCGGCGATGACCAGGCCCAGGTCCCGGTACTCCACCCCCTGGGAAAAGAGGGCGTGGGTGCCCACCACCAGATCGATCTCCCCCCCGGCCAGGGCGGACAGCAGGGCCTTTTTCTCCTTCCCCTTCACCGAACCGGTGAGCAGGGCCACCCGCACCCCGGCGGGCGCGAGAAGGGCCTCCAGGGTGCGGGCGTGCTGCTCTGCCAGCAGCTCGGTGGGGGCCATCATGGCGCACTGGACGCCGCTTTTCGCCGCCGCCCAGGCCCCGAACGCCGCCACCGCCGTCTTGCCCGAACCCACGTCCCCCTGGACCAGGCGGTTCATGGCCTTCCCCGACCTCAGATCGGCGGCGATGTCCTCCATGGCCCGCCGCTGGGCGTTGGTGGGGGCGAAGGGCAGCAGGGCGGCGAAGTCCTCCAGCCCGCCGGACAGCACCCGCCCCTCCCCCGCCGACCGCCGCTCCTTGAGCTGGGCCAGCCCGCAGGTGAGGACGAACAGCTCCTCGAACACCAGCCGCCGACGGGCGATGGCCAGGGCCTCGAAGTCCGCCGGGTAGTGGATATTTTTCCGGGCATACTGGGTCTGGCAGAGCTGGTGCTCCTTCCGCACCCGGGCGGGGAGGATCTCGGGCAGGCCGTCCAGGCAGCTTTCCACCGCCCGCCGGGTGATCCCCGCCAGCAGGTTGTTGGAGATCCCCGCCGTGAGGGGGTACACCGGCATGATCAGCCCCGTGGCCCGGGCCGTCCCCTCCCGCTCGAATACGGGGTTGGTCAGGGCGAACAGGCTCCCCTGCCGCTCCACCGTGCCGTAGAACACATAGCTCTCCCCGGCCCGGATCGCCTCCTTGATATAGTCCTGGTTGAAGAAGGTGAGGCAGGCCGTGCCGGAGCCGTCCACCGCCTTCACCTTCACCAGGGTCAGCCCCCGGCGGACGTAGCTCACCCGGGGCGTCTCCGCCGCCAGCAGGGCCACGCAGCAGGGGCGGTCCTGGGGCGCGTCCTGGAGCGTGTGTGTCTCCCGGCGGTCCTCATACCGCTGGGGCAGGTGCTCCAGGGCGTCCCCCAGAACGCGCAGCCCCAGCTTTTCCAGCCTTTTGGCCCGGGCCGGGCCAACCCCCGGCAGCTCGGTCAGGGGGGTATTCCGCGTCAGCGGCATGGCTTCACCTCCAAACGCCAGTTACCTGATATGCCTGATCCGCGCCGCCGCGCGGTCCAGCAGCCTGCGGGGGCGGCTCCGCCTGTCCTCCGCCAGCGTCAGCCCCGCCAGGGCCGCCGCCCGCTCCGCGGCCTGCTCCACGCTCAGGCGGTCCGTGTGAAGTTTAACCCCAGGGATGTCCCGGTCAAACGCCCGCAGGCACCGGTCGATCTGCCGCGCCCCCCAGGAACGCCGCCCCTCCAGCCGGTACGCCAGCCGCCGCAGGAGGGTTTTCTTCTCCGCGTACAGGATAACGTGCCGCACCTCATGGCTCCGGGACAGGCCGCCCACTCGTTTCCGCTTTGCTTGCCCCAGTATACCATAGCGGCCCGCCGAAAGCAAACGGGGCGGGATTTTTCCCTCCGCTGGTATAAACCGCCGCCGCTCCGTCCACAATAGGGCCGGAGGTGTCATGATGAACAACAATCATAAACGGACTTGGATCGAAAAACTCGGCGATTTCATCTCGGGAAAGGGTTTCTATCTTGTGGTACTCATTTGCGTGGCCGCCATCGCCCTGTCGGGCTACTACCTGGTGCAGGGCCTGGGCGGGGAGGACGACCCCGGACAGCCCGTGGCCGGCTCCGCCAGCATTGTGGACAGCCCCTCGGCCAACCCCTCTCCCCGGGTGACCGCCCAGCCCACCCCTGTGCCTACGGCCAAGCCCTCTCCCGCGCCCACCGTCCCGCCCACGGCCCAGCCCTCTCCCGCCGTGAGCAGCCAGCCCCAGCCTACCCAGCCCGCCGCCCTGGTCTTTACATGGCCGGTGAACGGCGCGGTGATCGCGGACTACTCGGTGGAGGCCCTGGCCTACAGCGAGACCATGGGGGACTGGCGCACCCATGACGGGATGGACCTGGCCGTGTCCCTGGGCACCAAGGTTATCGCCACCGCCGCGGGCACGGTGTCCAAGGTATTCGAGGACCCCTTCATGGGCACCACGGTGGAGATCGACCACGGGAAGGGCCTGACCAGCCAGTACGCCAACCTGGCCGCCGTCCCCGACGTGGCGGTGGGGGACACGGTGTCCACCGGAACCCTCATCGGCTCGGTGGGGGCCACCGCCGCCGCGGAAAACGCGGTCCAGCCCCACCTGCACTTCGCCATGTACCAGGACGGCAACCCGGTGAGCCCCCACGACTACCTGCCGGAGCGGTAAACCGCCGGACGCCGGCTCCAGGGACAGAAGAATCCCGGCCCCGCGGGGGGCCGGGATTCTTTCCGTTCCGCTTTTACAGCTTCAGGGAGGGGGCGGAGTAAGTACGGGCCGCCATCTCGCTGTTCAGCATATACAGGGCCTTGGCATCCCCGCCGAACATCCCCATCTTGGTGATCAGGTTGGAGGAGTTCATCTCCTCCTCCCCCTGCTCCTTGATGAACCAGTCCAGGAACTGCACCGCCCGGTGGTCCTTGGCCTCCTGGGCCGCCTCGTAGATGGTGTTGATGAGGCTTGTGACATACTGCTCGTGGGCCAGGGCGGCGGTGAGGGGATCGCTGAGGGTCTCGAACGTCTTGTCGGGCTTGGCGATGGCCTCCAGGGTCACGTCCTGGCTGTTGTTGTGGAGGTACTTATAGATGAGCATGGCGTGGTCCTGCTCCTCCCTGGCCTGGATCTCGAACCAGTTGGCGAAGCCATCCAGCCCCTTGGAGGCGTAGAAATTGGCCATGTCCAGGTACAGGTAGGCGGAATACAGCTCCTTATTGATCTGCTCGTTCAGCAGGGCGGCAACCTTTTTATCCATGGTTGAAACACTCCTTATTATATATGTCCTGCGCCTCGGCGCATCCAAGGAGAGTATATCACGTTTTTGCCCCATGTCAACCGTTTTTCACCGCCTCCGCCAGGGCGGCCTCCAGCCGCCGGGCCACGTCCAGCATGGCCCCCGCGGACACCTTGCGCACCTGCCGGTCGTAGGTATACAGGCCGTTGTTCTCCCCCTCCACGTCGCTGAGCTGGGTATAGATGCAGCCGCACAGGCCCTTGGGGACGGAGGGCAGCACCATGTCATCGTACAGCCCCTGGACCCGGCCCGTCAGCTCCCCCGGGGTGCGGGCCTGCCCGCCGTAGCCGTAGCTTTTCCGGTCCCGGGCCGTGTGGCCCTCCACCCGGAGGGGGAAGCCGCCGCACTCGCTGAGGAGCAGGAATTTCCCCGGCCGCGTCCCCTCCAGCACCCGGCTGCTGAAGTAGATGTGCTCGCTCTCCACGTCCCCCTCCTCCTGGGCAAACCAGCCGGACGCGCTGACAAAGAACCGGGTGGAATCCGCCCCCTTCAGCAGGCGGCAGATCCGGTCGGAGTCATACTGGCCCCAGCCCTCGTTGAAAATCGTCCAGCCCACAATGCAGGGGTGGTTTTGCAGGTGGGCCACGGTGTCCAGGCAGTGGCGTTCGAAGAAGGCCTTGCGCTTCTCGCTCCCGCCGCCCCCCAGATCGCTCCGCCGCCTGCTCACAAAGTTCGGGATCACCGTGTCCCGCAGGTAGCCGTAGCCGCCGGAGTTCACCATGTCCTGGAGCACCAGCATACCCAGACGGTCGCAGGCGTGGTAGAACGCCTCCGGCTCGATCTTCACGTGCTTGCGCAGGGTGTTGAAGCCCAGCTCCTTCATGCGCAGGATGTCCCGCTCGTACTCCTCCGGCTCCGCCGGGAGGAACAGGCCGTCCTCAAAATAGCCCTGATCCAGCACCCCGTGGAGAAAGACCGGCTTTCCGTTCAGGCACAGGCGGGGGCGGCCGCTGATCTCCCGGGTGGTCACGGTGCGCAGGGCGAAATAGCTCTCCACCCGGTCGGTTTCGGTGGTAGCGGTGAGCTCGTACAGGTAGGGGTCCTCCGGGCTCCACAGGTGGGGGTGGGGAAGCTCCAGCCGGACGGACCCCTCCACCCCCCGGGCGGTGACGTACCGCCCCTCCCCCAGGGGGACGCTGACGGTGAACTCCGCCCCGCCCGCCTCCACCTCCACGTCGATCCCGGTGAGATCCGGCGTGATCCGCAGGGCGGACACCGCCCCCCGCTCCGGCACGGCCTCCAGCCACACGGGCTGCCAGATGCCGGACACCGGGGTGTACCACATACCATGGGGGCGTTTATGCTGCTTGCCGTAGGGGTAGTCCCGGGAGAGGGTGTCCACCGCCTTCACCTCCAGCCGGTTTTCCCCGGGGAGGAGGGCGGCGGTGATATCGGCGGAAAAGGGCAGGTAGCCCCCCTCGTGGCGGACGACGCTTTTGCCGTTCACCCACGCCTCCGCCACCTGGTCCACCGCCCCGAAGTGGAGCAGCACCCGGAAGCCCGGGGCGGCAAAGCCCTCCGGCAGGGTGAAGGCGGTTTTGTACCGCAGTACGTCTCCCACCTCCCCCGTCCAGCCGGACAGGGGGGCCTGGGGTGGCCAGGGAACCCGGATGGGCCTGCCGTTCAGCGTCCAGCCCTGGCTCAGGGGGAAGAAGCTGTCCCGCCGGAGCTGCGGGCGGGGGCAAGTCCGGTCCCAGCTGTTGTGCGACATACGGATCTCCCTTTCTGCGGGGCCGCCGCAACCGCCTCCCGCGGCGTCTCCCCTTTTTTCCTGATTATACCACCGGGCGGGCCCGGGCGCAAGAGCGGGCCGCCATTCTCCTCCGGTTTTCCCGCCTCCGGACAGAACAACGCCCCGCCCCGGTTATCCCGGAGCGGGGCGCAGCAGCTCAAGCCTCCATGTGGCGGCCCAGAAACCCGGCCACCGTCTGGGCCAGCTTCAGCTCCACGTCTCCCAGGGCGGGGGCCTCCCCGTCGCTGACGAAGGCCACGCTGCCCAGCACGTCCCCCTCGGACAGGATGGGCACGGCGATGAGGACGCGGTACTTCTCGTTTCCGTCGCACAGGGGCATGGGCTGATCCGCCTGGATGCCCCTGCGCTCCTCCATCACCTGCTCCAGCTGGGGGGAGACCCGCTTGTCCACCACCTCCCGGCGGGGGACGCCCCCGCCGGCGATGACGCTGTCCCGGTCGGTGATGACGGCGGGCAGGCCCGCCACCCGGCTGATGGTGTCGCAGAGCTGGGCGGCGAAGTCGGACACGTCGCCTAATTGGGAATATTTTTTGAAAATGACGCCGCCCTCCCGGTCGGTGTAGATCTCCAAGGGGTCGCCCTCCCGAATGCGCATGGTGCGCCGGATCTCCTTGGGGATCACCACCCGGCCCAGGTCGTCGATGCGGCGCACGATCCCGGTTGCTTTCATGGTTTTCCTCCTGCTTCCCGCCGCGGCTCCCCGCGGCTTTGTTTGTATCGTTCCACTTGTATTATCCGCAGGATTTGGAAGGGTATTCAAGTTTTGGCCCTGGTTTTCTTTGGAAACATGGCGGTCAGCTGCTTTTCAAAAACCGCATTTTTGCCGATGAAACGGGTAAAACGTGTAACCTGCCCCGCCCGGACGACGCTTATTGGGGTGAGGGCCCTCACCCACCACAGAAAGGAGGCGGACGCCGTGGACGACAGCCAGATCGTGTCCCTCTACCTCAGCCGGGATGAAACTGCCGTCGCCCGCACCGCCGAGAAGTACGGCCCCCGACTGCGGGCGTTGGCCCTGGGGGTGGTGGGGGACGTCCAGACCGCCGAGGAGTGCGAGAACGACACCTATTGGGAGGCGTGGCGTTCCATCCCGCCCCACCAGCCCCGGGACTACCTGTACCCCTTCCTGGCCCGGATCACGCGGCACGCCGCCCTGGACCGCTGCCGGGAGCGGGACCGCCTGAAGCGTTCCGCCGCCGTGGTGGAGCTGAGCGCAGAGCTGGAGCAGTGCCTCCCCGCCCCCGACGACGCGGCCTGCCGCCTGGACGCCCTGGCCCTGGGGGAGGCCATCAACGGCTTTCTGGCGGGGCTTTCCCGGGAAAAACGGGTGATGTTCCTGCGGCGGTACTGGTTTTTGGATTCGGTGGCCGAGGTGGCGCGGCGGTGCGGCTGCTCGGAGGGCAGGGTGAAAACCACTCTGTTCCGCCTCCGGGGGCAGCTGCGGGACTATTTGGAACAGGAGGGTTACACCTTATGAGAGGAAACGAATTTTTGGAAAAGCTGGAGCTGGCGGACCCCGCCTTCGTGGCGGAGGCGGACGGGATGCCAGTTAAAAAGCGGAACGCCTGGGTGAAATGGGGCGGCCTGGCGGCCTGCGTCTGCCTGCTGGCGGCGGTGTCGGTGCTCACCCCCCTGGGCGGGCCGGGGCGGACGCCGCCGTCCGCAGTGACAGACCCCGGCCCGACAGCGGGGCCTGCCGCTCCCGCCGTCACGGACAGCCCCGCGGTATCCGGCCAGCCCGACGTTCTTCGGATCGATCTGGACGGCATCGTTGTCAACGAAGCGGACGCCCCTGTCTCCGCCGCAAGGCTGTACTTTGACCCCGCGCTGCACGAGGACGTGCTGTGGGACAGCCGGGACGTGGCGGACTACTACGGACGGACGCTGGCCCCCGCCTGGGTGCCGGAGGGCCTTGTCCCCAGCAACGAGGACGGCAGCGCGTTTGTGATCCTCCGCCGGGAGGACGGAACCCCGGCCTATGACACCGTCTGGCTGGGCTGGTACCGGCAATTCGGCACGTGGGAGGACGGACTGCCCCGGTTTACCGATGAAAACAACGTCCAGCACGGCTTCCGGATCACCGCCTCCAAGCTGGGACAGCACGGGTGCTGTGTCTACCTAGGGCCGGAGGACCAGGTGGAGTGGTCGGAGATCGCCGGGACGCTGGTGTCCATCGGCTACCGGGCGATGCCTTATGGCCCTTACGATTCCGCCACCCATGAGCCTGCCGGGTATTATGATATGTATGTTGCCCAGTTTACTCTGGACGGGATCTCCTTCCAGCTTGTGGCGAAGGAGATGGCTTTGGAGGATGTGGTTAAGGTTGTCGCGTCCGTTATCTGCCCGGAGCGGGAGATTGTTGTGACGACTTGAGCGGTGCAGGGAAAGCGGTCTGCCTGGATATTTCCGGGCGGGCCGCTTTTGGGTTTTTTGACCTGTATTTTCTTGGTTTCTCCCTGTTTGCGCAGAAACACCGCACTCTTGTCTGCGGCTTCTCCGCAGCTTAAACTGCTGAAAGATCATGGCCTGAGTCCAGGTTCTGGAGCGCGGGGGGAATATAGCTCGGGTGGCGAACCGTTTGACATAGATTTTCGTGGGGTGGCCCTGGCGGGCACGCTCGATCAGGCTGAACTCCTGATTTCCGCTGTCCAGCTCTACTAACAGTTTGTTGCCTTGGGAAAATTTCTTTTGTTTTTGCTTGACATTCTATGAGGGGTGTGGTATAGTAAGTTTCGTTGAACAGGTAAGAAGCAAAAAGCTTGTTCTTCGGTTTGTTTTTGTAAGTTAATAAAGGTTCCCTTAAAACTTCATATCCGGAAATATCTGGGGGTATAGCTCAGCTGGGAGCGCGAACAACGCACTTGCGTGCCCCCAAATGAGCACCAAAGCCCGACGCGGTTCTACAATTTAACAACGGTTCCCCTAAAATTCCATTTCTGGAAATATCTGGGGGTATAGCTCAGCTGGGAGGGCACATCATCCGGTGAGCAACACCAAAGCAAAACAGCAAAAAAAGTAATGACAAATCTGAAAACCGTTGAAAATCAAGGGGTTTCAGCACATGGGGGTATAGCTCAGCTGGGAGGGCACATCATCCGGTGAGCAACACCAAAGCAAAACAGCAAAAAAAGTAATGACAAATCTGAAAACCGTTGAAAATCAAGGGGTTTCAGCACATGGGGGTATAGCTCAGCTGGGAGAGCGCTTGAATGGCATTCAAGAGGTCAGCGG
>CAJUCA010000045.1 GCA_910585265.1 uncultured Oscillospiraceae bacterium | reverse complement strand
TGAGGGGCATTCCTCTCTCTGCACTGCACTTTTTCTCCCCTTCAGGGGCAGGGGGTGCCGGGGCATAGCCCCGGCGAGTGCGGGCGGCGTATAGCCGGACGCGATGCTTGCCCCACCCAAAAGGGTGGGCTTCTACCCCAACGGGGCTTTTCTGCGTTGCCCGCACGTACTGTTCCTACCACACTTTTCCGCGTACATCGTATCTGTCTGCACTGCGGGCAGAAGTGGACTCAATTTATCCTGCTCCGCCCTTTGCGCTGTAAAAATCGGCCCTCTGGGCTGCCCTGGGTACTGGCTCCCAAGGCACCCTTACTGATTACAGCGTGGTAGATTTGTCCGCTTTGAGCGTTGCAATCCGGGGCCTCCTTTGGTGGCTTGCCGACAACGGGCCACAAGACGGCCAACACCGCGTTTCACGATGCTGGAGGTGTACATTTGCCACCCAGCCCGCAGGGTGTGTACAAACGGCCCTACAACGCGAAACGGGGGCTTTCACGCTTTCACCACGGCAGCACCCTGCCGCTGAGCCCACTTGCGCTGGGCTTCCGCCAGCTTCAGTTCTGTCAAAAATTCCTTCTCACGCTCCCGCATCACCTGCTGGATCGGCTTGAGTGTGTAGAGCAGACTGCCGTTGTAGACGAACCCATTCTTCCGGCGGATGGTGGTTTCCTCAGTTTGGACGAGACCTTTGTCCACCAATGCGCCGATGTGCTTTTGCACCGTTTTCCTGCTCATCCCCACCGCCTTACCGATGGTGGCGTAGCTTGGCCAGCACTGACCGCTCCGCGCACCTTTTCGATACTGGAGGTAGATGTACACCAGCAGATCGCTGGCCTTGAGTCCGAGCTGGAACACTTCATTGGGCAGAGGGAACACGGCGTTGAACACTTCGCCGGTGAGCCACTTCTGTTTCATGCTGATTGGCCTCCTTCGTACTCTGAAAGCAGATTTCTGCTGCGGCGCTTCTGCACCTTATCCCAGATGGGACACAGCGAGTAGGACAAGCTACTGCCATGACCTGCCGACTGGATGAGTCCTTGATTTACCAACGTGCGCAGATGCCGCCGCACCGTTTTCTCACACAGACCAACCGCCTTGCCAATGGCGTCGCAGCTCAACCTGGCTTGGCCGTGTTTCAAACTCCTGTGATGCACCAGGTAGATGTACACCAGCAGCGCTCCCTGCTCCAGGCCGAGCTCGAAGACTTCATGGGGCAGAGGGAATGAATTTTGATTAGGATCATAACTCCACTGTGCTTTCAATTGCTCCCACTTCCCTTTGTGCTCCGCTCCACCCACTCAATGAACTTCTCTTTCGGCACCACCATACGGCTGCCGACTTTGAGTACGGGAAAGTCCGGCTCGTGCATGAGCTCGTACCCGCTGGACGGCGATACGCCCAGCACCTTCGCCACCAACTCCGCGTTGAGGAACAGCGGCAGCTCGTCATAGCTTTTGTAGTCCGACATTTTCATCTTGTCTCACTCCTTTCAAAATTTCCCCTCACTGTATAGGCAATGGGAACGGCTTTTTTATAAGCCTTTCTACAAAATTTTTTGTTTTCTTTTGCTATCTGTATAACCCCTACACTATGTAAGCCGACTTCACTGGATTTTGACATAGTCTTGACATAAAAAGCACCCGCCATCACTGACGAGTGCCTCACATTCGTATGTGTTTATTTTGTTCGGAGGCGGTTTCTGCCGTCCGCTTCATCCCGTTCCTTCAACGCATGGGCAAGGGACGCAACAAATTTCCGCTGCAGATGATCCACGCTTCCGCGGTTGAGGCCATGGGCCTGGGCGTATTTGCGAATGGACAAACCCTTCACAAAACGTTCCTCGAAATAGCCGCTGTAGCTGCTCAAAACCGTTTTCAAACAATTCTTCAGAAAGAGCAGGTCACTTTTAAGTTCCCGGAAGTCTTCTTTCGATATCCCGATGTACCGCTTCTCCTTGACACAGAGAGCATACTTGGCCCAGCTGAACCGATACCCCTCGCACAACTTTTTGGCATATTCATGGTAGGAGACTGCGCTGGGTCTATACCAGTTATCGTATCCATCCTCCGTGTGAGTATTCGTTTTCCGCGTTGGCCGAAGAAAACCATCTTCCTCAAAATTCTCCATGGCAGAAGCTGATGCTCGCATCTGGGTTTGCCGTTTGAATTTTGGCTGGCGCACACTATCAATCAAGATGTATTCGCAAAAGGACCGTTTGCTCATGGTGTAATAGGCGCGCTTCTCCGAGTAGACATTTGGCGTCCAAATAACTACATCCTCATCTGTATCGGCATCCTTTGCCATAGTAACGACATAGACCACTTTGCCATCGTATCGCCTATAATACCCGGCATAGATCCGCTTGTCGGCCATCTGTCCACCCCCTCTGCCAAATGCATTTTAACACTGCCAGAGTTTTTGTGCAATGGCTGGTAAAGAAGTTCCAGCAGCCGGATCGCGCCAGACGAAACGAAACACACCTGCCGTCGGGTAGGTGCGCATTGAAAAGAAAAGCAACAAATGGTCCAAGACTGAAGAGATGCAGCGATACGGGGTGAACTCAGTGATACAGAGTTGAATATGAGACTTAACCATTTTATAAAACGGGCTACACTTTATACATAGCAAGAACATGGCTTTCAGTCCCATGGCACTAAACCTATCTCGATAAAATATGTCAGAATAGGTAAGACCGAGAGACAGGACAAATGCCCTGGTCTCCCAGCCTTCCTTGATTTTGTGATTTTCTATCGAAAACGACCGCACCTTCTCAGACAGGTTCGGAATACGCAACTGCGCTTTTTCTGCAATGCCTTAGCTCTCGAGCCCTTCACGTTGGAGCAACCGATTCAGTTTCTTTGACAGTGGTTCCCTAATCAGCCCCATTAGGCGGCCAGTAGCAAGTGCAGCAATTATCGTTCCCTCTCGAACTCCTACAAATTTGTGTAGAAATAGCAGGGACATTAGCGCAGCACACGCCACCATCGTACAGTCCACCAGATTTTTCATTTTTGGAAAGGGTTGCTCAAACCGCTGAGCCAGGGCCAGCGGAAACCCTTCCAAAGGCATTGGGATCAATTTTGCCCCCACATAAAGAGTAACCCCAAAAGCAATAAGTACTACACTGATTGCCAACATAAGAAGTTTTCCAGCATAAGTTGGTATGTTGAAACCGCCTGTGAGCCAATTAGCCAAATCAATGAAATACCCAAAAAGGAACGAAAAAAGCATCTGTGTCAACTGGACTGGCCGAAATCTGCGGCCCAAAAGAATAATTTGGAACAGGATAAAGGCTGCGCAGACAATGACAACACATAGGCTTAACGCCAAGCCCGTAATTTGGCTCAGGACATAGGGGATGGAGTTAAGAGGCGAAACGCCCAAGTTTGAATTTACAGAAAAGGATACCCCCACAGCCATAACGAACAGGCCCAATGCGTATACGATCAGCTGCAAAACACATCTACGCAGACCGGATACCGTTAGTTGTTTCATAACCCGGTCAGCACATTTCAAAGATGGCGGCAGCACCCTGTCCGCCTCCGATGCACATGGTGACCATGCAGTATTTCCCGCCGCATCGGCGCATATGGGACAGCGCCTTAATGGTCAGCATAGCCCCGGAGCCACCGAAAGGATGTCCATGCGCCATTGCGCCGCCTTCAGGGTTGACCTTGGCCGGATCCATGTCCAGCTCCCGAATACAGACCAGGGCCTGCGAGGCAAAAGCCTCATTGAGTTCAATATCATCCATATCGTCCAAGCGTAGACCCGCTCGTTCCAGCACCTTGGGTACCGCCTTGATCGGACCGATTCCCATGATACGAGTGGGCACCCCGTCCACTGCAAAGCCCCGGAATTTGGCAATGGGTCTCAGTCCAAGAGCCTCCATTTTTTCCTTGCTCATCATCACCAGGAAGCCGGCGCCGTCCGTACACTGGGAGGACACTGCCGCAGTAATAACCCCATCCTCCTTAAAGCAGGGCTTCAGTCCGGCCAGCACCTCCATCGTGGTATTGGGCCGAATGCCCTCATCCTGGGTGGCTGTGATATGGTTCCCTTTCAGGTCAGTCACCTCAATGGGAACAATCTGCTCCTCAAAATATCCGGCCACCTGGGCAGCATGAGCTTTGGCGTGGCTCTCACAACACATTTTTTCCATGTCCACCCGGCTGACTCCATATTCCACTGCCACATTTTCAGCAGTAAGGCCCATGGAAATATAGTTATCCGGGGCATTGTTCTGTAACCACGGATTCTGCCAATTCCCGGCAATTTCCATGGGAACAAGGCTCATGCTCTCGCAGCCGCCAGCTACAACGCAGTCCATCTGACCGGACAGGATGGCATTGGCGGCAATGGCAATGGCCTGCAGGCCGGAGGAACAAAAACGGTTCACCGTTTGGGCTGTGACTTTATCCGGCAGACCGGCCCGCTGTGCAATGAGTCTGCCCATGTTAAAGTCCTGCACACCTGTCGGATGGGAGCAGCCCACCACCAAATCATCAATTTCCATCGGGTTCAACTGTGGAACCTTGGATAAAACGCCTTTCAAGGTCAAGCCGCCAAAATCCACAGGATGCACATGGGCAAAGCTGCCTTTCCACGCCTTGCAATAGGGACTGCGGCCATAGGCTACAATATAGGCTTCATGCAATTGCATTGAACTTCTTCCTTTCCTAATCTATTACTACTCTTTCTGCGGCGCTATAAGGGCCCCCGTTTCCAGAAGGCGATCGACTTCTTCGGCGCTCCATCCCTCTCGAATCAGTGTTTCCCGGGTATCTGCGCCAATGTGCCCCATAGCCCGCAGAGGCTTCTTTTCGTAGGCGGACAACTCTACTGGTGAGCGGGTCAGAATACGACGCTGCCCATTTTGAAATACGACCTCCTCAAAACATCCGGCGGCCCAGGCCTGCGGGTCCTGAGAAACATCCTTCAAGTGGGCGCAGCGCTCATAGGTAATGTCCCCTTCATCAAAGCGGCGGAACCATTCCGCTGACGGCCGTTTGCCAATTTCAGCGTGGACGCGGGCCGTGACCTCCTTTTTGGTGTGCGAAAACGTTCCGGCTTTCAGCTCCTGGAGCCAGTCTTCTATGCCCAGCAGAGGAAACATCTTCCAATAGAGTCCTTCCATCCCATTACGGTCCTCAAAAATCACTGTCGTGAACCATTCCCCGTCTGAGGCACGGTAAAAGCCGGTGAATGGATTGTTGGGATTGCTTCTGTCTTCCGGGTAGGGATTATCATAGCCGGGCTGGGCTGAGACGATGGCGTTGCTGTTATACCACACCCCACAGTTGAGCAGCGAGGTTGTGACCATGGTACCTTGGCCGGTGCGCTGCCGCCCCAGAAGGGCAATGAGCACGCCGCTGAGCAGCTGTGCGCCAGTGGCCAGGTCACCAAAGGCCACGGAAGGCTTGAAGGGGGCACCCCCCTCCTCCACCCAGTCCCGAGGCCCTCCGGTGCGGGCCCAGAACGCAGCCTGATCGAAGCCGGGACGGGCCGCTTCGGGACCCTGGCTTCCATAGCCGGTGTTTTGACAGTAGATGAGACCAGGATAGCGGCTATGAAGGCTTTCGTAATCCAGCCCCAATCGTTTCAAAGAGGAGGAGCGTACACTGGTCATAAAAACGTCGGCCGTGGAGATGAGCTTTTCCAGTACCTCCAGCCCCTCCGGGGTCTTGATATTGATGCCCACCAGGTGCTTGTTTGCATTCTGCATAGCGAACATGGGGTTCTCCTCATTCCGGGCGGGCATACTGAATTCCGGCCCTGGATAACGCCACCCATCTCCCTTAGGTGCCTCGACCTTGATCACCTCCGCGCCAAAGTCGGCCATGATCCTGGCTGCACTGGGAATCGCTACATGGGTACCCATCTCCACAATTCGGATTCCCTCCAAGGGCAGTTGTTTATTTTCCATGTCGTTCCCCCCAAACAATGCACATCAACGATCGATCTGAGGCAGCCCCAAAATTTCCCGGGCCTGGGCTGGAGTAGCGGGCTGCTTGCCATAGGCCCGGATCGCTCCCACTGCCCGTTGGACCAAGCTTACATTGGTCGCCAGAATCTTTTGGCCATTTTCGTCCTTGCCCATAATCAGATTGTCCTCCAGACCAACCCGAACGCCGGTACAACCCAGGGCCAGGGAAGCAAAGAGGATGGGCAAATGCCCGGCCCCAATGCCAAAAGCAGACCACTTGCTGCCATCAGGCAGGTGGCGTACCAGATACATCAGATTTTCCACTGTGGCGTCCATGCCGCCCAAAACACCCAGAACGCACTGGAAATAAGCGGGTGTAGGCAGCAGGCCCTTCTTCTGATAGTATTTGGCATTGCCCAGCATACCCATGTCAAAGATCTCAATCTCAGGAAGGACATTATTCTGCTGGTAGCAGTCAGCAAGTGCCGTCAGAAACTGCGGCGAGTTATCAAAAATGGCATTACACCCCCAGTTGATGGAACCGGAATCAAAGGAGCCGATTTCAATATCCGGAATTTCCTCAAAGTGGCCAATCCGTTCCTCCGGCTCCAGCTGCCGCGTGGCGCCCGAGGAGGTGCAGTTAATGACCACATCACAGTCCTCGTGTGCGCGGATCAGGCGGATGGTTTCCGCAAATTTTTCCTTGTCCATAGTTCCGTGGCCCTCGTTGTCCCGCATATGCAGATGGACTACGGCGGCGCCTGCCTGCCAGCAGCGGTAGGCATCCTCCGCAATCTCAGCCGGAGTCAAAGGGAGGTTAGGGTTCAGTGCCTTAGGGGTTCCTGCCCCCGTCAGGGCGGCAGTGATGATTACTTGATTTGACATTGTTACCTCCGTTATAGCACAGCGGCCCGGAAGCCATAGTTCGGTTCCGGGCCACTTGATTTTCAGTGGAATCGGGCTGCTGGTTGCTTACAGCAGACCAGGCAGTACAGGTGCAAGTGTGTTCAAGACCATAATGGCAATCAGGCCCAGGATGCCGATGATCGTGGTGGGGATCGTGAAGGAGAGGAAGGTCTCCTTGGTGGTCATACCGGCAAAGTTTTTGTACATCCAGAAGGCGCCGTCATTGGGCAGAGCGGGGCCCACACAGCCGAAGCAAATAGCCAGAGCATACAGCACCGGGGACACACCCAGCGACGTCACCATAGGCAGCAGCAGGGGCGCTACGGTGGTGGCCGCTACTGTGGTAACACCGGTGGAAACGCGGATCAGGAGGGTAATCAAAAACGCCAGCGCCAGCACGGGCAGATTGATATTCTCGGTGTACCGCAGCAGCATATCGCCCACACCTACGGCCATAAGGATCGCGCCCATTGCGCCGGACAGGCCGGTAAGGACCAGATTCATGCCACATTTGCTGACAGCCGTCTCCACCACCTTCATGGTGTTGTCCAGGTATTTACGCAGCACCACCAGCTCTACCATGATGGAAAGGATCAGCGCGAAGGAGGTGTTCCCGATGAAGTTAAACAGGGTCACAATGGGGTTGTCAGCGGGGAGCATCTGGGGCAGGATGGTGCCGGCCAGGATCAGTGCGATAGGCAGGATGATCAGGCCGACAATTAGACTGGTGGGAGGCGCGTTGTCCGGCTCCGCCACGTCGACAAGCTCACCGTCAAAGTCTTCGGCTTTTTCGATCTTTCCGTACACCTTCGCCATGGCAAAGGCCCATACCAGGCATCCGACCAGAGCCGCAGCCAGACTGGCGACCAGACTGTAAACAAAGGACCAGCCCAGGTTGGCTCCTACCAGGCCGCACACCAGAACGGGAGTCAGGGTGGGAATGACCAAGGAGCTGGTGGTAAAAGAGGCAGGAATAAACGCAGAGGCGAAGGAGACAAGCGGCTTGCCCGTCTTACGGGAAAGGGGCTTCAGCATGGGACAGCCCACCGCCATGGCGGCGGGGAACCCCACGGGAATAGAGAGCACATAGCCGAAAATAAACACAGCCACAATACTGCCGTTGGCGCCCGTGCGCTTGACCATGCGGGTAAGCAGAGCGCTCAGTCCGCCGGTGGCCTCCATGAGCTCACCATACATAATGCCGAAAATGATGACATAAGCGGAATTGGTCATCATGGTACCAAATGCGGAGCCCATGGTACCCGGAATTTGGGCCAGGGGCAGGCCGCCGATAAGCGCGGTCAGCACGCCGGCACCCAACGTGAACAGAACAGGAGAAACCTTTTTCTTAATGCAGATGAAGATGAATACCAAGGGGATAATAAAACTCAGTACGATTCTGATGTCTTCCATGACTGACTCCTCACCTTTCTTCTTCGTCAACGATTGCCACAACGCGGGTCCACCCAGCGCTGGCACGGTGAATTTTTACGGGGAAACAACAAACGGTGGCCCCTACCGCGGGAATCTGATCCAGATTGCCCAGCTTCTCGATGTGGCAGTAAGCCTTTTCCCGGCCCACCCGGTGAGCCTCCCACAAAACGGAGGTATCGTGAGTTCGTTTGAACTCCTCCGCCTCCACAGGCAGGGGGATGTCCCAGCTCCAGCCGTCGGTACCCATTACATGAACACCCTGGTCAATGATCCAGCGGGTAGCTTCCTTACTCACGCCGCAGCCGGCCAGGAGATAGGCCTCCGAGCCCCAGCGGCTGGCAGCCCCGCTGCGCAGGAGCAGAATATCGCCGGGCTGCAGGGTGTGGTCGAGCTTGGCCAGACGCTCCTGCACATCTGCCACCGTCAGCTTGTAGCCGTCGGGCAGATCGGCACAGTCCAGCACGACTCCGGGGCCCATGAACCAATCCAGGGGCACTTCATCAATGGTCCAGGCAGGCTCCCCGCCGTTCATGGTGGGATAGAAGTGGTAGGGGGCATCCATGTGGGTGCCAGCGTGGGTGCTGATATTGGCAAACTCCACCGCCCAGCCGTTCCCCTCCGGCAGCTCCTCCTGAGTGCACCCAAAAACGTTGGCAAAAAGCTCGGCGCTGGCTTTGTGGGAGATGTAATTGATGGCGGGAATCTGGGCCGGCGGGTCTACCGGAAGCCCAGATTCAATGCTGGTGCTCAGGTCAACAAAGCGTTTCATAGTCTCATCCCTCTCTTGTGTTTTATATCTTGGATACATAACCCCGAAGGGTGCCAAGCTTTTCAATGGTGATTGTCACAACGTCACCGTCCTGTAAGTAGGGGAACTGGTCGGGTCGCTCGTAAATGCACCCTGTCCCCACTGTGCCCAGTCCAATGATATCCCCAGGAACGATATCAGCATCCTGACTGATATACTCCACAAGCTGGGGGATGGTCCAGTAAGCATCGTCGGTGAGGGAGTCGGTGGTATGTACGTCGTTTACCCAAGCGTCCACCTTCAAGGTCAGGCGTCCCTCCTGATAGTGGTCCATCACCTCATCCATGGTGACGATATAGGGGCCAAAGGCATTGGCGAAATCCTTTCCTTTATGAAGCCCGATGAAACCTACCTCGGCGGTACACCGCTCCCGGTCGCTCCAGTCGTTGTAAATGGTCAGCCCGAAAATGTGATTCAGAACTTGATCGCCGGGAATGGAACGCCCGCCCTTTCCAATGACCAGGGCGATTTCTGCCTCATAGTCCAATGTGGTGGAGCCAGCCCGGCGAGTTACCGCCGCGTCTGGACCCAAAACAGTGTTGGTGTTTTGAAAATAGAACGTGGGCCACTTGTACCAGTTTGCCGGGGTGCCCACTCCATTGTGGTTTCCGGCATTGACCACGTGACGCTCAAATACGCTGCCATCACGGATGGTAGAGGGATGGAGAACAGGGGCGCACAGCTGAGCGTCTTTCAAAGGAATCGTGCAGCTTTCCAGGCTGTTTCTCTCGGCCAAGGCCCGTGCTACCACATTCTTGGGGTCCTCATACCGCCAGAGCAGTTCTCCGATATCTGGGATGGGAGCCTTGGCCTCCAGAAGGGCGGACAAGTCCACAATCTGGCTGCCGTCGGATGTCAGTACTCCCGCCCGAGGACCAAACATCTTGTATTGATAGGTCAGGAACTTCAATTTAACTGCGCCTCCTCTTTTTCTGCAATCCCTGGATGTACAAAACTGTTTTTCGGAAATGAATCTTTATTTTTTTGTTGCTCTAATAGGATATTAGCAGTATAATATCGAAAAATAAAGAATCCCTTTGTTTCATAGTTGTGCCCTGAGGTTACAACAGGAGGAGTGTGGCCATGACTCTGCTTCAGTTGGAATATGTAGCTGCGGTTGTTCGGGAAGGCACCATTTTAGCTGCCGCAGACAAGCTGCACGTTTCTCATCCCAGTATCAGCAAAGCCATCACCGCTCTGGAGGCGGAACTGGGTACCAGGCTCTTTGCCCGCACCAACGCTGGCACGACCCCCACAGCGGAAGGTCAAGCGGTGGCAGCGTGCGCGGAACGTATTCAGGATGAGCTAAATCATCTGCGTCATTCGCTGGAGGCACAAGCAAAGACCTCCATCTCTTTGAATGTGTTCCCACTGGATACAACCCCATATTTAATGGACAATATTGGCCAAATTCGGAAGCAATTTCCCCATCTGTCCATTCACATCCACCAAGATACACTTACTAATGTTATATCCTCGGTAACAGCTCAGGAGTATGACTTAGGAATCGTAGCATTACCCCTGCAGAGCCTTCAAGAACTATCTCCCAAGCTGCGCGTCCACACATTCCGAAATGAGCGCTTGGTTGTGGCCTGCAGTTCCCGGCATCCTTTGGCTACTCAGGAATATGTGATTCCGGAAGATCTTCGTGATTATTCACTGGTTCTTCATGACGATAAAATCATTGTGGATATTCTGACCAGCCTACTCCGCACCCATAATGTAAACACGGCTCTGACTTACTCCAATAACAACACACTGATCAAACAAATGCTCCAACAAGGAAATGCAGTCAGTATTTACACTTCAGCTCTTGAAAAATCTGATCCGCTGGTGCGCAGCGGAGACATCCGGCTTATTCCACTGAAAGATGATAGCCTGATGGATGATTTACTCCAGGTTTGTTTTGTCTGCCTTAGCTATGCAAAACGGCCGCTTGCTTTTTATGAAAAGCAGTTTATTCATCTGCTTCAGACTTTGGACAACGAACGCTAATTGAGAAAAGCTCGTTCTAATTTATCGTTGATATATGGTTGATACGAAATACTCAACCAGTATTCCCGAATCCCAAATGCAATTATTGCAAAGAGAATACGGAATTTGCCATTATTTCAAATAGCGCATAGTCTTTAAACCATATTGTGGCCGTAGGGCCCCTTTATGATTACAGCGTAGTAGTTTCTTCCTGTCCTACCCTGTCAAAAAACTGTAAAAGCCATCTATCAGCTCTGCTGACAGATGGCTTTATTTTGACCACATAACTGACCACAGACACGCTTGGAACACGTGGAAACTATGTGGCTAAACACCGCTATAAAGCAACTGGAACCGAACAGAGACAATTAAAAAGCGCCGTAAACGGCGCAAAAAAGTTTTCTCTGGGCGTTCGGGTCCAAGAGGCCCCGGGTTCGAATCCCGGCACTCCGACCACCGGCCCTCGGGTTTCTTCGGGAATCCGAGGGCTTTCTCTTGCTTTCCATCACTTTTTTGGCGAATTGAATTTTTGGAGATTTGGTTTGACCCAAACAAGACCCATACGGGAAAAATTCCAGGGAGTACCGGGCTGGTTGGCTCGGTACTCCCCGCTGTTTTTTGTGTTTTTTCGTGCTGCTTTTAGACCGTCTGGGCCATGAAACTGCCCATTCGCTGGGCGGCTTCCCTCTGCATCTCATTGGTCACGTGGGTGTAGGTGTCCAGTGTGAAGCCTGCGCTGTAGTGGCCCAGGATGCTGGAGACCGTCTTGGCATCGATGCCCTGCTGGATCGCTAACGTGGCGAAGGTGTGACGCAGGCCGTGGAAGGGTATATTCTCGGTGATTCCAGCCTTTTTCAGAAGGTTTTTGTGCAGCCGACCGATGCAGTCCGGGCCGTAGAGATTCCCAGTTACCGGGGAGGGGAACATGATAGGGTTGCCGGGGTGTTTGGCGTGTTCCTGGATCAGCAGGTCGATGGTCTCCTGCGGCAGATAGATCGTCCGCACCGAGTTGGCCGTCTTGGGCTGGGTCACTTTCACCTCTCCGTTGATGCGTCCTGCGGATTTGGAGATGCTCAGGGTACGGTTTTCCAGGTCAAGGTCATCCCAGAGGAGGGCCACCAGCTCGCCCCGGCGGATGCCCGTGGTCAGTTCCAGATAGAACATGGGCAGGACGCCGTGCTCCTCGGCGGCGGCGAGGTAGGCGCTGATCTTCTCCTCCGGAAGGGTCTGCATCTCCTTCTTCTCCTTGGGCGGGAGCTTGCATCCTGCGGCAGGGTTGTACGGGATAAGCCGTTCCTGCACCGCTTGATCCAGGCATTGCCGGAGCATGGCGTGGAGGCCGCGGATGGTTTTGCTGCTGAGGCTCAGGTCTTTCATGCCCTCGTAACGTTTGACTCGGCCCTTGGTTTTGGCTTTGTTGTAGAATTTCTGGATATCCAGTGTCGTCAGCTTGTTGAGCTTGATTTTGCCGATGTTGGGCACGATGTGCTTGTCGATGTAGTTTTTGTAGTAGGCGGCGGTGGTCTCCCGGATGGAGGGCTTGGCGTAATTCTCGAACCAGGTTTCCGCCCACTGGCCTACTGTGTACTGACCGGTTTTGTGTGCATCCACTTTTTCGGTCTGCTCCAAGGCCACCGCCAGCTTTTCTTTGCATTCCTTCTGGGTTTTTGCCAGGACGTTTTTGTAGATGGCCTTTCCCGTTTCTGGGTCGTGGCCTGCTGTGTAGCGGCCCTCCCAGCGGCCGTCGCTCCGTTTGCGGAGGCTGCCCTCGCCGTTTGCCCGCTTCTTGGCCATGGTGTCTCACTCCTTTCGCAACGTCAGACCATACCATACCTGGTTGGGAATAGCTACCGCAAACGGCGAGAATTATCACTTTAGACACATCTTTTTTTATTTCCCCCGACGGGCCTTCTCTTTGGTAACACTGGTGCAATTCGCAATCTCTTGCAACAGTACTTTTTGACGCAGATGGTTTTTCGCCAGTAGGCTTTTTCCTTGTTTATTGCGGCCCAGATTCTGAGGGGCATTCCTCTCTCTGCACTGCACTTTTTCTCCCCTTCAGGGGCAGGGGGAGCCGGGGCAACGCTCCGGCGAGTGCGGGCGGCGTATAGCCGGACGCGATGCTTGCCCCACCAAAAGGGTGGGCTTCCGCCCCAACGGGGCGTTTCTGCCTGCTGTGACGCTTCCGTTTTTGGGGAGAAAACCGCTTCCCGCCACAATCGCCCACAAAGGGGCCAACACCGGGTTTCACTCCCTTGGAGGTGTACGGATGCCACCCGTCCCGCAGGAGGGCCACACAAGCCCTCACAAGGGCTGACACGGAGTTCTGCGTTTTTGGGCTGCGGAGTTCAATTCAGATGGGCGGTCAATGGTGGGGTATATTGCGATAAAAAATCCGCAACCTGGTTTCAGATCTTCTGAATCTTTTGGGCATGTTCTCTTTGCCGCAGAGGACGCCTCTATGATTACTGCATGGTAAATTCTTCCGCTCCACGTTCATTCTGAAGCAGTGCCACCCGCCCGCCGCGCCCCGGTACAACCTTGCCCTCCCCGCCCCGCGCCCCGTTTTTTCCTCGTTTTGTTGCCCCCGATCCGGCAACATCTGCCCCCGTTTATCCAGCGGCGAAGGAGTTGATAAAAGCTATGCAACAGACACAAAATTTGAAGTTCAACCTCATCGAACCCAGCGATCCCATCTCCCCCGCGCCGCTGAACGAGAACGCGCAAAAGCTCGAAGCCGCCCTCCTCACCAAAACCAGCGAGACCCGGTCCGACAGCCTGGAACAGCGCATCCTTACCTTGGAGGCCCATAAGATGGCCTACGGAACCTACACCGGCGGAGCCGAGGCGGCCCAGGGAATCCAGCTCGGCTTTACCCCCGGCCTGGTTGTGATCAAACGCTCCGGCGCGGGCAGCACCACGCTGTACCAGTCCGTCACTGTGGCGGGGGTGGATCTCATGGACGCCCATGGAACGTTCCTGGCGATCATCCCCGGCGGATTCCGGCCTGGAAAAACCATAAACAATAGCTGCAACGATGCCAAGGAGACCTACTACTATTTCGCCATCGGCTGAACGGCAACGGCCCCCCGGGAAATCCCGGGGGGCCGTTTTACGTGCTTTTTACAGCAGGCTAACTTTAGGGAGCCGCTGTAATGTTGGTCACGTAGATGCAGGGGACGTTGACGCCGTCGTAAACGAACGCCACCTGGATGACGTACAGATTGCCGGAACCACCGGGCTTGCCCATGGATACCGCGTGGTTCAGAGTCAGCACGTCGCTGATGTTCGCGCCCGCGGGGAACAGCGTGCTGATGCTATTGGTGCCATAGGCCTCAGTCACCTTCGCGCCGTTGACCTTGTAAATGTCGCCGCCGATATCGGCAGTGGACAGGTCGTTGACTACGATGTAGCTGTAGGTCTTGTCCACCTTGTTGCCCGCAGTGTCAGTCACCTTGGTGGCCCGGTAGATGGGCTGGCCGTTGATGGTGTCGATCTGGATCAGGGTGTAGAAGTCGCCCTTGGCGGCAGTGCCGCTGGCAGCGACGCCCGCGTCGTCCTTCACCCAGTAGTAGCTGGCCTCGCCGTTGTTATACAGCTTGTACTGGTTGATGGCGGTATCGGTGGTGCCTGCCAGCTTCACGCCGGTGGCAGCCGCGCCGGGGGCGGCGAAGTACAGGGTCTGCGCGCCGTACTGGGTCAGGTTCTTGTCGCTCAGGATCACGGTCTCAACGGTGCCGTTGTCCGTGGTGTTTACGTTGCCGTACTTCTGGGCGGTGGTCTGGAACCAGACCTCGTTGTCGGAAGCGGCGGCACCCGTAGCGTCAAAGCTGATGGTGGCCATGCTGCCGCTGCCAACCAGCTCCTTGATGCCGTTGTAAACCTTGGCGGTGGCGTTGATGCCGATGCCGGACACCACCACGAACTTGGTGTCGTTGGTCAGCAGGTAATCCACGTCAGTGGTGCCATCCGTGGGAACAGCGGGGCTGTTCTTCACGCGGACGAAGCCGTTGGCGGCGTCGTTGGCGGTGATGGTCCAGCTGTTGGAGGCCGCGGCACCGCCGGTGGCGTTGGTGTCCCACCAGCCGAAGAACTGGGTGCCGTTAATGCCGGTCGTCTTGAGATCGCCGTTCGCGTTGATCATGTAGGCCTTGTCGAAGCCGGGCAGAATCTGGTTGCCAGTGGCAGTAGACGCGCTGCCCAGATCCTTGCGGCTCACATCCAGGGCGTTGTAGGTGGTGTCCACATTGCCCACGATGGTGGTGCCGTCCACGCTGATCATGGTGTGGTTCTTCACGGGGGTGCCGTCCCAGTTGAAGCCGCTGATAACGTACTCAATCCCGGCGGTGCCCAGCGCGCCGATCTCATAGTCGGCGAAGGTGCCGTACAGGAAGGTGTCAGCGTTGGGGGCGGTCACGCCGATGAAGCGGCCCAGGGCGTCCTTGTAGAAGGTGTAGGTCACGCCCGCGTGGGTGTTCGCGCTGGTCAGAACCATCAGCGCGTTGTCGATCAGGTGAGTGGCAGCAGTATCAAAAGCATACTCGGTCTTGGCTCCGGTGATGCCGGACAGCTCCAGCTTGTCGCCGTTGTCCAGGGTCACGCTCTCGATGAGGTACACAGGGTTAGTCGCGCCAGCCGTACCACCCAAGGTGGTGTCGGTCTTGATGTCGCTCGTACCCTGCGTGTAGGTCACCACAGTGCCAGTCACGGTGCTCACCAGCTTACGGGTGTCGTACAGGTAATCCTCGGCATCGGGAGTCGCGGCGGTGGTGCCAACGATCTGGCTGGCGACCACAACATCACCCAGGGTGGTGTCGGAGCCGGGGGCCAGGTTGTCCATCAGGATCTTGCCGTCGGGGGTGGCGGGAGCGGCCAGGCCGATGCCGAACTTGCTCGCGCCCTTGCCCAGGTAGATATACTCGCCATTCTTAATGGTGGTGTTCACCTGGGTGATCTGGGCCACCTCCAGGTTCAGAGGGATCACCACATCCGCCGTCTTGTCGGCGTTGTTGGAGATCACCACGTACATACCCACCAGGCTCTGCTCAGCCACAGCGGTGCCGGGAGTGCCGGCGTTGGCAAGATCATCGATCCGGGCGTACACTTCGCTCTGATAGTGGGGAGCAGACTTCTTGCTGAAGCCGGCGGCCACAGCGGCGGAGTACACAGAGGTCTTGTTGGCGGTGGCCTGCTCGGTGTGCAGATCGTCCGCGAACACAGTGGCGGTCAGGGAAGCCCGGTCCAGGTAAGCGTACACAGTCTGGAACTTGCTGTCGATCTTCACGGGGACATTGGTATAGTCCTCCACGCCCGCGCTGGTGCGGCTGTCGTACCACACCTCCACCTTGTGGCCGAACAGATCCAGCTCGGTCTCGCCCTTGAACTCCAGGGTCACGTTCCCACCGGTGGCGGTGGCGTCGGTCTCGTACTCATAGCTGTTCTCCCCGGAGACCTGGGCGGCGGCGATGGCGCCGGCGGCGTTCGTCACGGGGGTGGTGCCGATGCTCAGCTTGGTGTAGCTCTCGCCAGTGGCCTGGTTGCCCACCACGATGCCGGTATCAGAGGTCAGGCCGTAATACTGCTTGCCCAGGGTGGGGTTGGTCATATCGTTCAGAACGCCGCCGTTCATGCCGGTGGTCTGATAGCCGAAGGCGGCGGTGTAAACCACCTGGGCCTTGGTGGCGGCCTGGAAGGTGATCTCAGCGATAACCTCGCGGGCCGCGCCGTTCATCAGGGTGCCGCGGTAAACCGTGGTGTTTACCTTGTCCAGCAGGCCCCGGCTGGTGGCGATGGACGCGGCGTGCTGACGCCACTCCTTGCCGGTGAACTCGTTGGGCTGGTCGTAGCCCATGGCCCGCAGCAGCATGACCAGGGCCTCGTACCCGGTGACGGGGGAATTGGGACGGAAGTTGCCGTCGCCATCGCCGATGATGATCCCGGCGTTGGCGCAGTAGCCCACGTAGCCAGCGTACCAGCTGGTGTCCTTCACGTCCTTAAAGTCGCCGTAGCCGGCATACATATTGGACTTGTCCTTGTACTCGGGGTCTGCGCTGGCGTCCCCGGTGCGGAGACGGTACACGATGGCGGCCATTTGGGCGCGGGTCACGGTGGACTGGGGGGCGAAGCTGCCATCGTCCATACCCTGAATAACGCCCATGCCGGCCAGAACGGTGAGGTCGTCGATGAAAGCGTCGTTGACGCTTTCGCCGTCATCGAACTCAACGTTCTTCGCGTTGACGGTGACCATCAGGGAGAGGGTCATCATCATCGCGAGGACCAGCGCGAGAAACTTCTTCAGATTTCTCATTTGGATTGTTTCCTCCTCAAATATTTTTGCCGTTGAAAGAGAGGAGAACACGAAAAGAGGGGATGGGCCATCCTATCATTTTTGAATCCCGAGAATTGGGCCAAAAAAGTGACAATCAGGGGGAATTGTCCGTCATTTTCATCAATATCTTGCGCTGAGCTTTGAAATCATCATGTTTGAAGAAAAGCAAAGAGACAACATTCTCAGGTTCAAAAACTATTTGTTCCGGTGTTGTGCTCTTGCTGGGTGTGGATGGCCTGTGTACAGGAGGGGTGACCCAAACGGCGACCCAGACTGTGTGGGGAGCGGGTGGAGGGATTGGAGTGGAGAGGTTTGGAAAGCAGCCGCTCCCTAAAATAAACAGCACCAAACGGGGCGGAAAGCACTCCCTGACTTTTCAGCCGAATCTTCGGGTCCAAGAGGCCCCGGGTTCGAATCCCGGCACTCCGACCACCGGCCCTCGGGTTTCTTCGGGAATCCGAGGGCTTTCTCTTGCTTTCCATCACTTTTTTGGCGAATTGAATTTTTGGAGATTTGGTTTGACCCAAACAAGACCCATACGGGAAAAATTCCAGGGAGTACCGGGCTGGTTGGCTCGGTACTCCCCGCTGTTTTTTGTGTTTTTTCGTGCTGCTTTTAGACCGTCTGGGCCATGAAACTGCCCATTCGCTGGGCGGCTTCCCTCTGCATCTCATTGGTCACGTGGGTGTAGGTGTCCAGGGTGAAGCCCGCACTGTAATGGCCCAGGATGGTGGACACCGTTTTGGCATCTACTCCCTGTTGGATTGCCAGCGTGGCGAAGGTGTGACGCAATCCGTGGAAGGGGATGTTTTCGGTGATTCCTGCTTTTCTGAGCAGGTTTTTGTGCAGCCGCCCGATACAGTCTGGCCCATAGAGCTTACCCGTCACTGGGGAGGGGAACATGATGGGGTTGGTGGGATGTTTGGCGTGTTCCTGGATGAGCAGATCCACCGTTTCCTTTGGCAGGAAGATCGTCCGCACCGAGTTGGCGGTCTTGGGCTGAGTTACCTTCACCTCTCCGTTGATGCGTCCGGCGGATTTGGAGATGCTCAGGGTCTGGGATTCCAGGTCAAGGTCAGTCCAGAGGAGGGCCACCAGTTCACCCCGCCGGATGCCTGTGGTCAACTCCAGGTAGAACATGGGGAGGACGCCATGCTCATCAGCGGCGGCGAGGTAGGCACTGATCTTGTCTGCTGGAAGGGTGTGCATCTCCTTCTTTTCTTTGGGAGGGAGCTTGCATCCAGCGGCGGGGTTATAGGGAATGAGGCGTTCCTGTACCGCTTGGTCGAGGCACTGGCGGAGCATGGCGTGAAGGCCGCGGATGGTCTTGTTGCTGAGGCTCAGGTCTTTCATGCCCTCGTAACGCTTGACCCGGCCCTTGGCCTTGGCCTTGTTGTAGAACTTCTGGAGATCCAGTGTGGTGAGCTTGTTGAGCTTGATTTTTCCGATGTTGGGCACGATGTGCTTGTCGATGTAGTTCTTGTAATAGGCGGCGGTGGTCTCGCGGATAGAGGGCTTGGCATAGTTTTCGAACCAGGTTTCGGCCCACTGGCCTACCGTAAATTGGCCCGTTTTGCTGGCATCGATTTTTCCCGCCAGCTCCAATGCCGCAGACAGTTTTTCTTTGCATTCTTTCTGGGTTTTTGCCAGGACGTTTTTGTAGATGGCTTTGCCTGTTTCCGGGTCGTGGCCTGCTGTGTAGCGGCCCTCCCAGCGGCCGTCGCTCCGTTTGCGGAGGCTGCCCTCGCCGTTTGCCCGCTTCTTGGCCATGGTGTCTCACTCCTTTCGCAACGTCAGACCATACCATACCTGGTTGGGAATAGCTACCGCAAACGGCGAGAATTATCACTTTAGACACATCTTTTTTTATTTCCCCCGACGGGCCTTCTCTTTGGTAACACTGGTGCAATTCGCAATCTCTTGCAACAGTACTTTTTGACGCAGATGGTTTTTCGCCAGTAGGCTTTTTCCTTGTTTATTGCGGCCCAGATTCTGAGGGGCATTCCTCTCTCTGCACTGCACTTTTTCTCCCCTTCAGGGGCAGGGGGAGCCGGGGCAACGCTCCGGCGAGTGCGGGCGGCGTATAGCCGGATGCGATGCTTGCCCCACCAAAAGGGTGGGCTTCCGCCCCAACGGGGCGTTTCTGCGCTGCCCTCACTTACTGCTCACCACACTTTTCCGCGCACATCGCTTCTGTCCGCACTGCGGGCAGAAGCGGACTCAGTTTATCCCGCACGAAAATCGAACGCCCTGCTTTGCCCTTGCCCTGGGCATTTTACCGAAGCAAAATCGGGTACCGTCGGGGCAAAAAATGCGCCGGGAGGTTGGGTACACTTGCCCAGCCTCTCGGCGTTTCTGTCTGCGTAGACGCTTCCGTTTTTGGGGAGAAAACCGCTCCCCATCACAATCGCCCACAAAGGGGCCAACACCGCGTTTTTCCTCTCGGAGGTGTACGGATGCCACCCGCCCCGCAGGAGGGCCACACAAGCCCTCACAAGGGCTGACACGGGGTTCTACATTTTTGGGTTGCAGAGTTCAACTCAGATGGGCGGTCATTGGCGGAGGATGCCCTGAAGAACATCTGCTGTCGACACTAAGATTTTCTGAACTTTTCCAAAGCGTCCTCATTTTTTGGGGGATCTCCCTTCCTTAAACAGCCCCCCAGCGACCGTCTTTGTGTATACAGATATTGCCTTCCCCGCTGGCGTGCTTTTTTGCCATGTGGATTCGTTTCTCTCTTAAAAACAGGTGAGTTGCTCATGCTCGTACTGCCATGCAGATTTTTCCGGCGTTCTCTGCCGCCGCGCTCCAGGCACGATATAACCGGGGCCGGCCGTCTCAGCAGACAGCCGGCCCCGGCTTGGTCGGGACGGTTCAGTTGTAAGCCCGGTACAGGAAGGCCGCGATCTCGCCCCGGCTGCAAACCTTGCCGGGCTGGAAATCGTTGTTGCCGAAGCCCTCGGTCACACCATTGGCCACGCCCCAGTTTACCGCCGCGGCGTAGGACGCGTTGGCGGGTACGTCCACGAAGGAGCTGGCGGGGGCAGACTGCTTGCCGAACACCTGCCAGATATACACCATGGCACTGGAACGGGTGCAGGAGCCCTTGGGGTCAAAGGACCCGTCGATCATGCCCTCCCCGTAGGCCCAGTCCACCGCGCCCTGGTAGTAGGACTGCACCGTAAAGGGGGATTTGGCCTTGGCGTCAGGCGTATTGGCGGCCCGCCAGAGGAAGGTGAGGATCTGGGCGTTGGTGCAGGGATCATCAGTGCCAAATTTGCCATTTCCGTAGCCCTCGGCAATGCCGTTCGCCTCCGCCCAGCTCACCTCTGCGGCGAACCAGCGGGGCACGTCGGTGAAGCTGGAGGCGGGCGGGACAGCCTCCTCCTCCACGGTGAAGCTAACGGACACAGAGGCGGAGGCCTTGCCATCGGCGGTCTTCACGGTAATGGTCTCGCTGTAAGTCCCCGCTTTCAGGCCGGCCTTGGGGCGGACGGTGAAGGTGGCGGAGGCGCCGGCGTTGAGGGAAGTCATGCTCAGACTGCCCAGCTCAAAGCTGCTGGCAAAGGGCTGGGGCAGGGCGAAGAAAGCGCTGCCGGTGTTCTTCACCGTCACCGTCTTGGCGGCGGGCTGGGCGTAGCCCTCCTTCACACTGTCGAAGCTCACCTTGCTGGGGGAGACGGTCAGATCGACCTTGGCCTCGATCCAGTGGGGGTACAGTATATGGTTGGATCTATTGGTCACGATGGTGGAGGCGTCCACCTTGCTGCCGCCGGTGAGGGAGGTGTACCAGCCGTCGAAGCTGTAGCCGTAACGGGTGGGGGTGGGCAGTTCACCATAGGGGGCGCCCACGTTGATCTTCTTATTTTGAGAGGCACTGACACCATAGAAGGCCACTATCACCTGCTTGGTCGATATGATATCGCCGTCCGTACAGTGCACCACAGCCTTTCGGACGCCCGGATTGGCTTCGGCCGCTGCCTTACTCAACTCCAGCCACTGGGCCTGTGTGCCTTTATATGTAATATTTGTTACATAGTCCCATCCAAAGGCAAGATTGTCGATGGAGGTCACGCTGCCGGGAATGGTGATGTTCTGACATTTTTTAAGCCCTCGAAGCGCATATTGACCAATACTGGTCACACCATCCGGAATATCGACGCCGGTCAGGGATTGACAGTCAGAGAACAGACCGTTTTCAATGGTTTTGATCCCATCACCAAGCTTTACATCAGTCAGATCCCAACACCTGAAGAATGCATAGCCGCCAAGACTGGTCACGCTGTCAGGGATGGTGATGCTGGTCAGACCCGACCCGAAAAATGCCTGAAATTCAATGGTAGTGACACTGTCGGGAATGGTCACATTGCGCAGGCTATCGCAGTTGCCAAAGGCGGTGTTCCCAATTGTACGCAAACTATCAGGAAGGGTGACGCTGGTCAGTTCAGTACAGTCGGAAAACATAAAATCGGAAATTTCCGTGATGCCGTAGGAGAGGGTCACGCTGGTCAGGTTAGCACAGGATACAAACACACGTCCGTACACTGCCGGCGAGTCACTGGGATCGCCCAGCTGGGTCACGCTGCCAGGAAGAACCACGCTGGTCAGGCCGCTCCCAGCAAACGCCATGTTTCCGATGCTGGTCACACTGTCGGGGATCGTCACCTGGGTCAAGTTTTTGCATCCGTAAAACGCACTGTTTCCGATGCTGGTCACACTGTCGGGAATCGTCACCTGGGTCAAGTTTTTGCATTCGTAAAACGCACTGTTTCCGATGCTGGTCACACTGTCGGGAATCGTCACCTGGGTCAAGTTTTTGCATCCGTAAAACGCAGCGTTTCCGATGCTGGTCACACTGTCGGGAATGACCACATTGCCGCCGGGGCCGTTGTAGTCTCTCAGCACGCCGTTTACGATCACAAAGTCGGAGGTGCCGGGCGTTTCGGGCTCAGGCCCAGGCTCGGTTGCGGTTTCGCCGGACTCGGTGGCGTCCGGGGTCTCGCCGCCCCCTTCCGCCGCGAAGGCGGCGGCGGGCAGCAGCCCCAGGCACAGCACCAGAGCCAGCAGCAGAGCGGGCAGACGCTGGCCCCACATTGTTTTTTTCATCGTTTTTCCTTCCTTCCTTTTTCTGCGCTTCGCGCAGTATGTCATGCCCCAATCATACCAAAACATGGAGGGGAAAACAATTAACTGGCTGCATAGGGTTTCGGGCTTTTCCGTTTCCGGGCAGGCAAGGATCCGGTGCGCTCAGGACAGGGTCTTTTCATTCTCGGCGAACAGGGCCTCGTTGATCTCCCTGAGTGTGTGACGGTGGATCAGCCCGTGGCTGATAACGGCATCCCGCCTCAGCTTGGGGTAGAGCTGGGCGTATCCCGCCTGCCGGAGCACCTGCTGCGCCTCCTCCAGGGACGCGCCCAGCCCCACGCACAGCGACAACAGCCGGTCCCGGGAGGGATTGCGCCGCCCGGAAAATACCTGGTGAAGATAGACCTCGCTCATGCCCGACCTGCGGGCAATCTCCGCCTTGGACAGCCCGCAGCGTATGCGCAGGGCCTCCAGCAGGTCCAAAATGCCCGGCTCCACAAAAATGGACTGGTTATCGCTGAGATATGCTTTGATATTTGGCTGCTCCATCAGCTCCTGCTGGAGCTCGCCGGTGGTTTTGTCCGCCATGTCCGCGCCTCCTCTTTACTTTCCGGATGAAATCGTGTATACTTACTTTACTAAAACGGCGCGGATAATACAATATGCCGGCTGCATAGGGTTGTGGATTTTTTTGATATGGCAGGAGGGTGGCCGCGTTGTATACCTGGCTGGAGCAAGTCCTGGAGGAAGAATATGAGCAGTGCCGCCTGCTGAAGGAGAACCCCCGGGGCGGCGTTTTCCTGATCCGGCACAAAAGCTCGGGGAAGCGGTTCATCCTCCGCCGGTTCACAGGGAATGGAGAGGTTTACAAAAAGCTGTTGGGCTATTCCTGCCCCAACCTGCCCCTCATTATGGAGGCGGCGGAACGGAACGGGGAGAATCTGGTGGTGGAGGAGTTCGTTGAAGGGGATAATCTGGGTTTTCTGCTGAAGGGGGCGTTGTTTACCCCCAGGGAAACGCAGGATATCGTGAAGCAGCTGTGCATGGCCCTGTGGGTGCTCCACTCCATGGCGGCGGTCCACCGGGATGTCAAGCCGGAAAACGTCATCCTCCGGGGGAACGAGGCGGTGCTCATCGATTTTGACGCCGCCCGGCTCCACAAGCCGGGGGCGGAGATAGACACCCAGGTGCTGGGCACCACCGGCTTTGCCGCCCCGGAGCAGTATGGGCTGTCCCAGTCCGACGCGCGGACGGATATCTATTCCCTGGGGGTGCTCATCAACGTGATGCTCACCGGGGAGCACCCCGCCAAGCGGCTGGCGGAGGGGCATCTGGGCCGGGTGGTTCAACGCTGCACCCAGGTGCCCCCCCAGAAGCGGTATAAAGATGTTTTGCGTTTGATGGAGGCGGTTTGATATGAAGTCCTGCCCTCACTGCGGACGCTCCCTCCCTGAGGAGGCGTCATTCTGTCCCTGCTGTGCGCAGACCGTCAACGTCCGGAAAGGGGTTTGTCCTCCCCGGTATATACCGGGGAGGGTGCTGTACAGCACCCTCATTGTCTTTGCCGCCGCCGCGGTTCTTGTGCTCCTGGCGTTTGGGACCCGCAGCCGTCCCAAGGTCTATGACAACGGCAACGCCGAGGTGATTTACACCAGCCAAGGGACAGCCTACCAGCTGTGCGTTGCCTGGGCCGATGCCCCCTTTCAGCCCGCGCACCAGCGTTATGCCAATGGGCCGGCAGATGAGGTATACCGCTACCCCGTCCTGCTTTATGCCAATCTGGCGGGCAGTGAGACCTATGCCGACGAGGCGTTTTTGGAGCTGGTGGACCATATGACCGCCGAGGTCACTGGACTGGACAAGGAGTTACAAATGATCTGCGCCCAGCCTGTACGCGACACGGACTATGTTCCCAACAGTGCCGCCATCGTCTATGTGAATTATGTGGCCACCGCCACTGGCGAGCATACGGCGGAGCTGACCATCTCACTGCATATGAAGAACGGAGACGTTATCCGGCTCCACCAAATGCAGATGGTGGAGATTTACGGGACCCATGACTATACCGTCGAGGATGCGCCCATGGACACCGTTCAGGATCTGGAGGCCCTGCTGAAGCATATCGAGGAGACGGTGGATCAAAAGGAGCAGGTGAACATCCACCTCCCGCCTGTGACCTATACGGAGAAGCTGGTTTTGGATGGGCGGCCTGTTAATCTCACCGGCAGCAGGGACGAGTCGGGGAACCGAACCACCTTTACTGATACAGTCCAGGTGGACACGCAGTCAGGCACCGTCTGGTTCTTTGAGGATATCGACTTTATGGGCCAGGGAAGTGGCACCGGCCTGTCCGCCTCCGCCCGGGTGTACCTGACGGACTGCCGCTTCGCCGGATGGGACACCGGGGTGCTGGCCCATACCAATTCCTGGGTGGTGGCCCACGAATCCATTTTCGAGAACAACGGCGTGGGCTTCCATGTCAACGCCGAAAACGGAAGCCCATCCGACAGCCGGTTTTTGGACGATGTTTTCCGCGGCAACGGCACCGCCGTGCTGCTGGAGCAGGTTCCCAATCAGGTGCCGCTGAAATTCTCCGGCAGCCAATTTGAGAGCAACGGCCAGGACATCGATAACCGCTGCGGGCAGAAGCTGGAACTGGAGGGGGCCGTGTTCAAGTGAGGCGCGGGTGACGGTTTTGGTTCAGACCCAAATGGTGACCCAGACTGTGGGGGGGAGCGGATAGAGGGATTGGAGCGGAGATACTTGGGAAGTACTTTCTGCTGGAACAAACGGAACAAAACGGGGCGGAGCGCACCCCCTGACTTTTCAGCCGAATCTTCGGGTCCAAGAGGCCCCGGGTTCGAATCCCGGCACTCCGACCACCAGCCCTCGGATTTCTTTGGGAATCCGAGGGCTCAGCTTGTCGAAAAGCGGCCTGCCAGGGAAATATCCTGGCAGGCCGCAAA